>NC_019729.1:5076748-5377031 GCF_000317475.1 Oscillatoria nigro-viridis PCC 7112
ACCTCTTTTCGGCAGCAGATAGATCGCCAGATTATCGTGATTCTCGACTTCGGTTCGCAATATTCCGAACTGATTGCTCGTCGAATTCGCGAAACTCAAGTATATTCAGAAGTTATTTCTTACCGCACTACTGCCGAACAGTTAAAAGCTATCAATCCTAAAGGAATTATTCTTTCAGGAGGCCCGAGTTCTGTATACGATGAAAAAGCACCCCACTGCGACCCAGAAATTTGGAATTTGGGAATACCGGTGTTGGGAGTGTGTTACGGGATGCAGTTGATGGTAAAGCAGCTCGGAGGCACGGTTGAGCGGGCTAAGTTAGCCGAATACGGCAAGGCATCGCTATTTATTGACGATCCTACGGATTTGCTGACAAATGTCGAAGAGGGCAGCACGATGTGGATGAGCCACGGAGACTCCTGTACCGATCTGCCGACGGGTTTTGAGATCCTCGCTCACACTGACAATACTCCGTGTGCTGCTGTTGCTCACCACGAGAAAAATTTGTACGGCGTTCAGTTCCATCCAGAAGTAGTTCACTCGATCGGGGGAATAGCTTTAATTCGCAATTTTGTTTACCACATTTGCGAGTGCGAACCGACTTGGACGACAGCTACTTTTGTGGAGGAATCGATTCGCGAAATTCGAGAGCAAGTGGGAGATAAACGAGTTTTGCTGGCTCTATCCGGCGGTGTAGATTCTTCTACTTTGGCTTTCTTGCTGCACAAGGCGATCGGCGACCAACTTACCTGTATGTTTATCGACCAAGGGTTTATGCGGAAGTATGAACCAGAACGGTTGGTAAAATTATTTAAAGAGCAATTCCACATTGACGTTGAGTATGTTAATGCTCGCGAACGGTTTTTAGCTCAACTTGAAGGGATTACCGATCCTGAAGTAAAACGCAAGCGGATCGGTCACGAATTTATCAACGTATTTGAAGAAGAATCGAAGCGTCTCGGCCCCTTTGACTACCTCGCACAAGGTACTCTTTATCCTGATGTGATTGAGTCGGCTGACACTAATGCAGACCCGAAAAGCGGCGAGCGAGTTGCTGTTAAAATTAAAAGCCACCACAACGTGGGGGGTTTGCCGAAAGATTTGCGATTTAAGCTGATCGAACCGCTGCGAAAACTGTTTAAGGATGAAGTGCGAAAAGTCGGCCGGTCGATCGGACTTCCCGAAGAAATTGTGAACCGACAGCCTTTCCCGGGCCCGGGATTGGCGATTCGGATTATAGGAGAAGTTACCGCAGACAGACTAAATATTTTGCGGGATGCTGACTTCATTGTTCGCCAAGAAATTAACCGCCACGGATTGTACGGCGAACTTTGGCAAGCTTTTGCAGTTTTGCTACCGATTCGCAGTGTAGGGGTGATGGGCGATCAGCGCACTTATGCTTACCCGATCGTCTTGCGATTTATTAAGAGTGAAGACGGGATGACGGCTGATTGGGCGCGGGTTCCTTACGATTTGTTGGAACTGATCTCGAACCGGATTGTGAATGAAGTTAAGGGGGTGAACCGAGTGGTTTACGATATTACTTCTAAGCCACCGGGAACGATCGAGTGGGAGTGATTTGTAGTTAGCGGTTAAGTAGGCGGACTGATTTTTTGTCTGTCTACTTATTTTGATTTTGGATAAAAGGGCGATTCCCCACATTCCGCCCTTTGATATTATGTCCGGTAGATTACCCCTAATACGGTAGGGGCTCCCCTCACGCAAAATATCTGCCAACAATCTCCAATCTCAAAAACCCGCCCTTTTAATCGCGGTCACTCGATCGGACATGATATGACTGTCACATTCAGATATTTTTGACCAAGCCATGAGGTTTGCATCAATTGTGAGGGAATTCTCCCTCAAGAGTCGCCCCAAGGGCAGAATGTCGGTTGTACAGGGTATTCCAGGTTTATGAAGTACACCCTAGAAACCGGGTTTCTTTACAGTTCTCCCCTCTGGCAGTGATTCCGTTGCTCGAAACCAGGTCGATCGCGATCTACATCTACATGGAATATGCTGTAATTGTTCCAGCGCTGCATTGGTTTCAATGTTGTGACTTCGATCACTGGTAACACAGACTTGGTTCACCGAAGATTTTCAGTATTATCACGGAAAAAAACCAGCACCATCACTTGCTCTTAGGAGAAACCACGAGATGATTAAGGTGTCGAGTTCAAAACAATCCCATGTATCCAGTTAATCTTCTTCCCGGCGCTATCAACGAATTAATTGCCACTGTCACCGATACTCACCGCGTTACCAAAGCTGACCGCTACGGCATAATGGCCGCCATCCTCGATGAGTCGATCAGTGAAGAAGAACGCGGCTCACTCGATCGTCTGATTCGCTCCCTGGTCAAAGGTAGGATTCAAGTCAGTGATGAACTCTCCATCGTCTCGTAAGCAGAAAGCTCGTTGAGAACTCGACACTCTACAACAGCTTTCGATTGGGAAAGTTGAGACCAGTCACTGATATGGCGATCGCCCTATACAACGATAGCTTTTTGTTTGACACTCTCCTGGCTAAAGCCGAGGAGATTCTTGATTCGCAGAATCAACTTGCCGGTGCAGAATTACTTCAACATCGGTAGCGGTCAATTCTCCACAAGCGTTCGGATCTAAGATCCAAGTTCCGACGTGCCCCGCCGTACTCAATCCCCGACTCAGGATATTTTTAGCTGCGTTCCAGTCACGATCTAATACGCATCCACACCGACAAGCGTGGGTTCGCGTTGAGAGACTTTTCTTAACAATTGTTCCGCAACTAGAGCATTCTTGACTTGTTCCGTTAGCTGGTACGGCAATCGTAATTCTTCCGAATACTTTGCCAAAATATTCCAGCCAAATTCGGAACATATACCAAGATGCGTCGTTAATCGATTTTGCTAGAGAGTGATTCTTCACCATATTTTTAATCCTCAAATCTTCGTAGACTACGCAGTCGTTAGACTGGATGACGCATCTTGCCAACTTCAGGGCAAAATCTTTACGCTGTCTACTTATTTTGAGGTGGCGCTTCCCTAGAATCGCTCTAGCTTTTTTTCTGTTTTGTGAACCCTTGACTCGTTTTGAAACTCGTTTTTGGGATTTCTTCAACCTGCGTTCTCCCTTGCGGAGGAAACGCGGGTTATCAACTGCAATGCCATTTGAGTCAGTGTAAAACTCTTTAAGTCCTACATCTAACCCGATGGCGTTACCCGTGATTTCAATCTTTTCAGAACGGTCAACTTGAATGCAAAACTGGACATAATATCCGTCTGCTCGCCTTACCAAGCGTACTCGTTTGATTTGACTGCGCTGGTAGAAATGCAAGTCGCGGGTTCCTTTTAATTTAAGTTTGCCGATTCCTTTTTTATCGGTAAAAGTGATTGATTTCCGGTCATCTGCCAGACGCCAGCCCGTAGTTTTGTACTCGACCGAGCGGTTGTCTTTCTGGAATTGCGGAAACCCTTTTTTTCCTGGGACTTTCTTTTTGCAGTTGTCGTAAAATCGTGAAATCGCCGACCACGCTCTTTCTGAACTCGATTGTCTGGCCATGCTGTTTAAGTCGTCGCAAAACGGGAATTCCTTCGCTAGAATGGCGCTGTATTTATTCAAGTCGTATTTGTTGACTTTTTCGTTTTCCATCCAAAAGCGCAATGCTTTGTTGCGGATGAACTGCACCGTTCTAATTGCTTCGTCTACAGCGTCAAATTGCTGCTTTTTACCCGATGCTTTGAACTCAAAAACTAACATGACTTCGACCTCATCACGATAGTCTTATGCTACCAGAGTCGGCTTAATATACCTCTAGTTGTTCACAAAGATTTACATGGTTTTACTTGACAGCGCCATCCTGAGAGCTCAGAAAATAGACTGGGAGGCTAAAGCCTCCTTACCCCTTTCATCCCCGGACTAAAGTCGCGGGGTTTTCAGGGTTTTATTTATAATGCAGTTTTGACATAGACGATTAGCGTTCGCAACTTCATAAACATTATGACGGATACCATCCAGCATCTCATTGAGCCACACATTCAAGATTTGGGTGGATTCCAAGCCCGCCGCTTGCTTCCCTCAGACGTTCTAGCACTTGTAGGCCCGTTCATCTTTTTTGACCATCTTGGCCCTGCGGTGTTTCCACCCGGCCGGGGCGTGGATGTCCGGCCGCATCCGCACATCAACTTAGCAACAGTCACCTACCTGTTTGAAGGTGTTTTGCTGCATCGTGATAGTGTGGGCAGCGTTCAAGAAATCCGTCCTGGTGCGGTGAACTGGATGACGGCAGGGCGAGGCATTGTCCACTCTGAACGCACGCCTGACGACGATCGCAGCAAAGAAGCCATCCTGCATGGCATCCAAACCTGGATAGCCCTTCCCGATGAATACGAAGAAACCGACCCCTGGTTTCGGCATCATCCGGCTTCTGAACTGCCTGTTTGGGAGGACGCAGGAGTTTCCTTCACCCTGATTGCGGGTGAGGCCTATGGTCGCACTTCCCCAGTTCAAATATTTTCACCCATGATTTATTTGGACGTGCAACTGACTGCTGGAAGAGAATTTACCTTACCGGGCCATTACAGCGAACAGGCGGTTTACAGCGTAACAGAGGGGCTTGTTATTGATGGAGTGCCTCTGGAACAACATCGGTTGGCAGTTTTCACTTCCGGCACTGAAGTAAACATTTCTGCTTCAGGCAAGGCTCGTTGTATTGTGATTGGGGGTGAACCTGTTGGTGAGCGCCATAAGTGGTGGAATTTTGTTTCGAGTCGCCACTCGCGCATTGAGCAAGCTAAACTCGATTGGAGAGAGGGACGGTTTGCTCAGGTTCCTCAAGAGACAGAATTTATCCCGCTGCCAGAAGAGCCGCCTTCTCAAGCAGAGCAACCGTTGTAAATAACCGCAGCGATTTAAATTAAAAAACTGTTTTTTGATTCAGAATTCGTCTTTTTCACCTGACGGGGTTGTCACCCCGTCAGATTGGTGGATTGACAGCCGGGACAAATCATAGATTTTTTTTAGTTGATTAGAGCTTTTGCTTGTACCGTAAATATGCAACGCTAATTAATTAGGTGACAATATTGTAGGGATGATTGATTAATTGGCCCGAGAATTTTAGGAGGGTAATTATATCAAGTCCGATCGAGCGATCGCCATACCGCAGCGTATGGAGGGTTGACGAATATTTGCATTGGGAATCCGAGTTCCGGGTGAATCCGTCCCTAAAGGATTGGGAGGCTTTCGTAACTATCGGCCTATATTCCGCTTCATTCGATCGAGTTCTTCGTCTGCTTCCCAGCGTTGAAACTTTTCTTCTAAAGGGTCTGCAGCCGTAAAACTGCTATAGTTAGAACTCTGATTCCAACCCTTTGTATCCCAATTCTGCTCTGTTTTAGTGGTAGTTCGAGTTGCAGCTTCTGCCGCTTTTGCTCGCACTTCTTTTCGCCGTACTTGAATTTGGCGGTACAGTTCTTTTGCTTTTTCAATCCGTTCTTTGCAGCCTTGCATTTGACCCCAGCGCTGATTTCCCTGACGCAGCAAAGCTGCTTGCCGCTCTTGGGCGGCTTGAGCTAAATCGAGCCTTTGAGCAGCTTTAGCTTTGTTGATTCGCTCGTTCCAGCGCTGAATTTCTTGAGCGGCGGAGAGAATTTCGGCTTGCAGTTTTTTCTCTTGTTTTTGGATATCGAGAATCAACCGCAGAGTGTCTTCTTCTTGTTCCTTCAGTTGTTCTTCTATTGCCTGCAATTCCAGATGGGGATTGCTACGCAAAAATTCTTCTAATCTGGTTTCTAGAAAGCGGCTGAAATCATCAAATAAGCCCATTTTTTATAATTCCTCAGTCATCAGTTATGAGTCATTAGTCATTGGTCATTAGTTATTAGTCATTGGTTCTTAGTCACTGGAGATCGATTATCTATCCTTAGTTGTTAGTTATAGCAGAAGAAAGTTTGGTAACGAATTGGGGAAGCGATTTAACGGATAGAAGGAAGAAGCAATAAGAGCAATGGTTTCAGCAATTAAGAACGTTTTGCAGGTTCCTAGATTATATCATTTCCGGTTACACCGGAACGATGTTAACTGTTGACGGTTGACTGTTGACGCCGCGAACAGTTAACACTCAACCGTCAACAGTCAACTCGAATTTACTATTCCGATCCTAACGGATTTGATATTATAACTGTTTTCACTGCTCGTGAGGTACAGCCCGATCGCTGCCCATTACTGATTACCGATGACCTAACTCATAACTAATGACTAATGACTCATAACTGATGACTGATTAGAACTTTTGGCCGACAAAAACCGATCGCACATCTCCTCCCTTGCGAATCACTGCTTCTTGATTTTTGATTTCTGCCAGCGTCCAACCGCTAGCGCCGATGCTTTCCCCCACATAAATTCTGCGGGCTACGCCGTCTACTTCAAACAAAGCAGCCGATCGATCGCCCAACTCCAAAATCCCTACCAGCGTGTGGGCGGAAGTCGGGGCGCTGCTGACGGCCGGTGCGGATTGCTCGGGCGCGGGCGCCGATTGCTGGGCTGCAGGCGCTGGTGCCGGTTCGGTTTCGCGAGCCAAAATCTTTGGCTGGGGAGACTCCGAGGGGGAAGGGGAAGCGGCGAGGGGAGAGCGAGTGCCTGCAGCGGCGATCGCACGACCGGAGGCTGGAGCAGCCGGCGAGGGGGAAACTGCGCTGGTTTGAGGAGCAGCCGGAGCCGCAGCTACCGGAGCAGCCGGAGCCACAGTCACCTGAGCGGGGGGAGGGATGACCACAACTTGGGGTGCTGGGGCTCCCGGCTGCGAGGCAGCTTGTTCCAGGGCATTAGCAATGCGGTTGACTGCTGTCGAAAGACCTGCAGTTGCCGGCGGCGCGCCGGAAATTGGAATGCTCGGCAGAGTCCCTGGGGTGGGGGCTCCGGGAACTCCTGCAAGTTGGGGGTTAGGTTGGGGTGCTTTTTTTTGTTCGATCGCTTCTAGGGAGCGCTGCACGTATTCGACAAACTGGGTGTCTGGTGCTTTTTTGCCACTTGCTGCGGGTGTCTCTGGTGCGCTTGCCGCGGCGGGCAAGCGCACGAGTCCCGACCGGCTTGCCAGCCACAACCCCATGACTAGCAGCAGCGACCCACAGGCTGCTCCCAGCAGGATTCTGTCGAAGGATTGTTTGGACTGCTGTTTTTTGGCTGTTTCTAGGGCGACTTGGCGGGCGATCGCTTCTACGTCTTTTTCGTCCCGCTGCGGCTGGGGGGGTGCCAACTGGGACAAAACTATTTGAGGTACCGAGATCGACTTGAGCGCCACGAATTCAGGCTGCACTGGTTCCGATGGCAGTCCGCCGCTACCGTCGAATGCTCGATCGACTCCTTCAAACAGTTCGTCCATCAACCGATCGGCGTAGGACTCTACTGCCACTGCTTCGGCTGGCACTGTTTCCACCGTCGCCCTCACGGCGATCGGATCTGACGCTGATTCCAAAGACATCTGTTCGGCGATTACTTTTTGAGGCATAGTTTTCTCTGATTCGCGCTGCTCGACAACCCTGAGACTGTTAGCTTTTGACTTCTACAGGATAATCTTAAAATTTACCAATTCCCCTTAATAGGTGAATTGTACCTCACCGCTCACCAAATGTTTAGTCTTTGACAAACTTCTTTGTTATTGTGCCATCACGGCGCTTTTGGTCTTTGTACCTGAGTGTCTTACTGGTTTTTCATGGGAGATTTAGACTAACTTACACCACAAAAAAAGTTTTTTGTCAAGACCTTCTGGTGCCATGTGTCAGCGACTGGAAAGGACATATTGCACCCAACTTTGACGCACCTGCTCGATTTAATCAACTTGGCGTCAACTTGGATTGCCCGATCGCGATGAATGTTGCCATCCAACGTGCGAGCGACATTATTGTTAATATTGACGATCGTACATCATTGGATTTTGGACAAGAATTTTAATCCCAACTCCCCATTTCAGTTTCACGATCCGAAAAATACGGTCATGACTATCCCTTGAAAGAGCATAAAAGCTAAGGGGAACATCCAGCGAAACTTTCGCATCATCCCAGAGGTGAAATCAGGATTTTTGTGATTGTTGAGCAAGAAATGTACGGTGACATTAGCCATGATCGACAAAAAGAAAAAGATATAACAGGTAAATATGTAGGTGTCTAGCAGAGTCAAGTAAGATAATCTAGGCAAAGCATTAGCAACAGTGAAGTTAAAAGTAATTGCCGTGAGGGTACTGGTCATCCCTACACTCATTTGAGTGGAAAAACCTGCGTTAGCATCGATCCAAAAAGTCGCCCAAGAAAGCAGCGTAATTAGCAGCAGGGGAATAAAGACTTTAAAGATGTAAAATTGGTAATTTCGCTTGAGTTTTAGCTCAAAAACGTACCGCGAATAGCTCTTATTTTCTACTTCAAATTTGTTAGTATTGACTGTACTGTTGAATCCGAGAATTTGCCATTCGGATAAAGAAAGGAAAGAATCTGTACTGTATCCAGTCAACTTGGAATTTGTTTTAAAAACTATACGTTGCTCATCAGAAGACAAAGATTCCAAAACAACCTTAGCTGTTTGCGAATCAAAGGGAAACTTTCTCAAATCTAAGTCAGAGGATATAGTGGCGTTAATAAGTTCTAAATAATTGACCGTACCGTCCGGCTGTGCGGTTAATTCCACCGTGCTTTTTTTGGCTGCTGATTGAGAATTGACAATCGTTAAAGCTGGTTCCCATATTTTTTCGGGACTGTAACGCATTTCCCGATCGCCAACTGCTTTCGGGTCAAATGCTAGACGCCGGTCTTGCCAAGTTGCGGACAAATAACCGCTGATATCAAAAGTCTCATCTGATTGATTGATGCGACCGAGGTTGGTGAGGTAGAAACCGACAGCAACTTCTGTTGGCTTGTCAGCGTTGGGAGGAGTTTTGAGGGCAGCTTTGGGAGTTTCTAGGGGCGGTGCTTTCGGGGCTGTGGCTGCGGTGGTTGACCTTGGTGCGGGTGCGGGGGAATTGGTGGGAGTATTTTGAGCTGCGACTGGGGAATAGGTAAAAAGGGCAGCAGTTAATGCTAAGCTCACCAGAGCTGAGATTGTCTGAGCTTTCAGTCGATTGTTGTTCATCTGATCGTATTCCTCGGACTAAGATGATTTTTTTTACAGTCGCTGAGCAGAATCGGCAGAGAAACCGGATTGTTAGCTATGGCGATTGAACTGCAATCAAGCAATTACCGGAATTAACGGGATTTCTACATCTAAGATGGTTTAAGTTAGATGTACTCTGCTCAAAATTACTGACGAAAATTCCTGATGCTGGATTGGGTTGTTGATTGTTGGCGGTAATTTTTGTAACACTACTGCATTGATTATTTGTACTAGGAGTTACGCAGAAATACCAAAGAAACCTGGTTTTTTACTCCTAATTAAAAGATCAAATGCAGTTTTTTTGTCACAAAACCCGGTTTTTGGGTAACTTTTATATATCACCGACACAATTTTTTGTCAACAGCCCTGGGGTGCTGTGTATCTTCTTTTCAGATCGATATACTTCCCAAGCTCTTGATCGTTTCTCATTAAATTTGTGAAGCCATCGAAAACATCTCTTAAAATATTTCCAATTTCAGCAACCCCAAATTAACCCACCCGTTCCGCCAACTCCAACCAGCGTTCAGTCGCCCGATCGATCTCCTGCGTCAACTGAGCCAAACGCTCCGATAACTTCTTCATCTCTGCAAACCCGCTCGGAGCATTGTTAGACAAAATCTTCTCAATGTCTTCTTTTTCAGCTTCCATCTTCGGAATTTGACTTTCTAATTGTTCGTATTCTCGCTTCTCGTTAAAGGAAACTTTTGTAGATTTTTGAGTGGAACTTGTGGATTTTGAATTGTGAGATTCAACGGTGCGCGTAAGTTTTTCTTTTTGTTTTTGCCCTGTTATTTCCTTGGCTTCTTCCGCTTTTTTGTAGTCTAAATACACCGAATAATTGCCGGGATACAAGCGCAAATTCCCGCCCGGTTCCAAGGCGAAAACCATGTCGATCGTGCGATCGAGAAAATAGCGATCGTGGGACACCACAATCACGCAGCCGTTAAAATCTTCGAGATAATCCTCCAAAACCGCCAAAGTCTGCACGTCTAAGTCGTTTGTCGGTTCGTCCAAAATCAGCACGTTGGGCGCACTCATCAGCACTTTCAACAGAAATAACCGGCGCTTTTCCCCGCCAGAAAGTTTGTTAATCGGTGCATACTGTTGGTTCGGTGGAAACAGAAACTTTTCCAACATTTGAGAAGCGGTAATGATTTCCCCGTCGGCCGTTTGCACCAACTCCGCCACACTTTTCAAGTATTCAATAACCCGCTGGTCTTCGTTCGGCGTCAAATCCTCTGAATGCTGGTCGAAATAACCGATATGAATGGTTGTACCGATTTCGACAGTACCCGAATCCGGCTGAATGCGTCCGGTGATGATATCCATCAGCGTCGATTTTCCCGCACCGTTGCAGCCAATAATTCCAATCCGGTCTTCGGGTGTGAAATTGTAGGTAAAATCTTTAATTAAAGTGCGATCGCCGTAAGCTTTACTGATATGCAGTAACTCAATTACCTTCTTACCAATCCGGCGGCCGGCTGTGGCAATTTCGACTTTGCCGTTGGCTGTTTTGAACTCCTGGGATCGCATATCTTTAATGCGATCGATCCGGGCTTTTTGCTTGGTACTGCGCGCCTTCGGCCCGCGTTTGAGCCATTCCAATTCGCGCCGCAATACACCCGCGTGTTTGCGAACACTGCTGGCGGCGGATTCTTCAGCTAAGGCTTTTTTCTCCAAATAATAAGCGTAATTGCCAGCATAATTGTAAAGGTCGCCGCGATCGATCTCCAGGATGCGATTGGTAACGCGATCGAGAAAATAGCGATCGTGCGTAATCAGCAGCAAAGCACCGCGATAGCCGTTCAAATAGTTCTGCAACCACTCTACAGACAGCGCATCCAAGTGGTTTGTCGGTTCATCCATCAGCAACACATCGGGTTCGGACAACAAAGCCGTTGCTAAGGCAATTCGCTTGCGGTAGCCGCCGGACAAGTCGGCAATTTTCGCATCAAAATCTTGAATTCCCAACTTAGTCAAAATCAATTTAGCCTTGGTTTCCAAATCCCACGCATCCACCTCATCAATGCGTTCAGACACTGCAGATAGCCGCGCCATCAACTTGTCTGTATCGCCTTTGCCGTGGGACAATTGATCGGAAATTTCCTCGTATTCTCGCACCAAAGCCATTTGTTCGCCGCTGTCAGCAAATACTTGCTCTAAAACAGTGTGATTTTCGTCCAAATCCGGCTGTTGGGGGAGATAGACAATTTTAGACCCAGGATTGACCCAGCGATCGCCAGAGTCGATCGACTCCAAGCCGGCAATCATTTTCAGCAGGGTTGATTTCCCGGAACCGTTAGTGCCGATGAGTCCGACTTTATCGCCTTCATCCAGGCTGAAACTGGCATCTGTCAAGAGTTCCTTGATGCCGAAGTCTTTTTTGATCGATCGCAGAGTAAAAATAGTCATGAGTATAGAAAGTCATTTACCTGACTTAGTTTAACGCAAGTTCGATCGAGTCCGGCTGCATGGATATGGTCTGTCGTTCCGATGGTAAGTCATTGTCGAGCGAGCGATCGAAAACCCAGATAGTTTGCCCCGCAGCAAAGCAGTGATTTTATGGCGATCCATTCCAAGGCGTTTTGCTGCTTCTATCTGGGTCTATCGATTTGAGATTTGAGTTTATTTAGCGTCTCATAGAGATTGTTTTCGACATTGATAACAGCCAATTATTGAGATATAGCAACTGTATTCAGCAACGGTTAGTAACCTGGAAAAAGTAGCGGTACAACTATCAATAAAATCTGAATTATAACTATTAGCCCCAGCGATAAACATACTGTTATCCCCGATACCCATGTAAATGTTGTCACCCAAGATTCGTGTAAAATCTGACTTAAAAACTGAATAAATAAAGCCCAAATAACGGGTACGAAAACCACCCATATATAAGTATTGATGAAAAGCAATAACTTCTTCCAACCATTCCATGATAAATCACTTGCTCTTGTTTCATACTCTTTTAATTTCTGCCCTGCGCTGGACAATTTAGATTTGTCTAAAGTTTTATTAATCGCATTAAGTAGATCGTCACGAAACGGCGTCTTTTCCAGAACTGCCATAGCATACTTTTCTGTTGGCTCGTTGCCAGTTACATATGTCTTTTTTGATGAGTTGTTTGGGTAGATAGTGTATCCCAAATTTTCGTATGGTTGTCTAAATGGTTGTCCTTGTTGATCGACTCTTCTGTTAAAAATATTCCACCAAGGTTGGTCGCTACGTTCTCCTTTAACTCCCTCTCTAAGGATACTCCCCACAATAAGTGCATCACTAGCAAATGCCTGTACTGTGTTGTCCTTTAGATCAGTTAAACCCTCAGCGCCACTATCAGAAGTAGCAATTTTAGATTGATTAATATCCTTTATACTCTGCAATACTTTTAAGGTTGTAGATTCTTTAACTACACTAATTGTAATCTTATTTAGCCCGCGAGCTCCTGAATTCAACTCCTCAGCCAATTCTTCTTTTAATAGAATCTTCACACCTGTTTCATAGAAAGGCTCAGAAAATTTAATACCTTGACCAGTTGGAAGCTCACCAGATGATATTGAATTTGGACCGCATTCAATATCAATTATACGTCTTTTCAAGCCATCATATCTAGGTGCAACGACTCCTTTATGTTGATTCACAATAGGAATATATATAACTTTGATTTGTTGACCATTACTAGCTAACTCCTTCTGTAGCTCTTTACCAAAAGTGCCGCAAAACCCTTCAGCAGAATTTGGTTTATGAATTTTATTTTCATAAAAAAGTCTAACAAAATTATTTTCAGGCAAAAATTGAGTAAAAAAATTTACATTAATCTTATTTCCGATCGGGTAAACAGAAGTCCTAACTCCCAGTTTGAGGGTATTAGGTAACTGAGTTGGCGAAGTTTGCGAAACAGCAGGAACATAACTCAAAATACAAGCAAGACACGCTAAAGCCAAAATTATCCCAAGTCGAAAATTTTTGACAACCGCAAGTACAGAACTCATAACAGGAGAGAATCCACCTCTAATGTGGACGATAATCTGCATTAGTGCGTTCATAAAATTGTGTTATTCCCAAAATAAGTGTTACTTAGATGACGATCTACTTGATTAGGTAGCGTCTCAGTCATTGCAAGGCAATTTACGTAGTAGAAAAGACAGACGGATTCAAAGCTGTTGATACAGCATCTGCTGCCGGAGTGATATCTGACAGCTTTTTCGTGCGTTGTCAGTAGTTATTCAACTACTATTACAATTGGATACACCGCTCTATTACATTATTCCGTACAAAACTCTAAATTAGATTCTGACGATCGCACGGAGCCGTTTAACTTCTAATTCACAACACAGTCGCCGCCGGATAAACTCACAATGAACCGCAAAAACACAGTTTTATTAGTAACATGAGTTTCAAGAATCAGATGCCCGCATTTGGGAATTATTTAGAGTAGATCGAACACAATAAACCATGCTTAAAAATACAATAACACAAATATCTAAAAAGCTGCTGGGCGGCGATCGAACCGCAATCCGGATGATTTACCCTCGATAATTCGGATATTTAAATCGCTACTTGACAAACAAAATTAGCCTTTCTATAGTAATAGATAAAGGGAGTATTCAAGCCGGATTTACGATCGCAGCAGGCTTGACGATCGCTCTTAACCACTTATTTTTCGCGACAGTGGCATTTTTTATTGTGCTTCGCCAGTGCGATCGCTATCTCTGCGATGCTTTTAAAACTAGGATAGGAAACCCTCGCTAGATCGCACCTAAATAGCAATCACTCTTGTCTTAGCGTCTGAATCAGATTCAGGTTTGGCAATTACCCGAATCTCCACATCACTACCAAGGGCGTTTAAGAACCGGAACAGGCGATCGATTGAAAACTCAGATAGTTTCCCACGCAGCAAATCAGTGATTTTAGGGCGATCGGTTCTCAGACGTTTTGCTGCTTCGAGCGGGATAAATTGATTTGAGGTTTGATACAGCGTATTCCAAGTTTATGAAGTACAGTAGCAGCAGCTTGTTAACCAGTTTTTGAAGTGCTTATTATTCACCAAATAAGCGTGCAGTAGCAATTAAAATATCAACCATCTTAGTAGTGGTTGGCGATAACTGACGTAAAAAAGCTTTCAGTTGTGACACCATAATTCTATCGGATTAAAGTCCGGAGAATACGGTGACAAATTGAGGATAGTGGCGCCGTTTCCGTTTCAATCAAGGGTTCAATCGCAAGGGTTCAATCGCCGCCCGTTTGTGGGCTGGGAGATTATTAATTAACTTCGACTGCACATTTTCATATAGTTCAAACGCCAATATTCCCAATATTCTGACAACGATGCTCTCCGGATATTTTTCTCCCATCTGGGTCAATTCAGTCCGGCGCGAGTTTAACACTCTTTTGGGGCTTCCCCTCTGTTTTCTGGGTTGAACGCGACCAGTCGTTTGTTTGTATTTTAAAATTGTTTGAACAAACCCCTTACTAACATCAAATCTGGCGGCTACTTTCCTAATTGATGTATCACCTTGTTCATAGATTTTAACTATTTTCTCACGCAACTCGATAGAATAGGGTTTCATTTTTTTCGCTTAGGTACTAAATATAATGTATTATATATACATGGAATTTGCTGTATAATCCGCGATCGAAAAACATCGCCGCATAACCGCAGCGCGCAATTTAGGGATGATTCACGCTGCGGTTATGCGGCAAATGCGATTGGCTTGATGCTGATAACCTGCCCTGTTTGGCGTGACTGCCGAGCCTGGTATATAACTCCCTCAAACGCTTGAAATCTAGTAGTTTGTGGGTGCAAACTGCCCTCATAGCCTATTGGTGCGATCGATCGACTTTATCTCATCCTACCGACTGGCGATCGGCAATAAACTTAGTTTATTCTTAATCACCTGTTAAAAGAAGAAAATTTAACGATCGCAGCCTTCGATATTTCACGGGTTTGAGGGTCTTCTTCAGCACCTTGACAGGGCTGGCGCTTATAACATAGAGTAGAATTTTTGCTCCATCCTAAGAGCGATCGAGTACATCCTAGGCTTGACATTGTAAATGTTTTGACTGTTGCTATAAGTTTGAGTTAAACGCATATTTTTATTTATGAAGTATAATCGATTTCAAGAATTAGATATGATGAGAGGCTTTGCTGCCTGCTGGGTAGTGGGGGTTCATTTTTGGTATTTCAATTTCTTGCCTCCTTTTTTTGGATACAGCCACTTTTTCGAGTATGCAAAAGTAGTAGGTCCAGCCTCGACGATTGCTAAGTTTTTTCCCCTACCCTTTAATAGGGTAGGCAATATAGTTTTTGATTTGGTGAATATATTTTTGTTGCTTGGATATCAGGGAGTTCATATTTTTTTCATTCTCAGTGGGTTTGGACTGGCTTATTCAAGAATTTTAAAACCTGATGAAAGCTGGATAAATTTTATGAGTAAAAAATTTTTCCGGATCTACCCTACCTACTGGATACTTTTAGCTGTATCTTTGATAATTCCTCGGTTAAGAGCGGATTTATTTTATGGCTACTTTGATTGGTGGTCATTTTGGAGAAGTTGGATAATTCTCGATAAAGCAATACCATTTTCTTGGTTTATGTTTCCACTAATTCAATTTTATTTGTGTTTCTTTTTGATATTTAAGTTTTTACAGAAAGTTTCTATCAAACATTTTATTTTAAGTTTTTTTATCCTTAAAGTTACCTATACATTTTTAGTTTTACTGTTAGGATTTAACCTGTTTAAACCAATATTGGGCGACATGACTTATCCCGGGTATTTAGCAATTTCAAGGTTATTTGAGTTTTGTTTAGGAATGGCAATGGCAAAGGTTTATGCAAGTAATCCTACTTTATTAATTAATTACCTAACTAAGCCAGTCACAATAGCCCTAGCAATAATTTTTGAAATGTTGGGTATTATGGGTTCCTTCACATTTTCCAATGAAATAAAATTTTTCGGCGTGATTTTACCTGTTGGACTGTCTTTTTATGATGCTTTCATTGGATTTGGCATATTTGTAAGTGTTTTTAATGTTTGTAGAAGTTTAATGAATTTTTCAGACTTGACAAGGAGATTTTTAACATGGATTTCTAATATTTCCTATGAACTATATTTGACGCAGTTTATAGGGTTAATTGTTATACCTAAATATTTTACTGTGGTTGTTCGAGGTGAACCTCCACTTTTGACGGCTACCCGTGCTATTTTACTTTATGTATTAATTATTGAAATTGGTATAGTTAATGCTTTTTTATTACAAAACCTAACAAACTCGATCACAAGTCGAGTTAGGTTAGCGATGGGTTCCTTTACCTCGGGCATAAAATAACCAAAATTAGTAGTTAATAATCACGTGTTATCAAAAACTAGAATTCTGAATTTGTTTATAGGCCTTTTAATTGCCCTCAGCCTAGAGTTGTTCATCGGAACGACAACTTTTGCTCAAAACATCGAAACAATTAAAATTTCCGGTACTGCTGCGGGTGTCAGCACTCGCTACATCGGTGCAGTCGAGGGCAATATCAATTTCGACATCAAAGATTTGCAAGATTTGGGAATTAATACCTACCGCATTTACGGCGGGATGTCCCGGTGGGAAGCTGAAGACGACGACGGTAAATACGGTTGGCCATCTATTGACGAAATTAAGACAAATCCAAATATAATTAATTGGGCGCATTGGGATCGGATTATGACTAATCCACCCCAGGGTAGCGATTATTGGTGGTCGGGACAACCCGGTACGGTTTGGCAAGGCAATGCCAAAACTATTTTTAATAGTCTTAAACAAGCAAATATTCGCCCGGTGGTGAGTATTCGGAATGTAGATAGTGGCTGGAAGCCGAGTTGGGCGCTGCAACTTAATCCGCCGCGCACAGGAGAAGATTGGAACGAGTGGTGGGAACACGTTTTTGCTACGGTTTATTGGCTGAATGTTCGCAATGATTACCGCGTTGATGATTGGGAAATTCACAACGAACCGGACAATCGCGATCGGGGTTGGGGCGGGACTAGGGCTGACTATTTTGAATTGGTTAAGGTGGCAAAAGATGCGATCGACTTTGTTTATAAAACTTATTTGCCCGATCGCACTTACCGCATTCACGGCCCGAAAACCGCAGGCGGCAGCAATTAGCCCGCTAGTGCTTTGCAGGAAATACCGAATTATTTCGATACAGTCAATGTCCACAACTACGATGCAGATATTTCTAACTACACCCGCAAAGTGCGCGGCTGGATGAACGGTACTGTCCGCGCTAACTCGCAACTTTGGGTAGGAGAATGGGGAACTTACGAAATTAGCTACGGCGATTTATCTTTAGCTTTAAATTTGATTAAGAATTTGATTCGAGGTTCCCAACCGGGGGATAATTATATTGATGGCAGTCACATATTCTGTTTGTACGACTGGGGAAAGCTGGGACTGGCGGAAGGTTTGCTAGGGGACGGGGGAAAACGGCGCGCGGGCTACTATGCTTTGCGGATGGGAATTAGGGCTTTGCAGGGCGGGAAAGCTACCTTTTTTCCTATCACTAACAGTTCGGATTTAATGGCAGTTGCAACTCTTGATGCTAGCAAGAATGTTTACTTGCTGGTTGTCAATGACCGAGCAACATCTTACACTGTTAATGCTGATATTTCGGAGCTGATAAAAACTGGTAATGGCACGGTGCGGGAGTTCAGTTCTCAAACAATGGATGAGGTTGTTGGTAGCTTAAGGCCCAAGGGCGGCAATGCGAGTTTTGCACTCGCAGGGAACAGCGCTATTCTCATCAAGTTCGATCGCCAGAATTGAAGCTCAAATCCTCTGGGTCATAATTGGGATAAGATAGAATTAGTTATGCTCAGAATTATTTATTTTCTGCGTGTTTAGCCCTGGAACCCTGGAACCCTGGAACCCTCTAACCCCTAATTGCACAGTTGCCATACCTAAGTCGTCCTGTTGTGATTCCCCTCCTGTCGCTGGTAAATTGGTAGGGTGCAGGTATCTTGCCTCAAACAGAATGCGAGCGAGAGTTCCGTTGAGGGGCAGAAAGTAGGGTGCAGTCCAGACAATCGTAGAAATTCTTGCTCGTAAACCCGCAGCAGTTAGGCTGGGCGAGGAATTACCCGCCCGCCTTCATGTCCGCCCTCTGGCAGATAGCATTGGTTCTGAAAGTCAGAAGCCGTCAATTATCAGGATATGGCACGGAATTAATTTTAAATGCCAATATGCTGGAAGTATGGGTGAGTTGAATCGTACAGAAACTTTGAGCGCGCTTGGAAATCTCGCGGGTAAAGCCTCTCAATCAACTTGCTGCCCGCTTTTCGGATTTTTCCAACAAATATCCTCTTATGTCCCCTGATGTTTATTCCCTCCCTCAGTCAGGTCATCAACCGCAATCCCCTCACTGTCACCCCTGAGACGCCCGTAGAAAAGGCGATCGAGCTGATGAGTAGCACAGGAGCCAGTTACGTCCTCGTGGTAGAACCGCGCGGGAATTCTCAACTCGGAAATCCCGCGAACGGGACTTCCCCACAATTGCGGGAACAGTCGGGTTTCTACAAGGGTGTACCGCACGCGGTACACGCAGGAGGCAACGGGCTGCGTCTCAACGGCTCAAAAGCTCCCGATGCGGGCGGCCAGACAGTGCTGGGGATTTTTACAACGCGAGATGTCGTACAGCTAAATTCGATCGGCGCTGCTTTGAGGGGATTTGCGATCGAGCAAATCATGATCAGAACCGTAACTGTAGCCCGAGAATCGGAAATTCCCGACTTTTTTGCCTTAGCAAATCTGCTGGAGAAAAATCAGATCGGCCATTTGCCCGTCGTCAGCGAGGCTGAAGAACTTGTCGGTTTAATTAGCTCTCAAAGCTTGGTGCAAATGTTGCAGGGAATTGGGGAATCGACACCAAAAGCAATTAGCAGCGGTTCGCCACCTGCGACTTTCGCGTTCCCTCCGCCGCTGCCAATTCTGCATCAGAAAGTAGAGCTACCTGCAAATTTAATTAAACTTTATCAAATCCCTCAAATAGCAGCCTCGCGAATAATTCACGCTCCTGCTAATTCTTCGGTTCGCTATTTGGCGCAACTGATGTTTAGACACAATGTTAGTTATGTATTAATCACTGAAACCCCCGATCAACACTCGACAGCAGCGGCTCACAATTCCAAATTTACAAATCCCAACATTCACAAACTGGTTGGGGTGGTAAGTTCGCGGGATATCGTGCAGTTGCAGGCCCTGGGAAGAGACTCTAACAAAATTAAAGCGGGAGCAATTTGCAGCAGTTCGCCGCCGCTGGTGCGATCGCACTCTACCCTCGAAGCAGCCGTCGCGCTGCTGCAAAAACACTACTGCCAGTTGCCTTTATTAGTCATCAACGAAACAAATCACCCGATCGGGATTATCAATCCTAAAACTATCCTTTTACAAGCGCTGGATTCAAAATCTCTGCATTCTGGCTTGATCGCTTTGCAGCGCCAGCTAGAATCTAGCCACGCTCAATACAAAAAACTCTCAGCAGAAATACAGCGAACGGCAGCAAATAGCCACGAGATGGCTGAAATTTCTCGCGACAGTTTCGTAGAGGGGTCAAATCTCCCCCCTGCTGTCAACAATCAGGGGATTTGGGACTGGAATCTCGAAACAGATGAGTTTTTTTATTCGGCGCGGTGGCAAGAAATGCTGGGCTACCAAGAAGGGGAAATCTCGAATCGCCGATCGGAATGGTGGAGTCGCATCCACCGAGATGATATTGACTCGGTAAAGGCAGCTTTAGAAGAACACTTCGCCCAAAAGACACCGGATTTTGCAGCAGAATATCGGATGTACTGTAAAGACGGCAGCACTATCTGGGTGCTGAACCGAGGTCAAGTTTTACGCAGCGCTACCGGCAAACCGCTGCGGGTAGTAGGAACTCATACAGATATTACTCTAAACAAGGAGTTTGAAGTCAAAAACCGCGATCGCGATCGAGAACAATTCCATCTATTTGACTCTTTGAAAGCAACAGTAATTTTCCACATAGATGTGGCGGGAGTTTGGAAATTTCTCAACCGCGCTTGGACGGAAATTACGAATTTTTCGGTTTCCGAAAGTTTGCAAACTAATTTTTTAGATTGGGTGCATCCAGATGAGCGCGAGCAATGTGCACATCTATTCGAGTCTTTGCTGTCCGGGAAGTCGGAATTTGAACGGCGAGAACTGCGATTTAAGTCCAAGCCTGGTTCGGAGAAAAACTCCTTGGGAATTCACAGTAATTCCGGCTTTGTTTCCGTGGAACTATTTGCCCAAGTCCGGCGGAATTCGCAAGGCGAAATAGCGGGAATTTTCGGGACTTTGCACGATGTCTGCAACCGCCTCGAAGGAGTGGAGGAACTGCGGGAAAGCGAGCGGGCAATTCGATCGCTCTACGAAGTAATGGTGAGCTCGGAAGGCTCTTTTGACGATCGAACGATCCGGTTGCTGGCAATGGGCTGCAGTCAGTTTGGGATGGATATCGGGCTGTTGGGCAGGGTTTTGGGCGATCGCTACGAAGTGATTGCGGCTTATGTACCGGAAGATTTTCCCTTTGGATTTGCTAAAGGAGACGGTTTTGCTTTGAGCAGAACCTTTGAGCGAGAGGTTTTGCGATCGAGCGAACCTATTTCTGTCGAATCAGCAGGCACTACTCAGTGGCGCAACCACCCCGCTTACAGCGTCCGCAAGTTGGAGGCTTTTGTGGGGACGAGGGTAATAGTGCAAGGGCGAGTTTTTGGCACTTTGAGCTTTACTTCCCGCACCACTAAATCTCCTTTTAAACCGCTGAATTTTGAAATTTTAAAGTTGATGGGCAATTACATCGGTGCAGAAATTGCCCGCGAAGAGCGAGAGCGAACTTTGCAACGTCAGTACCAGCGCGTTTTACTACTCAAACAAATTACTCAAAAAGTGCGATCGACCTTAGACACTCAAGAAATTTTTCAAACTACCGCCACCCAAATCGGCCGCGTATTTGGTGTCAATCGCTGTACAATTCACACCTATCTTTCCGAACCTTATCCCCACCTTCCTTGCGTCGCCGAATACTTAGAACCCGGTCACGAATCGGCTTTAGATTTAGAACTTTCTGTCACTTATAACCCCTACACAGAAAAACTCCTCGCTGAGGATATAGCCCTGGCATCTCCCGATGTGTTTGCCGATCCTTTGCTGGAATCTTCGGTGCCGATGTGCCGCCGCATCGGATTAAAATCTATGTTGGCTGTTCGCACTTCCTATCAAGGAGAACCGAATGGAATTATTACTTTGCACCAGTGCGATGCAACTCGCCAGTGGAATCCCGACGAAATTGAACTATTAGAAGATGTTGCCGCTCAAGTTGGAATTACCTTAGCTCAAGCACAACTCTTAGAAACGGAAGTTCAGCGACAGCGACAGTTAGCAGAGCAAAATGAAGCTTTGGAGCACGCGCGACAAGCGGCGGAAGTTGCTAACAGAGCTAAGAGCGAATTTTTAGCGACTATGAGTCACGAAATCCGCACTCCGATGAATGCGGTAATCGGGATGACGGGCTTGCTGCTGGATATGGAACTAACTCCAGAACAGCGGGATTTTGTGGAGACAATTCGTACCAGCGGCGATGCTTTGCTGACTATTATTAACGATATCCTCGACTTTTCCAAGATTGAATCTGGAAAATTGGATTTGGAACGCAGCCCCTTCGAGCTGCAAAACTGTATAGAAGAATCTCTGGAATTATTGGCTCCGAGAGCATCAGAAAAAGGTTTAGAGCTGGCTTACTTTATTGATGATTCTGTTCCGAAAAACATTTTAGGAGATGTCACGAGGCTGCGCCAAATTTTGGTAAATCTGCTGGGCAATGCAGTTAAGTTTACAGAATCTGGAGAAATTGTGGTGTGCTGTACGGCTAGGAAAATTGAACAGATAGCTGCTAATAGTTCGCCGGAAAAAATTAATATTCTAGAGCCACAACCGCTATTAATTAACCAGGGAGAGTTGGCACGCAGGAGACAATACGAGATTCAATTTGCTGTCCAAGATACGGGAATTGGCATTCCGCCAGACCGGATGGATCGCCTGTTTAAAGCTTTTTCGCAGGTGGATGCTTCGACAACGCGACATTACGGCGGGACGGGTTTGGGACTGGCTATCAGCCAGCGTTTGAGCGATATGATGGGCGGTACAATGTGGGTTGTCAGCCAGGTAAGTCCGGGAAGTTCTAAGTCTCAACCGGGAGTTTCTGCGATCGGACAAAGTATCGCTGGAAGGTCGCCTGCAGAATTTACTCCGCCGTCGATATCGGGTTCGGGTTCGATTTTTTATTTCACGGTGACTGCTGAAGCGAATGACATCCGGGCTGAGGAAAAAAGACCCGAATTTGCCGCTGGTAAGCGCTTGTTAATTGTTGAGCATCATGCCATTAACCGGCAAGTTTTGATCCGGCAGGCAGAGTCTTGGGGAATGATACCCGTGGCTGTAACTTCGGGTGCTGAGGCTTTGGAAATTATCAAAGGAAACTCGCCGCTCGATTTAGCTATTTTGGCGATGAATCTACCAGATATGGACGGTGTGGCTTTGGCTGTGGAGATTCGGAAATTTGAGCTGAGCAATTTGTCGGGCGACGATGGTATCAATCCGAATGTCATCAAAGTTAAAAACCCGCGCAAAATAGCACTACCTTTGGTGCTGTTTACTTATTTAAGTAAGGCAGAAGTGTGGAAAAAACTTGAAACTACAGAAGTACATTTTTCTGCTTTTTTAACTAAGCCTTTAAAACAGTCCCAGTTTTATAATGTGTTGCTGCAAGTTTTTGGATATGTTACTGGCAGAAGCGGCCGGGGAGAAGTTTCAAATGTGGTGACTGTGACTTCGGGATTGAAGTATTTTGAAAATTCTCAAGAACAGCACCGCGTGCAGCGGACGCCTGCTGTTTTGAGGCAGGTTGCGGCGAATTCAGCCGGACAGGATGCAACTAATTCTAGTCAGATTCGGATTTTGCTGGCTGAGGACAATGTGGTGAATCAAAAAGTCGCTACGCATTTACTCGACAGGATAGGATATCGGGCTGATATTGCGGCTAATGGGTTGGAGGTTTTGGAGGCCCTGAAGCGGCAATCTTACGATGTTGTGCTGATGGATGTGCAGATGCCGAACATGGATGGGTTGGAAGCGACGCGCCGCATTTGTCAGGAATGGCCGGCTAACAAGAAGCCGAGAATTATTGCGATGACTGCTAATGCGATGCAGGGCGATCGCGAAAAGTGTCTGGCAGCAGGTATGGACGATTATATTACTAAGCCGGTACGCCGGGAAGAGTTGGCGATCGCCTTGAGCAAATGCTCACCTCTGAATCGGGATGAATTGGATGCGGTTACTGAGCAAAACAATCAAGATATTTCTAATCGCATTGACAGTGATGCTGCGACATCTTCGAGCGTTCAACCGGGAGCCGATTCGCCGATTGATTTTCATATTTTGCAGAATCTCCGCGAGCTAGACGATGAGGAAGACCCAGATTTTTTGGGCGAGCTGATTAAGATATATTTGGTAGACGCACCGCAACATTTAGAAACTATTAAGGAGGCTATTTTTCTCGGAGATGCTGATAGTTTGAAGCTGGCTTCTCACACGCTGAAGTCGAGCAGCGCCAATTTAGGAGCCGTGTCTTTTTCTGCTGTTTGCAAGGAGTTGGAGTATATGGGTCGCCTGGCGGTTGAGTCTGGAGGGGAACAGGTTTTTGATGTGACTACGGCGCGCGATCGCCTGTTGGAAGCCCAAGCGGAGTGGGAAAAGGTGCGGGCGGCTTTTGAGACGGAATTGGAAACGGGGAAGTTGCGATCGCAAATAGGGTAATTTGTTATATCAATTCCGGTTTCACTCCTCCGGAATTGTTGACTGTTCACTGTTGACTGTTGACTGTTTGAACAATACCGATGCAACCGGAAACGATATTATTTGTTATTTGTCGGTTTTTGGCTGTTAGTTGTCAGTTTCAATAACCAATGCCCCATGCCCCATGCCCCATGCCCCATGCCCATATTTAACTTTCACCTAAATATGCTTTGCGAACAGTTTCATTTGACTGCAAATCGCTAGCACTACCTGCGACTACAACCTGACCAGTTTGGATGACATAACCGCGGTGGGCTACACTTAAAGCCATGCGGGCGTTTTGTTCCACCAGTAAAATAGTTGTTCCTTCAGCATTAATATCGCGGACGATCGCAAAAATTTGACTTACTAACATCGGTGCCAATCCCATACTCGGCTCGTCCAATAATAACAAGCGGGGGCGCGACATCAAAGCCCGGGCGATCGCCAACATTTGCTGTTCGCCGCCGCTGAGAGTTCCCCCTTTTTGACTAATTCTTTCTCGCAAACGAGGAAATAAATTTAATGCTTTTTCCATATCGGACTTGATACCGAGAGTATCGTTGCGGAGATAAGCACCCATTTCTAGGTTTTCTTGCACCGTCATTCGCGGAAAAATCAACCGCCCTTCGGGACTTTGAGAAATCCCCAAACGGACGATCGCCTCTGTAGATAGTGCTTCTAAAGGCTTTCCCTCAAATAATACAGTGCCTTGGCGCGGGCGCAGCAGTCCTTGAATCGTGCGGAGAGTGGTCGTTTTCCCCGCCCCGTTGCTGCCGATTAATGTCACAACTTCTCCCTGCGAGACTGTTAGCGATACTCCTTTGAGAGCGTGGATATTTCCGTAGTAGGTGTGAATGTCTTTAATTTCTAGCATCATTACTCTCTCTGCTTTGTGCTTTATTATATTATCCCGACTAATTATAAAATTTTATTGCATTTATTTAAAATCAAGCTTTTTTAGAGTAAGCAGTAATTTTACTTAGATCGACACCAGCCCTAGCTCCCCTACGATGTATTTTTAGTAGCTGTGGCGATCGACTTTACATAAGTTTTACTTAAACATAAGATTTCTTGACAGTAGCTTTACAAAAATCTCTAAGTAAATAGGTAGTATTAAGACGTAAGCGAAACCAACCGCTACAACTTACCCATAACAGCAATTAAAATTTTTCAATTTTCAAATTTAAGGAGATTTACCATGAAATTTAATCACAGTAGCGGAGCGATCGCATTTTTATTAGCAACTCCTTTAGTAACCAGCTTGAGTGTAGGTATTGCGCCCAGCAGTGCTGCCACAATAGCCGGTTCTGCAGCAGAAGTAGCGATTGACAACTTCAGTCACACCCCGACTTACACAGGTACATCTACTAACACTAACACTCAGACAATAGCTAATAGCGGTGCAGTCATTAGCCAAGCGAACGCTGAGGCATTTTTTATATCTAACTGTCACGAATTGCTGGCAGCAAATCTATCGCAAAGTGAAGTCATAGGCAGCGGAAATAACTATTCCGGTTTAGCCCAAAGTCAAGCAGCAGTGATCGGCGACTTCTTCATTGATGCCGAAGAAACTTTTTCCTTCACTTTTCAGACATTTTTAGCTCTTTTAACATCAGTTGACAACCCCCAATCCGAACGGGCCAGGGCAAATAGCAGTATATCTTTCTGGGTGATTAACACTGTTACTAACATTTTGTTAGACTCTTTTCAATTTGCCATCGGTTTAGACTCTTCTAGTGGCTTTTCTGCAAATGCCTTCGTTAGCAACAGCTTTAAACCCACACAAATTAACTTTAATTTTATGGCTGAAGAAAGTGCAGCAGCTAGCCTCCTGTATACTTCTGGGGTATATTCGCGGACATTCAACAGCGCCACTAACTTAAGGTTAGTAGAAGTTAAGAACAATATCGCAAATACAGAAGCAGAAGCAGAAGCAGTTCCCGAACCGAGCACAGTATTAGGTACTGCAATATTTTTAGGATTGTTTGTCAGGCAGAGAAAACACAAGAAAATAATGTCGGGAGTCAAATCAAAAGTTTAGGAAAAACCCCAAATGTTAATCGGTAGGCTGTGCGAGGTGCACATCCTATCGTTTCCGTTGAATTGCTCGTTATAAAATGCTGTCGCCCTGGGCTGGTTGATAAATATTATCGGTTTCAATGACAGATTTTTGTTGAAACCCGCCCTAATTTTATTAGGGTTAATTGGCCGGACATTATATCGCTTCTTCCGAGGATACACACTGCCCACCTGACCGATCTGTCGGCACACAATACCCATTATCCATGTCCATCTTCTTCTTTTCCCAAATAGGCCTCAATCACGCGAGGATCGGCGCGAACTTCGGCCGGAGTTCCCTCAGCAATTTTAGTACCGTACTCCATAACACTGACGCGATCGCTAATTCCCATCACCACCTTCATATCATGTTCAATCAGCAAAATACTCAAATCCAACTCATCGCGAATTCGGTAAATAAAGCGAGTTAAATCAGCCGTTTCGTTCGGGTTCATCCCGGCAGTCGGTTCGTCCAAAAGCAACACTTTCGGATCGGAAGCCAAAGCCCTGGCAATTTCCAATCTGCGCTGGTCGCCGTAGGAAAGGTTTTTTGCCAACTCCGAGGCTTTAGAAGCACCTAAACCGACAAAATCAAGCATAATCAAGGCTTTTTTCTTAGCTTCCCGCTCTTCTACAATCACAGCGGGAGGGCGGAGGATTGCACCCAACAAACCTGTTTTCAATCGGCAGTGTCTACCTACTAAAACATTATCCAGCACAGTCATGTTGTTAAACAAGCGGATATTTTGAAAAGTTCTAGCAATGCCGAAAGTAGTCAGGCGATCTGGCGGCAAACCCGTGATATTCTTCTGTTCCAAAAGCAACTGACCGCCACTCGGTTTGTAGATACCAGTCAGCATATTAAAAAAAGTAGTTTTGCCCGCGCCGTTGGGGCCGATCAAACTGGCGATCGAGCCTTTTTCCAAGGTTAAGCTAACCTGGTTGACGGCAGTCAAACCACCGAATCGCATTGTAAGTTGCTGTGCTTCTAATAGTGACATTTTGGTTGTGATTCCTAATATTAGTTAAGCTGTTAAAAAGTTGACCCTTCAGTTTTCGGACAAAAACACTGGAAAATTAAATGAGAGACAGTTCAGCTAAGGTTTAATATCTCTCCAGCGCCTAGCTTCGATGTGGTACTGTTGTAGCAATCGGTTAAAGTCTTCGGTATCAGTTGTTGCAATGATTACCTCTATTCCTATTCTCTTAATAATGACGGCTTGAGCGGCTATGATTAAGTCTGCATCGTAGGCTACATAAGAATTATTGTGTGCAAAAGCCCATAACTCAGCCGCTTCTTGCATTACGTTGCCCTCTTCGCAAGTAACTGGAAAATATGCAACTCCTTTTTTTGTGATTAGCGCATCTAGCCTTTCAATAGCTTTAAGAGCTTTTTGTTTCTCTTCGAGTCCAGATTTGCGATCGCGGATTCGTCTGATATGCTCGCGCCTTGCTTCATAGTTTACGATTTCGGATATAGCTATAGAATATTCTTTATTTATTAGCGTCTCTAACCATTCATTGCATTCAATTGCTTCTAGAATCGATTCTTTAACTTCGCTTTTAGCATTTTGAGCCAACCTAGTTTTGCTTTGCTCAACATCGGGATGTATGAGTTTTCCGAGGACACCCGTATCTAAAAAAATCAACGTACTCATGAATTAGGTTGCTAGTTGTCTGATAGCTTTTCAAGCTCATTAATGTACTCTTCACGCCAGGAACGCAGAGTTTTAAGGAGTTCTTCTTTATCATCTGTTTTTAGTGCATTGTTGGCTTCTTCATAGATTGATTTATACGAAAATTTTTGGCGGTCGTGTCTATCAATTTCCCACAAAATTGCTTTGGCTGCATTTCTTATGCCTATAGCTTGGCTGGTGATTTCATCTGCTGGTCTTTTCTTGGCATAATCTTCAAATGTTTTATAGCTGATAAATGTCTGAGCTAGATCTTTGGCTAATTCGCGACCTCTTTTGGTAAAGAAGCTTAGATAATTTTCTGCAATATCTAATAAATTAATGAGTCCTGCGTAAAACAATCCTAGTTGCTTTACTTCGTTGTCTTCAAGAGATGCAGCAAGCATATATAATTGGGCAGAGATCCTTGTTCTAGATATTTTAGCCCAAAGTTGTACATTTTCTATGCCATCAACAGCTTCCTTCGGGGCAAAGTCTTTGTACTTTGTCTTAAATGCTTCGACGCTACGTTCAAGTTGTTCTAAGCTTTTATGTCTATCAGAAGGATTGCTTTCTGATTCAATATGGAGATAAAGCTCGTACATTGACAGCAGCTCTCTAATACCCTCCTCTGGTGTCAGAGCATCTTGAGATTGGAATGCTTTTTCTAAGGATTTTTGTATCGCTGCAAATTGTTCTCCAACTCCCTTAATTTCTTCGGTGTAATTGCTTTTTTCAATGATTTGTTTTGTCGCTAAAGTCATAGCTTTGAATAATTGGAGGGATTCCGCCTTGGCCAGACGATACAGAGGATGGCTAATCCTGGTGCCGTGACGACCAAGCTGGTTAATTCCTAGTTTAGCCTACCTGAGACATTGGCAAATACTTTTGGAGGCATTAGCGTACAGACAAAGTGCGATCGTCTTTGCTGTGCTCTGCGGTGCGTCAGCAGTCAATTGTCTCAGTTGAGTCAAATATCGGGACTGACGCACCCTACTGCATTTTCTAAAGTACAAACAAAATAGAACTTAAAAAGATTAGATTCTAGCGAACGTCCAGGGCGATATTGTGCGTGTAAATCAGCAGTCGAAAAGTTTTCAATAACTTTGAGATTCAGTTCGTCAGCCCAAGTTGCAATGTTTTCAAACCCAGTAATCCAGGGTGCATACATACTTTCGTATTTATCTATGTAATCATTGATATCTTGGTAGCCCGTCGTTCTCAAAATTACCTTTTCCGACATATAATCAAAAGACAATCGGAAATTATGAAAATTGTCGCGAATTTGTTCTAATACAAATATTACATCTTTTTTGTCAAGCAAGGTAGTGTTGCCTTCCCACAAAAAATATGTCTGTAGAGCGAAATCAAATGCACTCTGTTTCAGCAAGGACATTAAACCATCTTTTACGTAGTCGCCGGGAATGTAGCGAACATTGGCAGTAACTTTGTTCGCTTTGAGAGTTTCTTCTTTTAATTGAAGAGTCGCGCGGTCGTCTATTTCAAAATAAGTGACTTTTTCTCCATTAATTCTCGCGGCGCGAGTATCCAAACCCGAACCTAAAATAACTACTTGCTTGCAACCTCCTAAAATGTGATTTGACAAAACATCATCAAAATATTTAGTCCGCAACTTAACCATTTCTTTAGCGGCGGGAGAGTTTTGAGCTATTTGGTCAGCTATTTTTTTTGTTTCCTCATTCAACCAGATTTTTACTACATTATCAGTGTAAAGAGGAATTGCCTCTTCATTCTCTTCTGCTCTAAATTCCGCAACTATAAAAGCCGTACCAGTTACATTTTTCATGGCTAACCTTTCACGCTTACTAAGTAGTGGGTTACAAATAAACATTAGATGGGGAGGTTTATTTTACACTTATAAACTCCCTTGCATCCTAGATTCTTAGTTAAACCTGCCTACAAAATACGAGGGTTTTTGCCCTTGCCTACTTATTGACTTCTCGCATCTGCTAAAGACTCATTGCTCGCTTCAGCATCAGAATGCAGTTCAGCTTGGTGGATCTTATCAGGAATCAGCCCCTCCGGCCGCACGATCATCATGACAACAAGAGTTAAGCCGAAGAGAAATAAGCGCATTTGAATCGGGTCTAAACTGGTTGCCAGAAAGTCTTGTAACTGGGGAATTGCAATCCTGGGGAGTACAAAAGTATTCAGAAAACCCTTGAGGACTTGCGCTAATTGTGGCAGATAAAGCCGATCGGCAGACATGATAATGATAGCGCCCAAAATCACCCCGGTCATGTTGCCCAAACCGCCTAAAATCACCATACACAGGATGATTACCGACACCGAGAAATCGAAAACGCTGGGAAAAATTGCGCTGATATAGGCGGCGTAAAATGCACCTGCAAAGCCCGAAAACGTCGCTCCCATCGCAAAAGCCGAAAGTTTGGTTTTGACTAGGTTAATGCCCATCGCACTCGCGGCTAATTCATCTTCGCGCATGGCATTCCATGCCCTCCCCAAGCGGGAATCTCGCAGCCGCGAAATCATGAAGTAAGCAAAGACAACTAGCAGCAAAATTAGGTAGTACCAGGGAAAGTAGTTGCCGGTGCTGAAAGTGCCGACGATGGGGAGAGATGGACGCCCGATCGGGTTTATGCCCGCTTCGCCGCCGGTGAGGTTAAAAGGTCGATCGCACCCAACCAGACACAGCACCAACTCGGGTTTCCCCAGCAGGGAAGCAACAATCTTCGAGACTGGTTCGTCAATCCGAATCGCCGTTAAATTCCTAAAGACAACCGGGATAATTTCGCCAAAACCGAGGGTAACGATCGCCAAATAATCGCCCCTGAGCCGCAGTGTCGGAATACCGAGGATTACGCCCGCGATCGCAGCTACACCGGCCGCGATCGGCAGTACCACCCAAAAGTTCCAAGCAATATTTAACTGTCCAGAAGATAGCAAAGCCGTAGTGTAAGCGCCGATCGCAAAAAACGCCGCATATCCCAAATCCAACAAACCCGCAAAACCCACAGTAATATTCAAACCCAGCGCCAACATAATAAAGATTTGAATCTGTACTACAGTAGCAATCCAGCCGGTTTGAGCCTGAATGTCGATAAAGGGAAACAGAATTAGAATAAAAGCTAATGTCACCAGAGTTGCCAGCCGCTGGCGTTCTCCCTGCAAACCCTGCAAAGCACCCATTAACGTAGCTGTCAAAATTGCGATCGTCAAACTGCAAATCCCGTACAGCAGCGTCGTCGGCAAAGCAACAGCAGGTTGACCAGACAAAGGTCTAATCAAAACCCCTTCTATCACACTCGCAACTAACAGCCAAACTCCCAATCCCAAACCCGCTAAACTGCCGATCACAGCACCCATTTTCGGGCTGTAAACCTTCTGAGCTCGACAGCTAATAAAGCCAGCCGCGGTACCCATTAGCCAGCCGATTACGGTGCCACTCCAACCGCCGAATAACAAAACAGTCAAAGAGGCGATCGCCCCTAAAATACCGCTCGATTTAATTGCTTTAATTATCTTGTTTGACATAGGAAGAAGTTATTAGTCATTAGTCATTAGTTATTAGTCAGCAGTCAGTAGTTAGATGAAAGAATGCTAGAAATCGCAGTTTATAGATGCGACTGACGCGGGCCGTGCCAAATTCTGCCTCAATGAATGCGATCGACTGCTTATCGTGGAAACGGTCGATCGGGCTAGCTACAGTTTAGAGTCTTTTGAGTTCGATTATTGCACCAAAAGTGACGAAACTTCAAATATACTGGAACTGTTACCGCAACACACTTCAAACGGGCGATCGCTATATGGTACAAGCACCTCAAAAAACTATCACCCTCGACGAGTTTTTGCAACTCCCAGAAACCAAACCCGCTAGCGAATACATCAAAGGTGCGATCGTCCAAAAACCAATGCCACAAGGAAAACACAGCAAACTACAAGGCAGACTCGTAACAGTCACCAACGACATCGCAGAGAAACCGCAAATTGCCCTAGCCCTACCAGAACTTCGCTGCACCTTTGGCGGACGTTCTATTGTTCCCGATGTCGCGATTTTTGTTTGGAATCGCATTCCCCTAGACGCTGACGGCGAAATTGCCAATACATTTAATGCTCCCCCAGACTGGACAATAGAAATATTGTCCCCAGCCCAAAGCCAAACCAAAATCACAAACAATATTTTGCACTGTTTGAATGCCGGTTGTCAGATGGGTTGGTTGCTCGATCCCGATGAAAAAAACATTTTAGCCTATCCCGCAAGGCAGCAGCCTATTTCCTTGCAAGACCCAACAGATATACTTCCGATGCCCAATTTTATGCCGGAAAGGCAGTTGACTTTAGGCGAAGTTTTTGGCTGGCTCAAACCAGGGAATGTTTGATTTGGCGTTGTATAATGAGGTATCTGAATCTGGTGAGAGCAAAATGTGAAACTATTGTAATGACCAGTTTTTAGCAATTTAGCTAGGTTTTGAGGTTGTTATCAGCGAGGGATCTTCATATAATACACTAGAGATGACTTTGATCATTTAGCTTTATTCAGCAACGCCATTATTGAACTACACCCACTGCTACCGGAGCTCAGACACGATGAGTAGCGACGATCGCCTCGAAATCTTAATGAATCAGGCAGAAGACCTCGTACAAGCAAAGAAGTATGACGAGGCGATCGCTATCTTCGAGCAGATGCTGAGAGATTTTCCTCAGAGTGCTAAGGTATGGAGCAAATATGGTCAAACTCTAGCTCTACCAGAGGTAGATCGAGATGAAGAAGCCTATATTTCATTTGAAAAAGCACGTCAAATTGATCCTAATGATAAAAAAGTTTTGAGTAGGTACTGTAAATTCCTGCAAGATCCAAATAGGTTTAATAGGTCTAAGGAGCTTCTAAGTATAATATATGAAGATTTACTTCAACTTGAACCTTATAATGTTGTTACACTAACGGGTTATGGAAAAGCTTTGGTTAAAGAAGGAGAATATGAAAAAGAGAAAGGAGAATATGAAAAAGCCCAAGTAAAATATGAAAAAGCTATTGGTATTCTTGAAAGTGCGCTTAAAAGGGAACCCGGTAATAAAATTACTTTAAATGTTTATGCCGAGGCCTTGATTAAAAATGAAAATTATACAAAAGCATTTGATATATTGGAAAGGTTATTAGTGATAGAACCTAGTAATAATACAACTGTCCGCACGTATGCTAATGCTTTGGCTTCAAATGGTCAGTTCGAGAAAGCTTGGCATTTTTTTGATAAATCGCTACAGAATAAACCTGATGATGCAGTAACCCTTAGTCGGTATGCTAATGCTTTGGCTTCAAATGGTCAGTTCGAGAAAGCTTGGCATTTTTTTGATAAATCGCTACAGAATAAACCTGATGATGCAGTAACCCTTAGTCGGTATGCTAATGCTTTGGCTTCAAATGGTCAGTTCGAGAAAGCTTGGCATTTTTTTGATAAATCGCTACAGATTGAACCTAATGCTCCGATAACACTTAATCTGTATGCTACTGCTTTAGCTTCAAATGGTCAGCATGAGAAGGCTTTGGAATTCTTGGAGCGCTCGATACAGATTGAACCTAATGCTCCGATAACACTTAGTCGGTATGCTACTGCTTTGACTTCAAATGGTCAGCATGAGAAGGCTTTACAATACTTTGAGCGCTCGCTACAGCTTGAACCTAATGCTCCGATAACACTTAGTCGGTATGCTACTGCTTTGACTTCAAATGGTCAGCATGAGAAGGCTTTACAATACTTTGAGCGCTCGCTACAGCTTGAACCTAATAATCCGATAACACTTAGTCGGTATGCTACTGCTTTGGCTTCAAGTGGTCAGCATGAGAAGCTTGTTCAAATCTTAGAGCGCTCGCTACAGCTTGAACCTAATGATCCGATAACACTTAATCTGTATGCTAATGCTTTAGCTTCTACGGGTCAGCATGAGAAGGCTTTACAATACTTTGAGCTATCGCTACAGCTTGAACCCAATGCTCCGATAACACTTAGTCGGTATGCTACTGCTTTAGCTTCTACGGGTCAGTATGAGAAGGCTTTACAATACTTTGAGCTATCGCTACAGCTTGAACCTAATGCTCCGATAACACTTAGTCGGTATGCTAATGCTTTGGCTTCAAATGGTCATCCCGATCAAGCTTTGCAGTTTTTTGAGCGATCGATACAGATTGAACCTAATCATCCAAGAACGTTGAGTTGTTATGCCCATACTTTAGCTACAACTGGTCAATATGAGAAGGCTTTACAATACTTTGAGCTATCCCTTCAAATTAAGCCTCAAAATGCTAGGACGCTCAGCAGTTATCTTGATTTTCAATATGCTCTGGTATTAGAGAAAGTAGGTAAACATCAAGAGGCAATCGACCAATTAAAAGCTATCAAAATCGAAGCTCTTACTCCATACCAAGCTAATGTAATTCGAGTTAACTTAGGTAGGCTATACTACCAAATTAAGCAACCAGAGAAAGGTAACGAATACTTCGAGGCAGCCATCGCCAATTCGGATGACAAAGACAGAACCGATGATAAAGAGATAACCCTGCTATACATTTCCCGAAGTATTCTTGCCACCAAGCCTTATAGCGAAAGAGCAGTTGAACTGCTGCGACAGATTAAAGAAGATTCTCCACGCTATGCTCAGGCACTGGAGATGCTAACTTTAAATCTCAGTGAGGAAGGCTATTTTGAGATGTTCAAAACTGACACCCAAATAGGGTTGAGTGACACCGAAATGCTCAACAGGGCGATGTATCACAAAATTGCCAATGAGATCAGCATCCTCAAAGGAATTGCCTATAGAATTTTGCGCCGTTCCGAACGGGAAGATCCCTTGCTAAGTGGCATCATTCAAGATATTGAGGATGTTTTTGCAGAGGTAGATAGACGACGGGTAGTGCAAAAGTCTGAAATTGAAACTATTCCTCACGATGACTATTGCCGCATTCTGGCAGTCATTTCTAAAACAGCCCATGACATCTCTGATTTCGTCAATAATCAGCTTGCTGTCATTGAATCTAAGACACGACGAGCAATGCGGAAATTGCAACCAAGTGATGCTCACTATTCCCAATTTGAAAAGTTACTGACGCAACTAGAACTCACCCAAATTGCCCTCAGTGACTTAAAAGCAATTAACGAAGGTATTACCATCAAAAATCATCGCTTTAAGGTGAAAAAGCTATTTGAAAAATGGGAAACAATGCCTCAAATTGATCGGGCTCAGATTCTTCTAGACATTCACAACGGTGATTCTGAATTTAATGGAGATGAAGAAAAAATTAAAAGTGCCTTAAATGAACTTGTAGAAAATTCCCTTAAACATAATTCAAATCAACAGAATCTAACCATTCGCATCACTTCTCAAGATGTCATAAATCCACCAGAAATCAGAGGAAGAACGATGCCGGGTGAGCAAAAATATCTGTTCATTGAGCTTGTTGATAATGGAGAAGGGGTTCCAGAAGATAAGAAAGACTGGATTTTTCAACCTCTAAGAACTACCTCTCAGGAAGGAAAAGGGAGTGGCTTAGGGCTATTCATTATTCGTAAAACCTTGACCAAGATGAATGGGCACATCCGTGAAACTGGGTATAATGGAGCCCAATTTGAAATTTATATTCCCTATAAGTAGGTAAGCGCAAAAAAAAATAATATTCGATCGCCGACCTCTTTCAACATACAAGCGGCGAGTTTAGTTAGGGTCTATATTAAGAGCGAGTTTATTGCTACAAAACCTGCTCGATTCATGTTAGATTTATTTGTACCTACTTACTTACTGAGGGAGAGAATAGGTAAAATGCAAACCGAAGACGTTCATTTGTTGGTGGTAGAGGACAACCCCCGTTTTTTAAGTGAGTTGCTCGAATGGTTGAAAGAGTTTGGTTATCAGCAGATTGAAACCGCAACGAGTGCAACCCAGGCAAAGGAAAAGTTGAACACTCCCTTCGATGTGATTATTGCAGATATGCGAATGGAGGAGGACGACAGTGGCTTTGCTGTTGTCAATGAGGTGAAAGCTCGAAATCTTTCTTCTGTAGTCATTATTTTGACAGCAAACGATACAGTGACCGATTGTCGAACTGCCTTCAAAATGGAGGCGTGGGACTACATTTCCAAAAATATGCAAGGTAATATTTTTGATATTTTACATGAGTCGATTCAAGATGCGATCGCGTATTTCAACCGTTGGGGCAATGTCCAAAACGAACAGTGGATCACCGAGAATCTGGAAACACTGGAACAAACTTATTTTGGTCAATATATTGCTGTGATCAACAAAACAGTCATTGATGCAGCAGATACAGAGGAATCCTTAAAGCAACGAATTGAAGACAGGCAACTCCGCAGATTTTTAACCACAATCCGAAAAATTGGCGATCAGCGTCCTATTTCTGAGCTGATAACGTTGCCTGAAAGTCCTCGGTTAGAATACAAAAGCACTCTTCAATGGGATGTCAAACAAAACTGTAAAAACGAGGATCTTAGGATAAATGTTTTGAAAACTATTGCTGCCTTCCTAAACAGTGAAGGAGGAACATTAATTATTGGTGTTGAAGATAACGGCAATATTTTTGGCTTAGAAAAAGATTTATCCTTACTTTCCCAAAAGAGTCTGGATCAGTTTGAGCAGACAATCATACACTTAGTCGGCGATTCCATGGGTAATAGCTTTACACAGTTGCTCAAAACTCGCTTTGAAATCATTGAAGGTAAAAATGTTTGCGCGATCGAGGCAAAAAAGTCAACCAAACCAGTTTTTGTCAAGAGCAAAAAAGGTCGGGAATTTTATATTCGAGCAGGTAATACATCAAAATCTCTTGATATCCAAGAATTCTACAATCACCTCTAATGCCATCTGTTTCAAGATTACAAAAACCCTCCTGGTCATCTTCAATTAGTCAAGATTCATCGGTTCAAAACGATGCGAGGAAATTACTACTTCAACTTTCGTCTCGACTTGGGTGGCGTTCGGTGTACTCCAAAGTATTTTTCACTGCGGTAACGAAGCCACACCCGCAACACCTGTGGAATCTGTTCTTTTTGTTCTTTGGTCAGCGTGTTGTAAAGGGTTAATGCGCGCTCGCGCTCTCCCCGACAGGCAGCGTTATTATGAGCATCCCAGTAGCTATGGGCAACCCGAATCCGCCGACAGACTTCTTTGATTAGTGTTTCTCCAGTGAGGGGATTTTCCTGCTTTGCCATACTTCATTATGATAAATGTCTCTTGCCATCAATTCCACCCTGCAATTTCAAACCTTCTCCTGAACATTCTCGCCCAACAAACCCCCAGGTCTAAAAGCCAAAATCACCACCAAAACCCCAAACACCCAAGCATTAGTCCAGCGACTCGACAAATACTGATCGCTCAAAGACGACAGCAACCCAATCAAAACCCCTCCTAACATCGCCCCGACAATATTGCCAATTCCCCCCAAAACCGCCGCAGTAAAAGCCCTCAAACCCGCTGTAAACCCCATCGTAAAAACAATAGTATTGTTGTACAGACCAACCAGAATCCCAGCCGAACCAGCCAAAGCTCCCCCAATCAAAAAAGTCAGAGCAATAATCTGATCCACATTAATTCCCATAATTTTAGCAGCATCGCGGCTTTGAGCCGTTGCCCGCATCGCCTTTCCCAGACGAGTGTATTGCACAAACACATGAAGCAAAACCATCAATACAACCGCCACCACCAACACAATTAAATCTTTCGTCGTAAATACAATACTCGTTTGAATTCCCAAAGCTTTGAGAATATCAACTCGCGGTAACAAATCGGGAAAACTTTTCGGCGCAGCAGAATTAGAACCCATCACCGGAATAAAAGCTTTCAATCCTCCCCAAAATAAACCCATATTTTGGAAAATAAAAGAAACTCCAATCGCTGAAATTAAAGGAGCCAAACGAGGAGCATTTCGCAAAGGTCGATAAGCATACTTTTCCACAACAATATTCAGCCCAGCACAAAACACCGAACATACAATTAAAGCGACTAACATCACCGGTATAGCAGTACCTAAAGATGCGCCGTCTTGAATGCCAAAAGCCCCGAACACGGTTAGGGAAGCAAAAGCGCCCAACATATACAAATCGCCATGAGCAAAATTGATTAACTCAATAATGCCATAAACCATAGTGTAACCCAAAGCAATAATTGCAATCAGCGCGCCGTTGACAAGACCAACTAATAATTGTTGGATAAAAACTTCAGGATTGCTGACTATTTCTCCAACGATTTTTGGCAAATCAAATCCGGCGATCGGGCCTAATAGCAAAACTATATAAACTACACCTAGATATAAGAGAATACTTTTCCAGTTCTTCATGTTTTTGAGTAATTGGGAATTGGGAATTGGGAATTGGGAATTGGGAATTGGGAATTGGGAATTGGGAATTGGGCATGGGACATTGGAGGGAGAAGGAAAAAGGCATAATTTTTTATTATCCCTTCTTCCTACTTCCTTCTTCCCGATATCCGTTACATCGGTTACATCCGTTGCCGAACTTCCCTCTTCCTTCTGATTAATTATTCCGTCTTGAGCGCATTCACGAACTCCCACTTGCCACCTTTAACAACATTGCCTGACATTGTAGTCAAGCTCGTGTCGCCGTTGGTGTCAAAACTCCAAGTGCCGAGTACCCCGTTAAAATCTTTAGTTGCCAAGACAGCTTCGCGGATAGCAGCGCGGTCATTTTTGCAAACTTTATTAATTGCGCCGATCGCAACTTTAGCAGCTTCATAGGCGTAAGCTGCATAAGCTTCCGGTTCAGCATTATATTTTGCCTTGTAACTTTCGTACCACTTCGCGCCCGCACCAGTCAATTCTTGAGGAGGCAAGCCGCCAAAAGTAGCGTAAATTCCTTCGGCATCTTTGCCCGCCGCGTCAATTAAAGCTTGCTCTTTAATGCCGTCGGGCCCCATGAACTTAACTGCATCAGCCGCCATCCCGACATTTCTCATGTCTTTAATTATTTGTCCGGCATTGCTTTGAGTAGTGCCACCGAAGTAAATCATGTCGGGATTTAAAGCTTTGATCTTATTCATTAACGCCTTATAGTCGCTAGCTTTAATATCAATTCCCTCTCTTCCGAGGACTTGAATTCCCAACTTTTTAGCCGTGGCTTCAAAAACATCAGCGATGCCTTTGCCGTAGAGTTCTTGGTCGTCGAGAATGTAGACTCTTTGCACGCCCAAAGATTTCGCCCAGTTGCCAGCTACAGCCCCTTGAAGGTCGTCAGCGGGGACAACGCGGGTGAAATTACGAGTGCCAGCGGGATAATAAACGTTAGGTTCTTTGGCTTCGCCTTTTCCTGGTTTAGTCAGTCCCGGATAAGTGTTGGCCGGACTGATCATGACGATGTTAGCTTGGTTGAGCACGGGAATGGAAAGTTTGGCGGCACCGGAGTTATAGTGACCGATGACGGCAACTACCGAACCGTCAGCGACGGCTTTGTTTGAGTTTGACGTTACTTGGGCCGGGTCCCATTTGCCGGCGGCGGCGGTGGCGTCATCGTAAACTTCGTATTGGACTTGGATTTTGCCGTCGCAAGCTTTCGAGTTGGTTTCGGCGAGGGCTTGTTGGATGCCGTTGACCATTGTTTGAGCTTGACCCAAGGCGCTGCCTGTCATGGGCAGCATGGAGACAATTTTGACAGTATTTGGGTCTCCGGGGCTGCTGACTGCGACGGGAGTGGCTGCGGGACTGGTTCCGGGGCTGCCTCCGGGAGTTGTGGCGGTGGGTGCTGGAGGATTTTGACAGCTAGCGCACAGAGAGGCTATTCCGGCGGCAAAAAGTAATTTCCGCAATCCTGCGGCGCCGAGATTCTGTGTTGAGTTGATTGTTGGGGATGTGGCACTTTTGCCCCCTGACTTCTTGGAAAAGTTCATAGGTTGGTTTGTTTGTTGCTGGCGTCTTAGCATATTTTCACTGTGTAAGTCTGTAAGTCAAGAGTTAGCACAAGTTTAAAAAATTTGTGTCAACTATCAAAACAGACCTAGAAAGGCAACATCAGGACTTAGGCGCTCCTGTATCAGCGGCGGCGGGGGCTGCCCGTACAATGCGTGAGTTCACGATTCCCTCGCGGTTAACTAGATAGATCCGCGATCGCAGATTTCAGTAAATGTGTTGACATTGTGTATACAAAAAATCATAATATAAATATGCTAGGGCTACTAGCTCAAATTACTACTGTGTCTAGCCAGAGGTAACTGTTATGCACCCGCCAGCATCTGAAGAATCAGCCAGCCAGACCCGTGATGTGACAATCAACATTCGAGCTAAGCCGAATCAACGCGCTCTCATCGATCGCGCGGCCCAATTACAGGGAAAGAGCCGATCGGAGTTCATGCTTGAATCAGCTTACCAAAAAGCTCAAGATGTTCTTCTAGACCGCTGTTTTTTTGGGTTAGATGAAATTAAATTTAAGCAGTTTTTGGCGCTGCTGGATGCACCGCCGACGCCAAATCAGAAGCTAAACGCATTACTAAAAACAAAATCTCCGTGGGATTAGATCGAGATTTAGACCAACTCTGCCCGCCGGAAAAACTGAACTCGTTACATCAAATTGAGACCTTTGATTCAGGCAACAGTCAGTTAGATGAATGGCTCAAGCGCCGCGCTCTGAAAAATGAGTCAGAGGGCGCTTCACGGACTTATGTTTTGTGCGATCGTCAAGCAGTCATTGCGTACTATTGTCTTGCAAATGGAGCAATAGCAAAAACTGCTGCAACGGGTAAAGTCCGGCGCAATATGCCCGATCCGATTCCTGTTATGGTGATTGGACGGCTTGCAGTCGATCGGGATTGGCAAGGCCTCGGCATCGGACGCGCTTTGCTGCGGGATGCAATTCTTCGCACTTTGCAAGCTGCTGAGATTGCAGGGATACGGGCAATTCTCGTACACGCTATTTCGGAAGATGCGAAGCAGTTTTATCAGAAGTGCGGGTTTACTGTTTCGCCGATCGATCCAATGACACTCATGGTGAAAATTAGCGATGCCATTGCTTCACTTGAGCTAAAGTGACAGATCGCCATTTCAAGTTTGAGTTAAATCATCTTGTCACAACTAACGATGCTCTTTCGTCTTATCTATAAATACCTCACAGACTTCAACAGGAGGTTCCTAGATGAGAATTTTGGTTGCAGGTGCAACGGGGGCGATCGGTCGTCCGCTGATCGCCCAATTGCACAGCGCAGGACATGATGTAGTTGCATTGACTCGCACTCCAGAAAAAGCGCGGATTTTAGCTGAACAAGGCGTGGAACCGGCGATCGCAGATGTGTTTGATGCAGGTGCTCTCAAAGCTGCTGTGATTCGCGCTCAACCGGAAGTTGTAATCGAACAACTCACCTCTCTGCCTAAAACCTACACCCCTGAGACAATGCAGGCGGCAGCAGCACTCAACGATCGCATCCGTCTCGAAGGAGGTGCAAATGTCCTAGCTGCAGCGCAAGCGGCTGGCGTGCGTCGTTACATCAGGCAGTCGATCGCATTTTTGGCAACTCCGGGTACAGGATTGGCCGATGAAGAAACACCCCTAGCCTTAGATGCTTCGCCCGCAGTTGCAGACGGAACCCGCAAGCTGAATGAGATTGAACGTCGCTTGCTAGGGAACCCCACTTTAGAAGGAATTGTCCTGCGCTATGGCTTCTTCTACGGGCCCGGCACTTGGTACGCAACCGATGGAGACGTTGCCTCACAGGTGCGGCAGCAACAATTCCCGATCGTCGGAAATGGCGAAGGTGTATGGTCTTGGGTTCACATTGAGGATGCGGCCTTCGCGACGGTGGCGGCAGTCGATCGGGGAAATCCCGGTATTTACCTAATTGCGGACGATCGGCCCTTAGAGGTGCGCGTGTGGCTTCCTGCTTATGCCCAGTGGCTCAATGCTCCACCGCCACCGCAGGTATCTGTTGAGGATGCTCTGCGAATCAGCGGTGCAGATGCTGTCTACTACGGCACCCAGTTACGAGGTGTATCCAATGCTAAGGCAAAACGCGAACTAAATTTTCAACCGCGATCGTTGGAATGGCTTGTTAAAACTTCCGTTGAAGAGGGCCAACTGACAATTTAATCTCGATCGGGCTAAGACTATGAGTTGCCTGGAAAGCTTTCTAATCAGGGAGAAATAAAATGAAGATTGCTCAATATGGAACAACGATCGCGGTCATCCATGCGATCGCAAACGGACTGCATGGTTTAGCGCATTTGGAAATCCCAGTTCCCCTCTCTCTCCTTCAGAGTTTGTTTGTGGGTATTGTGATTTTTCTGATTCCCATCATTGCAGCCGTTTTGCTTTGGACACAGTTCTATCGCATTGGTAGCTGGCTCTTACTCAGTTCAATGGCTGGATCGGTCCTGTTTGGGCTCTACAATCATTTCATCGCCATCGGTCCAGATCGTGTCTCTCAAGTAGCCTTTGAAGGCTGGGGTTTGCTGTTCCAAGTCACAGCCATCCTGATATTAATTGTGGATGGATTAGGAGCTGGAATTGGCTTGTGGGCATTGAGAACTATTCAGGAACAAGAGCAGGGGGCTTTATGAGTTCTCTGGATGATTTTAACCACCATCGTCCGTTGCTGTTCTCGATCGCCTACCGAATGCTGGGAACTGTCACAGATGCCGAAGATATGGTACAAGAAACCTTCCTGCGCTGGCAACAGACGGCGAGCTCCACGGTGCGATCGGCAAAGACTTATCTGGCAACTATCATCACGCGCCTCTGCATCGATCATTTGCGATCGGCGCGTGTCCAGCGAGAACAATACGTCGGTACCTGGCTACCAGAACCGATGTTAACGCAACAATCCGAAAATTCAACCGATCTAATGGAATTAGCAGACTCGCTCTCGATCGCATTTTTAACTGTACTGGAGCGTTTATCTCCGATCGAGCGGGCAGTATTTCTACTCCGCGATGTGTTCGAGTATGACTATGACGAAATCGGTCAGATGATCGGCAAGAGTCCCACCAACTGTCGCCAAATCCTGCGGCGGGCGAAGCAGCATCTTGCCGACCAACGTCCTCGTTTCCCAGTTTCTCGGCCTCAACAAAAGCAGATTACAGCCCTATTTTTAGATGCCTCCACCAAGGGGGATTTACAAGATTTGTTGCTGGTGCTGGCGAAGGATGTGACGTTTTGTTCAGATGGTGGTGGCAAGGTCGTTGCAGCCCTCAAGCCGATACATGGAGCTGTAAAGGTGGCTCGGATGCTGTTAGCCATTCGTCGCAAATGGCTGCTTAATTGTGTCTCTCACTTAGCCGATATCAACGGACAACCAGGCATTATCCAATATCTGGATGGCCACATTCACAGTGTGATGACGTTTGAGATTGTGGATGGCTGCATTCATTCTATTTACAGTGTGCGGAATCCAGAAAAGTTAGAGCGGATTTGCCAGGAGATATCTTTAGAGAAGTAACCGAAAACTCTCGGTGAGTTGATTCAAGTTTGAGTTAGCTCATAGAAGCCATTGAAATGCCATTTTACGAGCGAAGCAGATCGAATTAGGGAGGTCTTGGATAACCAATGCTGCTGTTCTAAAAAAGACACTAACTCAGGAGATTTTGACATGGATAATATAATCACTTCAAACAATCCATCTGTTGTAAGGCCACCCGAAGTTACATTGGTTCCCAATAACTCACTTTTAACAGAAACGCCTGAAGAGGGACGGCAACTGGCAGTCAAAATGGCACGGCTGATTATCAAAATGACTCAGCCTGATGAAGAAAAGCGCAACCAGTTACGAGAGGTTTATGGCAATGATGCCATGATGCTGATTGCAGTTGGTCACGTTGTCGCTCTAGAATTTGCCACTGTCGCTGCTGCCAACAATTACTGGCGAAAATAGGATATCGAAATTTTCAGATTCGGTCAGTGTTCAAATTTTTGAGGAATTCACCGTGAAAGTTTTGATTCGATTAATAGTTGCTTTTTTTGTCTTCCTTGTAGATGTCGTCTACGGAAATCGTTCCTATCCTCGGTTTTATATGCTGGAAACGATCGCCCGCGTGCCTTACTTTTCCTATCTATCAGTGCTGCATCTCTACGAGACGCTGGGTTACTGGCGCAAAGCAGACTTGTTGAAACTTCACTTCGCTGAAACCTGGAACGAATTACACCATCTGTTGATTATGGAATCACTCGGAGGCGATCGCCTCTGGATCGATCGCTTCATCGCCCAACACGTTGCATTCGCTTACTACTGGGTGGTAGTGCCACTTTATATGCTGTTTCCTTCTTACGCCTACTACCTGATGGAACTGATTGAAGGTCATGCCTATCACACCTATGACGAATACTTGAAAACCTACGAAGCTCAACTGAAAGCTCAACCTGCGCCCCAGGTGGCAATCAATTTCTATCGCGATGGCGATCTTTATATGTTTGATGAAGTTCAGACTGCACTAAGTCATGAATTTCGTCGTCCCAAGGTGGATAATCTATACGACGTGTTCGCGAACATTCGTGATGACGAAGACGAACACGTCAAAACGATGGTGGCACTCCAGAAACCAGAAGCGCGGCTAACCTTCAAAAGTCCCCATACGGTTTTTGAAGCGATCGCTGCCAACGCAGATAAAACGGGTTAGTTGTAGGAGGTGTTATACTTAAAAACCGGGTTGCAATTCGATATAAATGATTGCAGTCCAATCAGTTCTACAACATTGTTAAGAACTATGAAAACACTACTGAAAAAATCAGCGTTACTCCTTGCTCTACCAATCTGTGCCTTAGCTAATTTTTCCTTACCTGCGTCTGCTGATTCTACTGCTGACCTCATCCTCAGTACAAGATGCCAGGGTGGTTACAACATTAATATTTGGAAAAAGAAGGCTTCAGGTGAACTGCTATATCGCTCGACCAGTTCCAACGGTAATTTAAGTTTGGGCGGAGGTACTAGCAAAGCTACAGAAGGCGTTCGAGTCTATAAGTTTCGGAAGGGCAATTATGAATATTGGGTTTGGGATGGCACGTTGGATAGCCCGAAGTCTGGAACTTTAGAGGTGTATAAAAACAACCGTATCTTGATGCAGAAATCTTGTACGAAAAGTTGAATTCTCTAGCCTGACTAAATTAATCGATTACATACAACGAAGCAGGAGAATGTTATGACGAACTATGACTACATTGTGATTGGTGCAGGTTCGGCAGGCTGTGTGGTTGCCAACCGTCTGACAGAAGACAGTGAAACAACCGTGTTGTTGCTCGAAGCTGGCAATCCAGATACGAAACCAGAGATTCAAATCCCGTTGGAATGCTTCAACTTACTAGGCTCTGAGGTAGACTGGGCATACTTCACAGAACCAGAACCTTACCTCAATAACCGCAAAATCTTTCATCCCCGCGGGAAAGTCTTGGGCGGCAGCAGTTCGATTAATTTCATGCTTTATGTCCGAGGCAATCCTCATGATTACGATCGCTGGCAAGAATTGGGTAATCCCGGTTGGAGTTATCAAGATGTATTGCCATATTTCAAGAAATCTGAAAACCAGCAACGAGGTGCTTCCGAATACCACGGTGTCGATGGCGAGTTGAGTGTTACCGATCTAATTTCCCCGGCACCGATATCCCAACGATTTGTAGAAGCATCTGTAGCTATGGGATATCACAACAATCCTGATTTCAACGGGATGCACCAAGAAGGCGCAGGACTCTATCAGATGACGATTAAAGATGGAAAACGTCACAGTACCGCTGCTGCATTCCTGGTGCCAATTCTCGATCGTCCCAATTTGACAACAACGACAGCAGCGTTGGTGACTCGATTGTTGTTTGAGGGAACCCGCGCCGTTGGGGTGGAATATATGCACGAGGGAACGCTGCACCAAGTCCGGGTTAACCGGGAAGTGATTTTAAGTGCTGGCGCGTTCGATTCGCCTAAGCTGCTGATGCTTTCGGGCATTGGTAATCAAGAATACCTGGAATCATTGGGTATTTCTGTAATCGTTGATTTGCCTGGTGTCGGTCAAAACCTCCAAGATCATCCTCTCATTCCTGTGGTACACCTGGCAACTCAGGATTTACACCCTGCAATCACCAGTAGTATCGTTGAAGCCGGATTGTTTTTGCATAGCGAGGGTAATCTGGATGTTGCGCCTGATTTACAGTTGATCTTCAGCCCTATTCTGTTGACATCCCCTCCTCGTTCTGATTCGGGATTCACTGGTTTAGTATGTTTGATCCATCCTGAGAGTATTGGTAGTGTATTTTTACGTCCTGCCTTCGGCAGCAGCGCTTCGCTATCGCCCGATCCGAAAGATGCACCAATTATTCGGATGAACTATCTCCAAAGTAAATCCGATGTGCAAAAACTCACTGCAGGAATTAAATTACTCCGCAAATTATTTCAGACAAGTGCCTTTGATGAGTTTCGGGGTGAGGAAGTCGCTCCCGGTGCCGACAATCAGAGTGATGAAGCACTCGAAGCTTACATTCGGGAAGTTTGCAGCACTGTGTTTCATCCTGTCGGCACCTGCAAAATGGGAACTGACTCAATGGCGGTTGTAGACTCTGAACTCCGCGTACATGGAGTTGAGGGATTGCGTGTGGTAGATGCGTCAATCATGCCAACAATCACCACAGGAAATACGAATGCGCCGACAATTGCGATCGGCGAAAAGGCAGCAGATTTAATTAAAGCCGCAGGTTACGTTTCACAGCAAGTACCTTTAGCTATTACAAATTAACAGGGAGTGCGATCGATCAAATAGCCTTGACTATTTTTTTTCAAAAATGAGCTAGCTCATAGCAGTTGTTGATAAAAACTGTCAGAATAAAGGTAGTTCAAGGTTAGGAGGGGAGCGATATGACTCTCACAAAAGCAAACTTAACGGCATTAAAAGTAGAAACTCTCGCCAAACTCTATCTAGAAAGTAAGCCACCCGAAATTTCAGATCAAACCATCGCCCAACTCTGTGATTGGCTAATGGGTGAGTTCCAGCAATTGCCTTTAAATCTACAATTTTCAGATTATATGCGTTATGAAAACGCAGAAGAAATGTTTGCAGATATCAAACAAGGGCAACTTTGGGTATCCGCTGAGAGTTACGATTCTGCTGTTTATCCTAATCCTATTTTTGGATTTATTTTTCAGGGAATGCACGATTACGATCACTACTTGACAAATAGTGACTTCAGTTTGGATGGGGAAATCGCGGCTTACAACTTCGCAGCCAAACGTGCACCGAGTTTAGACATCCAAAAGATTCTCTATTCCGAAATTGTACTGCGATCGGCTGCCTATATTTATTTGGGACATACGGCTGCTCCTAAAATTGTTTTTCCCTAATCGATCGCAGAAGTAAAAGATTATGCACGAATGTCCTTCTTGTTCTTATCCATTGTTGCGGCACATTCACCACCATAAAATTTGCTGGTTTGGTTCACACTGTTGGGCAACGATGCCAGCTATTTCCGAAGTAAAAGTTACTTCAAACATTAGGATCAGAATGTCAATCCGACCTGGGATGTTACAATTAAAAGACGTTAGCTACAAGATTGGAGGTTAGCTCGCGGATGGTTGAGTTGCAATCAAATTTAGAATATGTTGTTACCGATCGCCTAAAAGTCTCTCTCGATGCGATCGCGCAATTTTGCCAGCGCTGGAACATTGTCGAGTTTGCCCTGTTTGGCTCGGTGCTGCGGGATGATTTTCGCCCTGATAGCGATGTGGATGTACTGGTGACATATGAGCCATCGCACCGCCTCACACTATCCGATCTATGGAGTATGCAGGAGCAAATAGAGCATTTATTTCACCGTTGTGTAGATTTGGTGGAAAAAAAGCAGTTAAAAAATCTCTATCGGCGATCGAACATTTTGAAAACCTATCGAGTGATTTATGCAAGCGGGCGATCGGGATAGTGCTTCACTTTGGGACATGGCGCAGGCAATCCGTCGGATTCAGGAGTTTACGGTTGATGCTTCTTGCGAGACTCCGGCTTGAAAGTGTTTTGATGCAAAGTGCCGTAGAGCGGCAGTTGGGGATTTTGGGCGAAGCCGATCGGAGAATTTCGATCGAGTTTCAGCAGTTCCATCCCGAAATTGATTGGCGAAATGCGATTAACTTACGAAATATTTTGGTTCATCGCTATGACCAAGTGAGTTCGGAAGTTATTTGGAATATTGTTACCAGTATTTTGCCTAGTTTACTGGTACAAGTAGAGGGATTATTGTCGCCGTTACCTGATGATATTTGAGCGATCGCCCACAAACAAACAAAAGATGCGCGATCGCCTCATTGCAACAGTTGCCAAATATCAGTGAGATTGCGAAATCAAATCCGAATCCTTTTTGTCCTTTGAGCGATCGACACTAAAATCTTCATAGTACGATCGCTCAGTATTCACATCCCACAAATCGTGCTTTTCCCCGAGAATATTTCTCACGGCCAGCATCCCCGTCAGCATGGAATGGTCTTGGTTGTTGTATCGGTGCATACCGTTGCGCCCGATCGTCTGCAAATTCTCAATTCCCTTCAAAAAACCTTCAAGTACCTGCAAGTGTCCTCGATATTCCCCATCATAAACTGGATAAGCTTTAAGTTGCCGTATGACAACTCCATCTTGCACATCAGAAGTTGTTGCTAACCCCAAACCAACCAACTCGCGAGTTGCTAATTCGACAAGTTCCGCGTCCGACATTTCCCAAATCTCGTCGCCTACGCTGCAGAAATATTCCATTCCCAAACAACTTTTGCTGGCGTCGGGAACTAAAGCGGCGCTCCAATTCTTAAAGTTTTGAATTCGTCCCACTTTGACTTCGGGGGAGTGAATGTAAATCCAGTTGTCAGGAAACAAATCCTTGCGATCGACTATCAGCGCTACAATCAAAAAATCTCGATACTTGAGCGATCGCGCGGCGTGCAACACCTCTTCTGGCGGCTGCGGCTTCAGCCTTGCTACCAGTGCAGATATCGGCATACTCGTAATAAAATTATCCGCCGAATATTGAACTAATTCTCCGTTATGCTCGGCAGTAATACTTTTAATTTTATTCCCTTCACGCTCGAAGCTAATCACTTTTGTATCGAGATAAACTTTGCCGTCTTTATTCTCCACAGCTTCCGCGAACTTTTCCCACATCATCCCCGGGCCCAAAGCCGGATAATCAAACTCTTTGATTAATGTTTTGGTGTCGTTGCTGCCAAACAAAGCATTAATAATTGCTGTCGTCAGGGACAATCCTTTAATCCGCTGCGCCGCCCAATCTGCTTGAATTTCCGAACAAGGAATGCCCCAAACTTTTTCAGTGTAAGTCTTAAAAAATGTTTTATACAGGCGTTCCCCAAAACGATTGATCACCCACTGTTCAAAAGTTTTTTCTTCCCTAAGCGGCCAAATTCTCACTTTCAGATAACTCAAAATAATCAGCGTACTCTCAATTATGCCCAAATTAAAGAGAGTATTGAAGGCACTGATCGGATAGTTAAAAAATTTACCTCGATAAAAAATTCGCGACAATCGCGGCACTTTAATAAACTCATTTCCCAGCACCTCTTGCCACAACTGCTGCACGGCTTCAACTTTAGTATAAAAGCGGTGGCCGCCAATGTCGAAACGATAGCCTTTGTAGGTTTCTGTGCGAGCTATTCCCCCAACTTTATCACCTTTTTCTAGTACAACAGGGATGATGCCTTGCTTGACTAGCTCGTAAGCTGCCGTCAAACCCGCAGGGCCTGCACCGACGATCGCAACAGGATAATGTTTCACTCAGCCTACCTCCAGCTTTTGAATCGAAACTCTACAGTTATTTATAACTTGTCAAAGGGATAGATGCACCCGTGAATACCCTGATAAACTATCGATCGACCTGATGTTTAAGCACAATTTGCCTTGATTTATTGAGCGGATACCGGCAAGCTAACTTTGCCAGTCACAGGCTTTTTTTGGTATAAGTAGCGACCAGTGCCGATCGCGAATGCCAGTCCGCTGTAAAAGTAGAAAAGCCAGTGCCACGGAATAGTTTTCAGGGCAAATAGGATACCGTGTTTGCGGTAAAAAAATCGGTAAAGCGGTGCATTAATTGCTACCAGCGGTATTGCCAGCAAACCAGCCAGTAGCAGAAAGCTCAGCGACCAGCACGTTCCCAAAATTGCCAGCAGGACTGCATAAGTTAAAATCACGCTGATGCGGTTTGAAACTTGCAAGTTGAGGTCGTTATTCAATTGGCGATCGCGCCAAATCAGTTCTGTCCAAGGCAGCGCTCGGTAGAAAAAGTCAGCTTTCACCATCCCCATCGGTTCCCACCGCTTTAAATGCTTCACCTGCAATGTTTTGCACAGCCGAATGTTATAACCTGCTTGTTTCAAACGGTAGCCGAACTCAATATCTTCGATCGAAGCTTGGCGGTAACTCTCATTAAAGCCGCCCATTTGCAAAAAAATTTCCCTGCGAATCACTCCGCAAGCCCCCCAAAAAGTCGAAGCTTCTTCGTTACCTGTTTGGTGCACGTAGTGGTGCAGCAAGTTCCTATACTGCGATAGAAAATCAGGATCTCCAGGATCGTCGTCGTAAGAGCCAATGAAAGCAGCTAAGTAGGGATTATTTTTGAACACCGATATCGCATAGCCCACAGCTTCTGGACAAACAGCGACATCAGCATCCACAAAAAACAGAATATCTCCCTTTGCAGCTTGGGCACCCAAATTCCTTGCCCGGGCTGGCCCCCCGCATTCGGGAATCCTGATGACTTTGGCGCCGAATTCCTTGGCCAGACGCCAGGAACCGTCGCTTTCGCCATCTGCTACTACAATAATCTCGATCGGTCTGGGCACAGCTTGAGCCAATTTTGACAAACAGGTGCGGAAGTAAGCGCCCCCGTTGTGGACTGGGATAATAACGGATACAGTGGGGTCGGCGGTAGAAATCATTACCTAAATTGTTTAAATTGCAGGGGCTAAAATTGGCGGGAATTTTATTGTTGCTACTTTACGAAGGGTAAAATCAGCTCTACTTTTTTATTTATAACTCGATTTCTGTTTGTCTTCAACTAGATTTTTTGCTGGTATTCTCGATTTGATTTTTCCCATTCTTAATCTCTATTTTACGCCATATCTTGCTGAGAGTAACCTGATTTACACAACAGCTTTACAAAATCTTTAAATATATCATTGTTTGTGTAAACTTGGGAAAAAGCCCCAGCAGCATTTTGGTGCGGTTGTGTTGCAGCGCACAAGAGTTTGATTTTATAGATAGGCACACCGTATAAAATCAAACATCGCTTATACGGAGACCCGGAAACAGTCAGGACTTGCGCGGTACAATTTCTTTTACACACCTCATCCGCCAGTGACTCCTGCACCAAGTGTCGATCGCGACTGCGGACTCCATGCACATTTTCTGACTTTTGGCAATATATTTTAAATATACGTCTTAAAATTTCCGACGCTGTACGATCGAGCTTTCGTAATTTGCTAACATACCCTTAGCTAGCTCCCTGTGAACCAAAACTTTTACCTAAACCATTTTTTATATTACATGAACACCTCCCAAAACACTTTAAATCAGCCATTAGTTTCAGTCATCATACCAGCTTTCAACGCTGAAATTTTTATTGCTAAAACCTTAGAGTCTGTCTTATCTCAAACTTATCAAAACATAGAAGTTTTAGTAGTTGATGACGGCTCTACAGATACAACAGCCGAAATCGTCCAATCTATTGCTCAAAAAGATAGCCGCGTCAGCTTATTCCAACAGTCAAATGCCGGCGTCGCCGTCGCCCGCAACCTAGCAATTGAAAAATCAAAAGGCGAATATATTGCTCCCATCGATGCCGACGATATTTGGTATCCCCAAAACCTAGAAAAACAAGTTAACTGCCTGACTTCCTCAGCACCATCTGTCGGAGTTGTCTATTCCTGGTCAGTTGATATAAATGAAAAAGACTTGCTCACAGGTGGATTTTATAACTCCACCATCCAAGGAGAAGTTTACACAGCATTAATTTATAAATATTTTATAGGCAATGCCAGCTCATCTCTAATCCGCCGCGTTTGTTTTGCAAAAGTCGGCGGTTACAACTGCAAACTTAAACTAGAAAACGCTCAAGGCTGCGAAGACTGGGAACTTCACCTCCGCATAGCCGAACATTATCAATTTAAAGTCGTGCCAGAATACTTAGTTGGCTATCGGCAGATTGCCAGCAGTATGTCTAGCAACTATGCAGCAATGGCAAAATCTCACTCTTTAATTATGGCAGATGTCCGACAGCAACATCCCGAAATTCCCAGCAGCATTTATCGCTGGTCTAGCAGCAATTTTTACATTTACTTAGCTGTTAAAAGCAACCGCAGCGGCAATCACCGGAGTACATTATCTTGGTTGTATCGAGCGTTCAAAGAAGATTTATTAATGGCACTTTTGCGCCACAATTTATATCTGCTGTCAATAGAAAGTATAATCAAAATAATAGTTACAGCGCCAACTGAATCAGGGTTAGAGTTAAAACAAGCATCAGAATCGAGTGAAGGGATGACACTCGCTAGGATTGAGACGCGGACGAAGGCTCACAGAATGTTGCCGTCGCAGGTATACGAAAGAATGCGATTCAATAGTTTAGGAAATCGAAAATCTACATAAACCCAACATTGAAAAACCCGGTTTTTTGAAGAAACCGGGCTTTTGAGGAAGCTAGAGGGCGTTTAATTCTGCCTGGTTGGTCGCTCAAGAATCAGGAAAGAGGGTTAAATAAAAAATCTAAATTTTGCATTCTTCCTTCTTACTTCTTCCTTCTTCCCTCTACTTAATCTCTCTAAGCGTGAGAAGCTGTAGGAGTTTGAGCTTTTGGCTGTTGGCCGTCTGACGCCAGGGATTCCCCTTCAATAAACGATCGCAACATCCAAGCCATTTGTTCGTGCTGTTCCATCAAACCCGTCAAAAAGTCTGCGGTTCCGTCATCGTTAAACTCTTCACCGCACTGGTGGACGTGTTGGCGGAGATTGCGAATAACTAACTCGTGGTCGTCAACTAAACGCGACACCATCTCAGTCGCTAAAGGCAAATCGCCAATATGTTCTTTAATCGAGGCATACTTTAGAAAACCCTCAGCAGTACCAATTGGATAACCGCCTAAAGCTCTCACCCGTTCTGCCATAGCATCGATATTTTCAGTTAATACCTGATAGTGTTCTTCCCACAACTGGTGGAGCGATCGAAACTGCGGGCCAACTACATCCCAGTGATACTTTTTGGTTTTGATTAACAGCAGGTAAGCATCTGACAGGTCGCGATTCAATAGTTCAATAACGCCTGCACGCTGCTCGTCAGATAGACCTATGTTTAACTTACGCATTGAAAATTCTTCCTTCAACTCTAACTTTACATTTATTAGAACAAATTACGCCAGCAACTTACATCAACCCAGAGGACGATCGAAGACGATCGCACTTTAGTAAAATATCGGCATTTCCGGTGAAATTAATCCCAATATAGATACCCTTAGATAGATGCCATGAAACTTATTGTTCAGGAGTGCCTTTGTTTGGCTAACACAGCGATGGGGCGGCAGGTGAGTCCCCGCTCAATCCCGCTATAAAAAAAGGCTGCACTCTGATTGTTAGTAAAAATCAAGGAATTCATGTCCCGGTTAACCAACAGCCCACACAATTAAGTGTGTGGGCTGCTTTAAATGGCGGCATAGGGGACTTGGAATTAAATATAACCCCAGTTATCCTAGAAGGCTAGGAAACAGATTTTCTGACATCAGCGGTGCTGACCTCTGTGTGATTGGGATGCTAGAAATTATATTGAGTCAAACCGTTAAATCGACGTTCCAGGATGCTACCAAGAAACAGACGGGCATCGCCGTGGAAACTTTAGGGCAAAACTGGCGGAAGACCCCGATCGAATACAGCCGTGAAACCCTTCGTCCCATCTAGTAGACCGCCGGGAGAACCTGTTTGCTCGCTTCACCTTCAGGAACACTTGCTGCTGTGACCACCACAGCACGCTTGCCGAAGGTATCAACGGCAGTGTAGCGTTTTCGGCCCCATGAAGGCTTTGTCAAACCCGACACTCGGATGAACCATCGTTGCAATGGCAACTGTTTAAACCAGGTTTTTAGCGGATGGCCCATCCAGGACATATAAAAAAGCAGTCCTCAGTGTTTGCCCAAAGGAGGAGATCGAGTGCATTACACTTTGTGCTATGTGGGGAATACGGGGTAAAGTAGCGGTAGAAAAGATTTATCCATACTTTTACTAACTGTGCTACTTTCATTGTTAGCTGTAAACCATCATGCGGGAAATCTGCCAGAGCGTGGAAACCATATTTCAACTGCTGTTAGACGAACTCAAAAAGTCCACTCGCGCGTCTGAGCAGAACTGCCAAGATGTAGCAGGGCGACTGGCAGCAGAAGTCAACAGGATATGCACTGAAAGCCAGCGGATTCAAGCCTCCGGAGATATAGAAGGTTCAGCCCAGAGCCTCGCTCAGCACCGCTTGCAACAATGCCTCCACTATTACAATTTAGGCTCCGGGCCCGGGCGAGTAGAATTGCACAGTACCCTCAGCGCGATCGTCTATCGCTACATCACCCCTCCGCAGGTGCAGTCTAGCTATCAGGGGCGAGTAGAACTGATCAAAGATTTTTTGCAAGGATTTTATCTCGAAGCTTTAAAGGCATTCCGGCGCGAAACCCAACTGCCACCTACCTACAGTCCCCGCACTCGCTTAGAACTAGCAGAGTACATGGCCTTTGTAGAGCGCTTCGGCAAGCGGCGCATTCCTTTACCTCGGAACCGCAGCCAGCAACTAATTATTTTACGGGCCCAAACCTTTTCCCAGCAGCAGCCCAAAGAAACCTCCGTAGATATGGAACAAGCCGCCGACGGAGGGGCTTCAGATTCCGACCAAACTTGGAACGACACCTCGGTGCACTCGGTGCGGGAAGCGATGGCCGGACAGGGTTCGGCGGCAATTCGTCCCCCAGGCGACGAGTCAGAATCTCTGCGGCAAAACGTGATTGACGAATTAGTGGGTTACTTGAAAGAGCGCAACCAACAAGACTGCGCCGATTACTTCGTGCTCCGCTTGCAAGACTTACCGACTAATGAAATAGAGTCGCTTCTGGGAATAACTCCCCGCCAAAGAGACTATTTGCAGCAGCGCTTCAAGTACCATTTGCTCAGGTTTGCCATGTCGCACCGCTGGGAACTCGTTCACCAGTGGCTGGAAGCAGACTTAGACCGCAATTTGGGTTTGCTGCCTTCTCAGTGGCAGGCTTTTGGCGAGCAAATTGGCCCAGAGGGACAGCGTTTGCTAAAGTTGAAACAACAGGGTCTGTCAGAGTCAGCGATCGCCCAAACCCTGGGCAGCACGGTAGCCCAGGTACAGAAGCGGTGGTTTAAATTGCTGGAACTTGCGTGGGAATTGCGAAATCGTTCAGATTCCGGAGAAGGGGCATCTAGTGATGAATAACGAAACGAACAGGGATGCAGAGGCTTTCGATCGCCATTTTTTAGACTGGATATTGCAGGGGCCGATCGCGAATACCTCTAACGAAGATGAGGAAAACCTCAATCCATCCCCTCGCTCAGAAGAGTGGGGCGACACAGAAGACAATTCCGGGGTGGAATACTGGGAATGGGACGAACCAGACCCGCTGGACTATCAAGTGGGGGCGCACAGCAATGCACCCGCACAACCGCTGACAATTGGAGAAATACCGACCGTGCAAGACCGTTTTCAGACCTTGTTAAAAGAAAGGCTTAGAGCCGAAATAGAATCTAACCCGCCACTGTTCCCCTGGGAAACAGAATTCAAAAGCTACGACCACGATTACCCAGACGATGTAGCCCCCAAATGGGTTCCTCCCCTACACATCTGGACTCCCCAACTACAAAATATCAGGTGGGGCCGCCTGCCAATTCCGATCGCCCAAGGGGTTTTTGCTCAACTGCTAGAACCTTGTCAGGAACTGGTAATGTCGTCGCTGCGGCAAGGCTCGAAGTTAGTTCGCGCTGTAGATGGCTTATTTCCGGGCCAGTCTCAGGAACTCAACGAGTTAGCTGGTTTAGTGCTCCGAGGTTCTTTGCGGGGACTTCTAGATTTAGAAGATTTCCCGAATTACGAAGCAGCGAGTACCGATCAACAAATGGTGCTGTCGCTGTTGGCCGCCAAGGAAATCATTGAGTCTCTAACTTTGGATTGTCCTGTGAATCAGCCGCCTGTTTCGCGGGAGTGGCTGACTGGTTTGGGTGCGCTGACTCTGGAGGCTCAATACCTGTCGAACCGCAACAGAGAACAGCCAATGCCGTGTTTAAGAGTTGAGTGCCAATTTCCGGGGGCAGGAAGTTTGGAACTCAAGGGAGGAGATGCCGAAGCAACTGCACAGCGTCCGAATTCCGGGCATTTAAGTGTGGAGTTGTTTGACCCGCAACCTAACAAGACTTATGCCCTAGAAGTTCGATTCCAAAACTTCGAGACCAGACCTTTGATGTTTGCTATTCGTCCAATTTTAAGCGGACCAGATAGCAACTAGAAAGGTTTAATTAGAGTAAATAATTTAGGTTTTTACTCTCTGGTTTGACCTCACACACAAACAGATTCAATCCCTCGACTTCTGTCGTCGTGGAAAGCAAAAAAAGTTAGATATTAGTTCAATCCCCAGATTAATCTGTGGATTCAATCTAAAATCTAATGACCGAGAAATAAGATTTAGATCTTAGTGAAAACCCAGATTCATCTGTGGAGTCAATCTAAAATCTAAAATCTAAAATCGTTTGACAGAGAAATAAGATTTAGATCTTAGTGAAAACCCAGATTCATCTGTGGAGTCAATCTAAAATCTAAAATCTAAAATCTAAAATCGTTGGATGGGTGCACATGACAACTGATAACCTGCGAAATATACCTGTTTTGGGTAAGCTGTGGGAGCAGATTGAGGCCATGCCTCCGCCGGTGATTGAGGATTCTTTACTGCTGCGAATCCTAGTTCAGTTGTTGGTAATTGTGGGAATTGTAGCTACTGACGTTGCTGCTGAAGAAGCCCAGAACCTGTGGGCTGTGCCTGTTAGTATTGTGGGAGCAACTTGGAGTTGGTACCGCCGCCGCGATCGCAATGTAGCTGCTAAGTTCTGCATAGCTATTGGAATGCTGGTGGCGCTGTTCGCTTTTTTTAGCCGCTTGGTGGGAGAATTGAACGATACGCGGTTAGTTTTGGCGCAACTGTTAATCCAACTTCAAGTGCTGCACAGTTTCGATTTGCCCCGCCGCAAGGATTTGGGCTATTCGATGGTAATCGGGCTAATTTTGTTAGGGGTAGCAGCGACTCTCAGCCAAACCTTGACTTTTGGGCCGCTGTTGTTGGTGTTTTTGGCTTTAGCGCTTCCGACTTTGGTTTTGGATTATCGATCGCGCTTGGGATTTTTGAAGCCAGAAGCCATTGGCGAAAAAGCACAAGGTAAAGGGAAAAATGAAAGCCTGTCGCTATTTGCTGCTACTTTATCCCCAAAGTATTTTGCTTGGCTGCTGCTGATAACTGTCGGGTTGGGGCTGACTATTTTTGCGTTTTTGCCGCGCCTCCCAGGCTATCAGTTGCGGACTTTTCCGGTGAGTGCTCCTATTCAATATCAGGGGGAGTTTGACTCGCGCAGCATTCTGAATCCTGGGTATGTTAGAGGCGGAAATCAAAAAGGGACTGGCGGAGGAAGGGGGAGAAACCCTGACAAAGGGCCAGGAGAGGTAGACTCTACTTTTTATTACGGTTTCAACCAGCGCATCAATCAAAATTTGCGGGGGGAAATGAAACCCCAGGTGGTGATGCGGGTGCGATCGCAGGCTGCGGGTTTTTGGCGGGTGTTGGGCTTCGACAAATACACCGGTCAGGGTTGGGAAATTTCTCGCAACGAACAAGCTCAAACGGTGAATCGACCTAGGTGGTCTTATCAATTTTATTTGAATCCGTTTCCCAATGCGCCTCGGACTCAAGAGGTGATTCAAAGTTATACTATTGTTGCTCAGTTGCCGAATTTGATTCCAGCTTTAAACAAGCCGAGGGAACTTTATTTTCCGACGACAGAGGTGGCAGTTGATGCGGAGGGAGGTTTGCGATCGCCTGTGGAATTGGCGGATGGTTTGACTTATACGGTGATTTCTCATGTGCCATTTCGCGATCGCTCTTTGTTGGGTAAAACTGGTACTAATTACCCGAAAAACATTCGCAACTTCTATTTGGATGTGCCGCCGGAAATTGCCCAGAAGGTACGAGAAAAAACTGAAGAAATATTGGCGGCAAGAACTAGAGTATCTAAGTCGGACAGACCGATCGATTCTCCTTACGAAAAAGCTTTGTACTTAGCTCAATATTTAAAGCAAAATCCGAATTACAAAATAGAAAAAGCTTTGCCTTACTTAGAAGAAGGTGAAGATTTAGTCGAGGGTTTTCTGTTTGGCTATAAAAACACCCAGGGCGGTAAAAAGGTGACAGGTGGATATCCAGACCACTTTTCGACGGTATTGACCATTATGCTGAGGTCGATCGGGATTCCGGCGCGGCTGGCGGGCGGTTTCGATACGGGAGAATTTAACCCGTTTACTGGTTACTATGTTGTGAAAAATACCGATGCTTTCTTGATGACGGAGGTATATTTTCCCAATCACGGCTGGTTTGGTTTTAATCCGATTCCCGGTTATCCGCTGATTCCGGCTTCGGTGGAAGACAACCAGACTTTTAGTGCGATCGAATCGTTTTGGAAGTGGATCGCGGGTTGGCTACCGACTCCTCTCAGAAGCGGGCTGGATTCAGTTATAGGTTTTGTAATTGGCTGGATAAGTTTGATTGTGGGCTGGTTTCTGGGACAGTTTGCTAAGGGTTGGGTGGGGTTATTTACTGGTTTGATTGCTGCGATCGCCTTTGGCTTTATGGGCTGGTTAATTTGGCAAGTGTGGCGCAAGTGGCGCCACCGCCGCTGGCTGGCGAAGTTGCCGCCGGTGGAGGGGGTTTATCAGGAAATGCTGAAGGATTTGGCGAGTAGGGGATTTGCCAAGCAGAAAGCTCAAACGCCTTTGGAGTATGCTGAGGCTATGCGCGGTAATCATCCCACTGATGAAGCTGAGGTGATTGATGAAGTTTCGCAAGCTTACGTGCGGTGGAAGTATGGCGGGGAAGCGGGTAATTTGAACCAGTTGCGGCAGTTGGTGGAAAATTTGAGGCGATCGCACTTGAAGAAACTCAAAAAGCGCTGGTTTTAGGCGATACCATTTTAGCTAAGATACAGCTTTCCCTAAAATTAGTCTAAAAAAGGCTAGTTTATCATGATAGTCTATTTTGAGAGAATTCTGCATCGCGGGAGATCGCTCTGTCCATAAAGCAAGTACCGGAGAATACGATGAGTCAAGTTGTCATTGAAAATCCCATCATCAACTCCGCTTTCTCCGAGCCAAAGCGTCACTTTCGCTTTGACGATGACGGTATTACTGATGAACAAGTCCCATCCCGTCGCATCAGCCATTATTTTATTCCTATTGCCCAACCGAAGAAGAAAAGTAAGCAGTTTCAGCAACTAGAACTAAATCTGGGTGAATGGACACAAGATCGCGTAGAGGAGAACAAGTTTATTAACCAAGTGCGCGATCGTGTTAGCTTGTGGAGACGCGGAGGATATCTCTACGTTACCCCTACTACTAAAAAATTATTGGAATATTGGACTAACCCCGATCGCGAACGTAAACTATATTTCTGTCAAATTGAAGCTTTAGAAACAGTTATTTATATTACAGAAGTAGCTAAAAAGTGCGGCGATAACTGGATTGAAAATCAACTGCGACAATTTAATGCGGATGCTAACCCGCTATTGTTTCGCATGGCTTGTAAAATGGCCACAGGAAGCGGCAAGACAGTAGTAATTTCAATGCTGATGGCATGGCATACTCTTAATAAAGTTGCTAATCCTCAGAATAATAAATTTAGCGATGCTTTTTTGGTAGTAACGCCGGGAATTACGGTGCGCGATCGCCTGCGGGTACTCCAACCCAATGATACCGAAAATTACTATAAAAAACTTGACTTAGTACCACCGGAGTTAATGCCGGAGTTGGATAAAGCTAAGATTGTTATTACCAACTATCACGCTTTTAAACTGCGAGAACTCAATTCCGCCGCCAAGTTAACTAAAGATATTCTCACTCAAGGACAAAAAAGCGCTTTTACTGAAACTCCCGACCAAATGGTACGGCGAGTTTGTAAAGATTTGGGTAATAAGAAAAACATTATCGTAATTAATGATGAAGCTCACCACTGTTACCGCCGTCGCGTTGGTGATGATAATATCAAGCTGAAAGGCGACGATCGGAAAGAAGCGGAAAAACGAAACGAGGAGGCACATCTTTGGATTTCAGGTATTGAAGCTGTACAGTCCAAAATTGGGGTCAAAATGGTTTATGACTTATCAGCTACACCGTTCTTTTTAAAAGGTTCTGGTTATCCAGAAGGCAATCTATTTCCTTGGGTAGTTTCTGACTTTTCTCTAATTGATGCGATTGAATCTGGGATTGTCAAAATTCCTCGCGTTCCGGTATCTGATGATAATGTGACAGGGGAACTGCCTGCTTATCGCAGTATTTGGCCCTTAATTCGCGACGATCTCCCTAAGAAAGGGCGCAATACCCAGGATGAAAGTAAGTCATCCCCAGAACCAAAACTCCCTGGACTATTAGAGGGAGCCTTAGACAGTCTGTATAGTAACTACAAAAAAGCTTTTGAATTATGGGAACAAGACACAGAAGCTCAGGATAGAGGACGGACACCGCCTGTATTCATCGTTGTCTGTAACAATACCAACGTCTCTAAACTGGTTTATGACTATATTGCTGGCTGGGACACTGGCAAAAAATATCCTGATAGCAGACCTGTTTTAAGTCCAGGTAAACTGCCACTATTTAGTAATGTCCAAGACGGGAAGTGGACAGCCAGACCGAATACGATTCTGGTAGATAGCGAACAACTAGAATCAGGTGAAGCAATGAGTGCTGAATTTAAAAAAATAGCAGCACAGGAAATAGAAGAATTTAAAGCTGAATATCGAGAGAGATATCCAGGGAAAGATCCCGAAAAAATCACGCCTGAAGAGTTATTGCGTGAGGTCTTAAATACAGTTGGAAAGCCGGGAAAGCTGGGCGAACAAATTCGCTGTGTTGTCTCTGTTTCCATGCTGACTGAGGGATGGGATGCCAGTACCGTCACCCACATTTTAGGGTTAAGAGCTTTTGGCACTCAGTTGTTATGCGAGCAAGTTGTCGGACGGGGACTGCGGCGAATTAACTATGCAGTGAATAAGGAGGGAAAATACGAACCGGAGTATGCCGAAGTTTACGGTATTCCCTTTGCTTTTATCCCCTGTGCGGGTTCAAATAAAACGCCCAAGCGGGGGGCGCTGCCTACCCGCGTTCGGGCTTTGCCAGAACGAAGTGAATGTGAAATTACTTTTCCTCGGTTGACGGGTTATCGTTATGACATCACTAGGGGAAAACTCACGGCTAATTTTACTGATGTTTCTCAATACGTTCTCTCTACTGCTGACTTACCAACGGTGACAGTAAACGCTCCCATTGTTGGCCAATCGAGTATTCATACATTAGATGAGTTAAAATCTCACCGAGAGCAGGAAGTAGCTTTTCTGTTGGCAAAGATGACTTTAGAAAAATATTTCCGAGGGGATGGGAGTCAAAAACAAGAAAAAACTACCCAACATTTTTTTGATGCAGATGTACAAGCTTGGTTATTTCCTGAAGTTTTACAAATCACTAAACAGTGGCTAAGAGAGTGTGTCAGTTACAAAGACCATACCTATCCTCAGTTGCTAATGTTGACTGAGTTTGCCCACGATGCTACAGACAGGATTTATCAAGCTATTGCAGCAGGAGAATCTCATAAGTCTTTAAAACCCATTCTCCGTCCCTATGATACTTTTGGTTCGACTCGCTATGTAGATTTTGATACGGCACGTCTAGTTTATACCACGGACTATAATAAATGTCATGTTTCCCATGTGGTACTGGATAGCAATTGGGAAGCTAAGATGGTGGAATCCTTAGAACAAATGAATGAGGTTGTCTGCTATGTCAAGAATCAAAATTTAGGGTTTGCAATTCCCTATACTTTGAATGGAGAACAGAAAAATTACTTGCCTGATTTTATTGTGCGAATTAATGACGGGCAAGAAGATTTACTCAATTTAATTTTGGAAGTTTCGGGGGAAGCAAGAAAGGACAAAGCTGCTAAGGTAGCTACTGCTAGAACTCTTTGGATACCAGCCGTAAAAAATCACGGTGGGTTAGGGCGTTGGGATTTCTTAGAAATAACCGATCCCTGGGATGCACAAAAATCTATTCGGATGTATTTGTCTAAGCAGACAGCAGAAACTGATACAAATCGGAGTACAATTCAAAAAACCCCTGGTGTCTGTGGAGGTAACGCTAGGATACGCAATACACGCATTCCTGTCTGGACAATTATTTCTTTTTACAAGCTGGGTGCTTCTGATGATGAAATACTAAGGAATTATCCGGGGTTGACTCCAGAGGATTTAAAAGTAGTTTTGTCGTACTATGAACAGCACCAATATGAAATTGATCGGGTAATTCTCGCTCAGGATGATGATGATAGCTAGGCTCTATTCTAACGAAAATTTCCCCCTAGATATCGTCAACAAATTGCGTTGTCTCGGACATGATGTTTTAACATCCTATGACGCAGGGCAAGCTAATCAAGGAATTCCCGATGATGATGTACTTAGGTTTGCTCATCGACAAGAGCGAGTTATGATTACGCTCAATAGGAAGGATTTTATTGAACTACATAAGTGTGGACAAGAACATAGTGGAATTATCCTCTGTAAAGAATGCCAAGGAAATTTTGATTATGAACAGCAAGCTTTTAAAATTCACGAGTTAATTTTAGAAAATAGCAAATTAAAGTCACGATTATTTCGAGTCAAAAAAAGCAATGTTAAAGGCTGTAACACTCAAATATTTATTTATAAGGAAGTAACTCATGCCTAGAAAAAAAGATGACAAATCTACACCTATTGATAGTGTTAAACACCAAGATAAACGGGCTAATATTCCGACTGAAGAGTTGCGTGATTTTATGGCTGATGACGAGAAAAAACCTCAAAAAGTTCTTTACCCCCGCGATTCATCTTTAGACCCGCAGTTGGTCTGGAAGGGGAAAGATGAGCAGGACAGTCAAGATTTAGAAGTTCCGGCTGTGCCGATTTATATTCAAGAGAAAATACACCCCTCCGTGATAATTGAGGATTTTCGGACTCAGGTTAAGAAGGAACAACCACAGCAGCAATTAAGTTTATTTAGTGATTTTAATGGGTTAGACTTTGACCAATTAATTGATTTTTATCAACATCAAGATGGGGTGAAGTGGGCTAACCGGATGATTCTGGGTGATTCGCTGTTGGTGATGAATTCATTGGCAGAGAAGGAAGGGTTAAAAGGTAAAGTTCAGATGATTTATCTTGACCCGCCCTATGGGATTAAATTTGGTTCTAATTGGCAGGTTTCGACTCGGAAACGAGATGTTAAAGATGGTAAGGCGGAAGAGGTAACAAGACAGCCGGAACAGGTAAAAGCTTTTCGGGATACTTGGGAGTTAGGGATTCATTCTTATTTAGCATATTTAAGGGATAGGTTGGTTGTAGCCAGAGAGTTATTGACTGGAACAGGTAGTGTTTTTGTGCAAATTGGTGATGAGAATGTACATTTAGTTAGATGTTTGATGGATGAAGTTTTTGGGAGTGAGAATTTTTGTGGGTTAATTACCTTTCAAACAACAACAGGACAAAGTTCAACATTGTTAGCATCAACATCTGACTATATTATCTGGTATGGCAAAAAAAAATCAAAAGTTAAGTACAGAAATACTTTTTGGCGCAAAGGTAAGACAGACATTACATCAAGTGATTGGGTTGAAAGTCAAGATGGTATAGCTCGTAAAGCATTTGCTGAAGAAATTGATAACCATGCTTTTTTACCTATTAATACTAAAATATTTCGTTCGGACAATTTAACATCTGATGGCTTAGGTCAAAACACAACAGTTAATTTTGAGTATAAAGGGCAAATATTTCACCCTGGAAAAAATCACTGGAAAACTGTTCCAGAAGGATTAAGAATGCTTGAGAAAGCGAATCGTTTATTGGTTGTAGGTAAAACACTTTGTTATAAACGTTATCGAGATGATTTTCCTGTTTCTCCCATAGCAGAAGTTTGGGATGATACTAGGCTAAGTACATTCTCATCAGAAAAATTTTATGTAGTTCAAACTAACACTAAAGTTATTCAGCGTTGCCTTTTAATGACCACAGATCCAGGTGACTTAGTAATAGATCCAACTTGCGGATCAGGAACTACAGCCTATGTTGCTGAACAATGGGGTAGACGCTGGATTACTATTGATACTAGCCGCGTTGCCTTAGCACTAGCTAGAACTCGCCTCATGTCTGCTAAATATCCCTATTACTTACTAGCAGACTCTCCTGAAGGTATCCAGAAAGAAGCCGAAATCACCAAACAACTGCCACCAACACAACCTAAGACAGAAAATGAGATCAAAAAAGGCTTCGTTTACAAGCGTGTTCCTCATGTTACATTGAAAGCGATCGCCAATAACCCAGAAATTGATACTATTCACGCCAAATGGCAATTACAACTAGAAACAATTCGCACTCAATTAAACCAGTTGCTCAAAAAGTCCTGGGAAGAATGGGAAATCCCCCGCGAACCGGAAACAAAATGGTCTGATGAAGCTAAAGATTTATTAACTCAATGGTGGAAACTCAGACAACAACGGCAGAAAGAAATCGACGAATCTATTGCCCGTAATGCAGATACGGAACTGCTTTACGACCAACCTTATGAAGACAATAAACGCATTCGAGTAACTGGCCCGTTTACAGTTGAAAGTCTTTCACCTCACCGCATCCTCTCTACCGATGAAGAACGCCCTGCTTCTGAAAATGAAGGGATAGCCCAAGCATCAGATCAATTTGAAAACAGAATTATTGACAACCTCAAAAAAGCAGGAGTACAAAATACTTTTAAAAATGAACGCCTCAAATTTGAATACTTAGAACCTTATGCGGGTACTTACATTCATGCTGTAGGCGAGTACACAGAAGGTGACGAAACCGTTAAGCGAGTTGCTATCCACATCGGGCCAGAATACGGCACGGTTAGCGTCGATGACATCAAAGAAGCGGCCAAAGAAGCTGTAAAAGGCTTAGGACACAATGTATTAATTGTTTGCGGTTTTGCCTTTGAACCTAATGTCAATGAAGAATCTAAACGCTATGGCAAGCTGCAAGTTTTAATCACTCGCATGAATGCTGACTTGTTACTAGGCGATGAACTGCTCAAGAAAACAGGTGCAGGCAACTTATTTATGGTATTTGGAGAACCAGATATTGAGTTAAAACGCGAAAATGGTCAGCTAGTAGTCACCTTAAAAGGATTAGATATTTACGATCCCACTACAGGCGAAATTCGCAGCACTTCCCCCAACGATATTGCTTGTTGGTTTATTGACACCGATTACAATGAGGAAAGCTTTTTTGTGCGCCATGCCTATTTTACAGGCGCTAACCAACCTTATGACAAATTAAAACGTGCCCTAAAAGCAGAAATTGATGAAGATGCCTGGAGTCAGATTTACTCGACTAGCAGCCGTCCTTTCAATCCACCAAAAGGCAAGAATGGCAAACCAGGGAAGATTGCTGTTAAGGTCATCAACCACTACGGGGATGAAGTGATGAAAGTGTATGAATGTTAGGTTTACCTGCCTGCCAAACGCTGATATATCTAATCTAACCACACTGGAATCACAGGCTGACCAGATTTTAAGGATGCGATCGCACTCTCCAAATCAAACTCTACCAGTTGGAGCGATCGCGATGAATGAATCCCAGCACAACATAAACCGCCCCAGCGGAACCGAGTTCGTAAACTCCGGTTCCTTCTCCCTCAGCCGTTGTAGCGTCATCGCCTCCTGTACAGTAACAAATTATTTGTTACTGTACAGTTTTTGCTTTGTGAATACCATCTGCTATGCGGATAAAAGGACTTGAACCTTCACTCCTCTCGGAACCAGAACCTAAATCTGGCGCGTCTGCCAATTTCGCCATATCCGCATTTTGACATTTCAATAGTGTAGCACACAACAGAGCGATCGATCAAGGGATTTTAGATTTTAGATTTTAGATTTTAGATTGAAGGAAGCGATCCACGGATAAATTCCCAGGCTGATGACCCAATTGCTCGATCGATCAATTTTAGATTTTAGATAAAATAAAGCGACCCACTGATAAATCCGCAGGCTGATGACCAAATTGCTCGATCGCTCAACATCGAGAAACCCGGTCATTTTGGGACACCGGGTTCAATCATGAGTTATCGCCACAGCAATTTTCCGTATTTTTCACTTGTCACTTACTTTTGGCCGAGCGCCTTCCAGGTTGTTTCGTCCACCATGCCGTTAGCCGTCAAACCCTTATACTCCTGAAAGTTCTTGACAGCCGTAGCAGTGCGAGCGCCAAAAATGCCGTCGATCGGACCCGGATCGTAACCCTGTATTTCCAAACGCACCTGTAGCGTCTTCACCTTGGAACCGACAGCGCCTTTATTTAGAAGAGTTGGAGGATTGCCGGCAACAGCAGCATTGCTCTCAATAGGAGCATTGCTCTGCACAGCTTCAGGAGCAGGCGCCGGATCTGCTGCTAAAGCTGTCCAAGTTTCTTTGTCCACAATGCCGTCTGAGTTCAAACCCTTAGACTGCTGAAAGGCACGAACCGCCGATGTAGTGCGAGAGCCATAGGAACCGTCGATCGTCCCCACCTTGAAACTGTGCACCTGCAAGCGCTGCTGTATGGCTGCAACTTCTGGCCCGTCAGCTCCCGCCGAGATAGTTTTTTCCTTTCTCGCTGGCGGCTGCTCGCCCGCGTAAAAAGGCTTGTTAAACATATCTGCTTGGGACTTTCCCTCGGGCGATACTGACGCACCCGGATCGGCTGGAGCCGTAAAGTCTCTGCGGTACTGTTCCTGCACAAATGGTTCGGAGTCGAAAGCTGCTGTTGCCTTTCGGGTTAAGCCGGGAGCGAGCAGAGCAATCAAGCTGAAAATCGTAACAGTAGTCACACGCATAAATTTCATCCTGTTAGTGAGGTTTGACAAGGTTTCCCTGTTTTCTAGTTTCTCAATCTAATTGTATTACCCGGACAGCTTTCTGAGAAACATCGCAGAATGAAGAAGGAAGAATGTTCTTCCACTTCGCGAGTGGGTAACAACAAGTCCGAGGGAAGGGGTAATATACCGCATTGGTTTGGCCCATTAAGAACGTTATAAGCGTCCGGTGCGGTTGCTATATCTGCCACAGCTTCTAGAAGTTCGGCAATGGGGACGGCCGCACTCAGAAGTTATGAGTTGGAAGCAGGGACGGGTTCGCACTATTCCTCAGAAACCCGGTTGATTCCGAGATGTTTTGTTGCTAAAGCCAATATTTTAGTAGAAACCGCGTTTTTTAGCCTCACTCCTCTTGTAGAAAACCTGCTGTCATTCACAAATCTTTACGGGCGGGTTGTGTAAAAAGTCGATCCATCAGAGGCAAAGTTTTTTCCTTCAACCAGCCCGTAAGAAGCAAAAGCCGCCACTTATCGATTTGCGTGTTCTGCCAATAAAGCCTTGGCTCTTGGCTTGTAAATCAGATAAAACAGCGATTCTATGTAGCGGAGCATATCTTCGCGGTTTTCCTTGGACGAGTAGTTCCAGAAACCGTAAGTCCGCGCCAGAGTCAGCAGCTTGGTAGTGTGAATTTTCCACGTGTACGTGCTGTAAACTCGGTCAATCCCTCGCGTTGAAATTTCATACCAATAGTTGGGATTTTGTTCGCATTTCGATAAAAAATCTAGAAGTTTTTGGGCAGTCTCCTGGTGGTGGGTCGGGTTGATATAAAACCCATTTACCCCATCTTTAATGATTTCCAGGGGACCACCAAACTGCGTCCCGAAAGTGGGAATGCCGGTAATCATTGCTTCGAGAATTGTCAAGCCGAAAGCTTCAAATAATGCTGGCTGAACAAATATACCTTGGGCGTCGGCGATTACGCGGTAGATTTCGCCGGACAGGCTTTTGGAAAGCCTCACTCCCAGCCAGCGAATTTTACCGTGAAGGTTGTATTCGTCGATAATTGCGTAGAGCTTTTTAATTTCTTCTGCTTCTTCGTAATCGTCGGTTTCTTCGACCCGCAGTTTGCCAGCTACTAGAATTAAGTTGCATTTTTCTTGCAATTCCTTGCTTTTTCCGAACAATTCTGCTAAACCTGTCATGTTTTTAATGCGATCGAGCCTGGCCATCGAAAATAAAGGGCGCTTTTGCGGGTCGTCGAGTTTTCCAAAGACCTGTTCGGGGTCTTCTAGAGTAAAAAGCAGTTCGTTTAGCCGATCGCGATCGCCTTGCACCCGGTCTTCTATCCGCGTGTAAGGAAAGTATACGCTTTCGTTGACTCCCGGCGGCACGACGTTGAATTTTGGGCTGAACAGTTCAATCCCGTTGACAACGTGGTACAAATCCGGCATCGTAAAACAATGGTAAGATTCGTACTGGCCGACACTATCCGGTTTGCCCACAATCTCTTGATAGGTGCTGCTGACAATACAATTAGCTGCATTCATGGCAATTATATCGGCAGTAAATTGCAGCGAAAAATGGTATTTGTCCTCTGATTCTTGCCAGTAGAGATTGCTGAACAAATATTTAGATTTTTCCAGCGCATGGGCAATATTGCACTGAGTAATTTTGAGTTTGCGAGACAGCAAAAACGCTACCAAGTTGCCGTCGGAATAGTTGCCGACAATTAAATCTGGTTTCCCCTGAAACTCAGCCAGCAGTTCTTTTTCTGCATCGATCGCGTAAGTTTCCAAATAAGGCCAAATCTCGAACCGCGAAATCCAATTTTGAGTCAGTTTGGGATTGAACTCCCGGAAGGGAACCCGCAAAATCCAAGCATTTTCTGTGCCGTGAACTTTTTCCAAACGTTCGTTGCAGCGGGTACCGTCGCTGTTAGGAATTAACCGGGTGAGAATAATTACTTTAGGTTTGACGCCTAAACTATCGAGACCGGCAAGATGAATGTCTTCTTGCAGTTGTTTCTCTAAACTCTTGGCTTGATCGAGGACATAAACTACCTGACCTCCCGTATCCGGTCGCCCCAAAACTCCTTCTTGGGCGAACCAGCCGTGAGGAGAAACTAGGACGATTTTGAAAATCATCGGGATGCGAGAAATAAATGCTTCTAGGGTTTGGGGCTCGGGCGAATCAATTAATTCGTCCAGAATTCCTAGGGTTTCCTGCACGCGGGCGGCGGTATTTCCCCAACCTGCCTCGAAACCCATCATTTGCAAAACCAGTCGAAATCTCTCGTAGGGTTCTTCTTCAGAAAGATCGCCGACAAAGGTAAGGGCTTTTTTGACTTGTTCTGAAAGTTGTTGTTGGGATTTTATGCGATCGTTAATTAGTAATTGTACGCCGTTGTAGCGGTGAATACGCAAGAAATTAAATAGAGTTTCCTGCCACTGTCTGGGGTCTTGGAACAGTTTGCTGGACAGATATCGGTTGAGGAATTGCACTCCTTTGCCGATGTTTTTGGGGTCGCGAATTGTAGGGGAATAATCGTAAAAAGGGCCGAAATCTAGTTCGAGAATGTCGCCTTCTTGCGGGTGAAAGTGGTTGACGAAGCGATCGCGCGCGTCGAGCAATTCTTGCACTGTCATCTGCTCGACTGTCAAGTCGTCTCTAACTCGCACTATTTCTATATTAGCAATTTTTGGCCGCAGCAGCACGCAAATGCTGTCCTCTTCAAGAATAATTTCCTGAACGTAGTAAATCAGTTTGCTCAAATGAGAAAATTGATGGAACTGTTCGGGCTTTTCGTATTTGGTGCAGTAAGCCGCAAAAGCGTTAACTATGTCGTTTCGCAGTAAATATGTGTTTCCCAAAGCGCGTAAATCGCTAACAAACTTACGCAAGTCGGTTTTTTCGTCGCTGGCGATAACAGCTTGAAAAAGTTCAGACATAGATACTTCCTGATTTAATATTTTTGATGGCCGCTGTAAAATTAGGCGATACTCAAACAGTATCGTCCTTTTTTTTAAGCGGCTACTTTTTTTGTAATTTTAAAGTCTGCAATCTGAACTTGCTATCCCTCAAATGACATAAAATTCCCCGTATTTGTGGCGAATGTAGCGGATAAAGGGATCGATACTTAAAGGTGAACCTGTAACGCGATCGAGCAATTCGACGGCGGTGTATTTGCGGCCGTGCTGGTAGATATTTTGTTTTAGCCAGTCGTGGAGTACGGTAAAATTGCCCTGTTCTATTTCTACGGGAATTTCAGGATTGAGTTTTACTGCTGTTTCGTAGAATTGGGCGCTCATCAAGTTGCCGAGGGTGTAACCTTGGAACATTCCGCCGATCGTACCAACATACCAGTGAACATCTTGCATCGCGCCTTCGCTGTCGGTAGCGGGGACAACGCCGAGGTCGGTTCTATAGCGTTCGTTCCAGGCTTCGGGGAGGTCTCGCACTGCTAGTTTTCCCTCTACCATTGCCAATTCTAGGTCAAAGCGGATGGCGACGTGGAGGTTGTAGGTTACTTCGTCGGCGTCCGTGCGGATGAGCGATCGCGAGACTTTGTTAATTGCCCGGTAAAATGCGTCAGTGGATACGTGTCCCAACTGTCGCAAAAATACGCCTTGGAGTTGCGGGTAAAAACATTCCCAAAAACCGCGGCTGCGCCCCACCAAATTTTCCCAAAGTCGCGACTGACTTTCGTGGACGCCGGAGGAAACGCCGCCTGCCAGAAGCGTGCCTTCAAATTCCGGGGAATTTCCGAGTTCGTAGAGGGCGTGTCCGGCTTCGTGAATGCTGCTGAAGAGTGCTTGATCCAAGTGGTCTTCGTAGACGCGGGTGGTAATTCGCACGTCGTCTATGGAGAAGTTGGTCATGAACGGGTGGAGGGTGGTGTCTTGCCGTCCCCGTTGGAAGTCGTACCCCATGCGTTCTACAACTTTGCGGGTGAATTCTAGTTGCTGGGATTCGGGGAAGTCTTGGTGCAAGCAGGAGTCGTCGGCGGGAGGTTGGGAGGTGATGGCTTCGACTATCGGCACTAATTCTTGACGCAGTTTGGCGAAAAGCGGGCGCAGCAGGGATACTTTCATGCCGTAGTCGCTACGATCGATCAAAGGATCGGCGATGTGTTCGTAGCCGGGGAAAAAGTCGGCGTACTGCCTGCTTAATTCTAGGGTTTTTTCGAGATACGGCTCGACGGCTGCGAAGTTGTTGGCTGCCCTGGCCGCGGCCCAAGCTTCGTAGCAGTCGGCTTGGTGGCGGCAGAGTGCGGACATGAAGGTTGCGGGGACTCTGGCGGCGCGATCGTAGTCTCTGCGGGCTATGCGGATCAGGCTGGCTGCGGTGGAGTCGTAGGGGAGGGTTTGTTCGTAGAAACGCAAGTCTTCTAGGAGTTCACCTATTTTTGGATCTGTAAATTTTTCGTGGGATATTTGTTTGAGAGTAGCCAACTGGCGGCCTCTGGCACTTGCACCTTTGGGGGGCATATAAGTTGATTGATCCCAATGCAGCAGCGACGAGGCAGATTCGATGTCGTTAACTTCTCTGAGGTGGGCTGCCAGTTGAGCGAATTTTGCTTGAGTTTTGTCTAGGGTTTGCATGATTGGGGTTTATGGTGCTGTTTTGCCTACAAAGGTTGCAGTGCGGCATCCGTATCCATCAATCATAGCTACCCTGAAATCAAGCTAAAAACCGCACTTCTTCCCGTATTGTACGCAATTTAGAGTCATTTTTGCACAATTTCCGGTATTTCTGCGGATTGAGTTCGATCGCCTTGGATAAGTTTTCGATCGCCAGCCCGATGCTGGTGGCAACAAGTTCCTGGCTGTTTGCGACCTCGCCTGCTTGTTTTTCCAGGGCGTAAACGCAAGCTTTTTGATAGTACAGGTTGGGATCGTCGGGTTTGAGTGCGATGATTTTATCGTAGGAGGCGATCGCTTCGGTAAATCGTTGGATTTTTTTGAGGGCTATGGCGCGGTTGTACCAGGCTTCGGTGTTGTCTGGATGCAACTCTAGGGTTTTGTCCCAAGAGGCAATTGCTTCTTCAAAGCGTTGTAAGTTGGCCAAGGCTAAGCCGCGGTTGTAAAAGGTTTCGCTGTCGTTTGGCTTGAGTGCGAGGGCTTTGTCCCAGGATGCGATCGCAGCTTCAAATTTTCCCATTTGTGCGATCGCCGTGCCGCGTTTGTTCCAGGCTGCTGCCGAATTCGGCCGCAGTTGCAGGGTTTTGTCGTAGGAGGCGACTGCTTCCGGGTAGAGTTTTTCATCGGCTAGGGCTAAGCCGCGGTTGTACCAGGCTTGATGCAAGTCTGGTTTGAGTTCGATCGCTTTGTCGTAGGAGGCGATCGCGGCTGTATTTTGGTCTGATTTTCTCAGGGCAAATGCTTTGTTGTACCAAGCTTCGCAGTAGTCTGGTTTGATGGCGATGGCTTTCTCGTAGGAGGCGATCGCTTCTGAGAATTTTTCTAAGCTGACGAGGGTGTTGCCGCGGTTCGTCCAAGCTTCGCGGTAGCTGGGCTTGAGTTCGATCGCCTTTTCGTAGGATGCGATCGCTTCGGAGAGTCTGTTGAGCTTCCGCAAAACGTTAGCGCGATTGTACCACGCTTCGGGATTGTTTGGCTTGATTGTTAGGGATTTGTTGTAGGCTGCGATCGCTTCTTCTAGCTGGCCCAATTTTTTGAGGGCTACGCCTTGGTTGTACCGCGCTTCATAAAATTTTGGTTCAAGTTCGATCGCTTCTTCCCAAGATTCGATCGCAGCTTGGAATCGTCCCATTGCTTCTAGGGCGTTGCCGCGTTCGTACAAGATTTGAGCCTTTTGGGTATTGACTGCTATGGATTTTTCCCCTGAGTCGATCGGCTTTTCTATGCTGGCTAATTTTTGCAAGGGGTTTCACCTCTTTATTTTCTGTCTAATTGATTCTTTTCTTTTTTATATGCGATCTTTTTCGCCTTTGAGTGCTTTCGATCGCGACTTTTTGGTTATTTATGGCAATTTTACAGGAATTTGGGGACTTTTTCAAATTTTTTTATTATAATTCTAGAGTTTGGCTTGGTAGGTATAGATTAATACTATTTTTTTGAGCTGACCGAAACCATCCAGGATGCAAGCCCCCCAATTTCTCCGTGGGGTCAATGCTTCTATTCTAAAATCTAAAATCTAAAATCTAAAATCGATTGACTGCGTAGAAAGGAGGAAAGGGCGATCGTACTGAGGTGTGACAAACCTCACCCAATATCTAACAGGACTTACACATCAACCCTATTGGTAAGCTGTTGCGGCATTTAAATTGTCTGTCAAAAAACAATCTAACTCTTGTGGGGTGGGCCTATGAGCCCGCCCTGAATATGCAATTTAAAGGCGCGACAGCTTAGTGCATTGCGGCCATTATTGCTACGGGTAGTGTAAAAATTTAAAAGTTGCGTAAGTCATGATATAAGTTTCACCTATCGGCGATCACTGACTTAGCAAAGTGTAGAGCTTTTCAGCAATTTGAGCCTGTGTATCTGATGATAATTCACCTAACTCACGCTGAACAACCACTGTAGAAACACTCACCAGTTGATGCAGCCTGATAGTAGATGGCACCCGCAGCCCCGAAGCCTGAAAGTCGGGATGAGAAGCATCTAATACGATATCTGTTTCCAGTAAATTTGTTGGCAAGCGACTTGTAATATAAGCAATAATAACATGACGACGCGCTCCCAAAGGGTTAGTCAAACAAGCTGCTGGACGCAGTTTGTTTGCCGATAAATCATCATAGGGAAACGGTACTAGGAAAATCTTACCCTTGGTCATGGAATGGTTTACCGTCAGCTATGGTATAAATGTCTTCTTCTGGGTCTAGGATCGAACCAAAATTAGGATCTATCGCTACTGTTTTAATCCATTCAGGATCGTGGAATGGCACGCCATCAGCTAAAGTGTAGATATCTTCTGCTGAGTCTCTCAGAGAATCAAAAGCTGGATTTGCGATCGCAGCTTTTAGCCATTCATATTCTTCGAGTTTTGCTTTGTTAATTAGGGCGGCTTCTAGGGCCTCCAGTCGCTTCAGATCGGCATAAGTAATGATAGCAGCGATCGCCCTTCCTTCCTGTTCTATGACAATTCGTTCTCCAGTATCCTCGACATGGGCGATGAGTTCGGGAAATCCGTCATTGGTTACGGTTACATTTAGTTGAGTCATCTTTTACCTCGCTACTAATTCTCCTATTATATCGTGTCCATCAGCTTCGTTTAAAAGTGTTTTTGAGGCTGTAAGGGCGGGTTTTACCAAGAATAATTGCCTCAAACCGACAATCTCATAAACCCGCCCCGCCCAAGGGCAAATCCCTATTCTTGAATCAAGGCTTGAAACCGAGTATCCGATCGAATGCTGTCAAAATCAGAGTCAGTTTTTGCCATTTCTCGCCATTTGTCAGGATTCAGATTGATGGCTTGCTGCAAATTATGAATCGCTTGGTCACTCTGACTCTGTAACGCATAGCAGCAAGCTTTATTATAAAATGCTTCGTCATCATCTGGTATGATTTCTAAGGCTTTATTGTAGGAGGCGATCGCTTCTTCCCATCTTCCTAAATTACGCAGTGAATAACCCCGATTGTACCAGGCTGCGTCATCATCTGGTTTGATTTCTAAGGCTTTGTCGTAGGAGGCGATCGCTTCTTCCAATCTTCCTAAATTAATCATTGCAGAACCCCGATTGTACCAGGATTCGTATGAATCAGGTTTAATTTCTAAGGCTTTGTCGTAGGAGGCGATGGCTTCTTCCAACCTGCCTAAATTACCCAGTGCAATGCCCCGATTGTTCCAGGCTGCGTCATCTGGTATGATTTCTAAGGCTTTGTCGTAGGAGGCGATCGCCTCTTCCCATCTGCCTAAATCATCCAGTGCAATGCCCCGATTGTACCAGGCTTCGTCTTTATCTGGTTTGATTTCTAAGGCTTTGTCGAAGGAGGCGAGGGCTTCTTCCCATCTGCCTAATTTACCCAGTGCAATGCCCCGATTGTACCAGGCTTCGTCATCTGGTTTGATTTCTAAGGCTTTGTCGTAGGAGGCGAGGGCTTCTTCCAATCTGCCTAATTTACCCAGTGTAATACCCCGATTGTTCCAGGCTTGGTGATAATCTGCTTTGAATTCTAAGGCTTTATCGAAGGAGGCGATCGCTTCTTCCAATCTGCCTAAATTACCCAGTGCATTGCCCCGATTGTTCCAGGCTTCGTGATAATCTGCTTTGAATTCTAAGGCTTTATCGAAGGAGGCGATCGCTTCTTCCAATCTGCCTAAATTACCCAGTGCATTGCCCCGATTGTTCCAGGCTTCGTGATAATCTGCTTTGAATTCTAAGGCTTTATCGAAGGAGGCGATCGCTTCTTCCCATCTGCCTAAATTACCCAGTGTAATGCCTCGATTGTTCCAGGCTTCGTGATAATCGGGTTTGAATTCTAAGACTTTCTCGTAGGAGGCGATCGCTTCTTCCCATCTGCCTAAATTACCCAGTGCATTGCCCCGATTGTTCCAGGCTTCGTGATAATCTGGTTTGAATTCTAAGGCTTTGTCGTAGGAGGCGATCGCCTCTTCCAATAACCCTAAATTATGCAATGCAATACCCCTATTGTACCAAGCTTTGTGATAATCGGGTTTGATTTCTAAGGTTTTGTTGTAAGAGGCGATCCCCTCTTCCCATCTGCCTAAATTACCCAGTCCAATGCCCCGATTGTACCAGGCTACGTCATCATCTGGTTTAAATTCTAAGGCTTTGTCGAAGGAGGCGATCGCTTCTTCCCATCTGCCTAAATTACCCAGTGCATTGCCCCGATTGTTCCAGGCTTCGTGATAATCTGGTTTGAATTCTAAGGCTTTGTCGTAGGAGGCGATCGCTTCTTCCCATCTTCCTGAATTACCCAGTGCAACGCCCCGATCGTAACAGGCTTGGGGCTCTGGTTTCATTTCTAAAGTTTCGTCGAAAAAAGCTCTCCCTTTTTCAAACAAGCCTAAGCCTAAATTGTACAGTTCATTCCAATTAATCATTTCTAACCTCCTGGATCAAGTTGTGCAAGACTCTCTTGAAATTGCTTAATTCCTTTAATCAGCCGAGGAAAATCTTAATAATCTTAAAGTATTTTTTGCAAGTTCAATGTTGCTGCAGACTAACACAACCGCACTAAGCTGACAATACCTGAGCAGCCGTCAGCACTAATGCTGGAAAAGTGGGCGAAACAATTTGTTCGTTATCTCTAAACTGAGTGCGCTGATATTTTCCTTCAGCATTTAGACAAAACACAAATACCGTCTGAATTTTAGGGTTCCCCAAATACTCTCTTTTTCCAATTGCTAAATAATCAATAATCCAGTATTCAGCAATGCCCAAGCGTTCGTATTCATCTAGCTTGTCAACATAATCATCTTCCCAATTAGTTGATACTACCTCGACAGCTAACTGAATCGGCGATTCCAGTGCGGTATAAGCTTTGCGTTCAGCACGCCACAAAGTAGGATCGATAACACTGACATCAGGAACTCGCCCTTGTTCCGTACCTTATTTTGTGGTAGTTTTGATGGTGAAGCCTCGTTTTACTACATAGTTGAGTTTCAGGCGATCAATCTCTTGATAAAAGTGTCTGTCTGTAAATTCATTAATATCATCATGATTTCTGGTAATTGCTCTTTTGATAATCTATCCGTTCATCAATTTTTAAAGAGTATCTTCCGGGCAAATTACAATAAATTAGTTAAAATTTAAATTAGTGTTTGGCGGTGGTAATCAGGTTATTTAAGTCGAGCCAAACTTGACACTAAGCTGTCGCGCATTTAAATTGTAGATTCAGGGCGGGCGGGACGCCCACCCCACAAGACCGGGAATTGTTTTTAACAGACAATTTAAATGTAGAACAGCTTAACTTACTAAAAAATTAATAATTATTAGGGGGCGCCGAAGAGAACCTTACTGATAATTCGTGGGTGGGGGCGGGTTTTTGAGATTGTCTGTTTGAGGCAATTATTGTTGGTAAAACCCGCCCCTACAGAATTTATCAGGCTTGATATTTTTTCAGAATAGCAACTTTTTCGGGGAAGATTTCGATCGCCATTTTGTCATCATCACGAGTCGCGAGCGATCGTCTCACCTCGCCCAAAAACAGCGGCTGCGACAGCCCAGGCTCTGGATGTAGAACTGTACGAACCCGGATCGTCATGTAGTCTCTGCCCCGCCCAGAGCGCCCTGGAGAGTACAAATCCGCAGCCGCTTGCCGCATCGTTGCTTCTAATTCCGATTCGGTGATCGTAGGCGGCACAGTAACTACTGTTTGAACCCCGCCTGTATCGTAAACTAAAGAATAGCGCACCGCACCGGGAATTTCTGTGCGAGTAAACAGTCCCAAACCCAGACCGAATATACTCGCAGCAATCACGCCCATAAAGCTTGTCACTCCTACTAATCGGAAGCGAAAACCCCATTTGAAGATAAATGCTATAACAGTTAGAATAGCCAAGGCTGCTGTCAGCATTCCCGCCCATTGGGCGTACATTAAAAGGTTAGAATTTACGTTCATTTGTTGACTGTTGACTGTTGACTGTTGACTGTTGACTGTTGACTGATAACAATCTAAAATCGATTGACTGTTGACTGTTGACTGTTGACTGATAACAATCTAAAATCTAAAATCTAAAATCTAAAATCGATTGACTGTTGATATTAGTTACCGATACCCGATGCCCAATGCCCAATGATTAATTAAGCGTTTCGGGCCACAAGCAGATAAGTCATCATATCGCCTTTCCCCTTCACTGGAATCACGCCGCGCTCCTCAAAAACGTACTTACCCCGCAGGCGCTCGTAGGTAGCAACTGTCACCTGAATGCTGCCGGGGACGCCTTGAGATTCCATCCGGGAAGCTGTATTTACCGTATCTCCCCACAAATCGTAAGTAAATTTTTTAGTACCGATTACCCCAGCTTCTACCGGGCCTGTGTGGATGCCGATGCGAATGCTGAGCGGCTGACCTCCCTTGGTACGCATCTTAGTCATTGCTGCTTGAATTTCCAGCGCCATTTCGGCGATCGACTCGGCGTGGTCGTCGCTGGGCGTCGGCAAACCGCCAACCACCATATAAGCATCGCCGATCGTCTTAATTTTCTCAAGTCCGTAGCGCTCGGCCAACTCGTCAAAAGCCGAAAAAATCTCGTTGAGCAACTCCACCAATTGGGCCGGCGATAAATGAGCCGAAAGCTTAGTAAAACCGACCAAATCGGCAAACATTACTGTTACCTCAGCGAAACTGTCTGCGATCGTAATTTCCCCGTGTTTCAGGCGCTGGGCGATCGCCTTCGGTAAAATATTTAACAGCAAACGCTCGGACTTTTCCTTTTCCTGGGCCAACTCGTGTAAATACGCCTGTTCCTTATCCCGCAGCCGCTTCTTTTCCAGACAAGCGCTAATCCGAGCCTTGAGCAATACCGGATTGAACGGTTTAGAAAGATAATCCTCCGCCCCCAACTCTATACACCGGACTATACTGTCGATATCGTCCACCGCCGAAATCATAATCACCGGGATGTAGCGCAAATTCTCGTCCGCCTTCAGACTTTCGAGCACCTGATAGCCGTTCATTTGCGGCATCATAATGTCTAGGAGAACCAAATCAAAAGGATCTCTTCGCAACATTTCCAGAGCTTGGAGACCATCTTCAGCAACAGTCACCACGTGGCCTTGACGCTGAAGCCGGCGGGCCAGCAAATCGCGGTTTACCTCATTGTCGTCAACAACCAGCACGCTGCCCTCGTCACCTTTCATGTCAGGGCCTCTTTCAGAAGAGTTTCAATTTTACCCAAAAGTCTGGGAAACTCGACCGGTTTAGTGTCGTAGTCATTGCAGCCGGCGGCCAGACACTTTTCACGATCGCCCGCCATTGCGTGAGCCGTCAGGGCAATCACCGGAATCCTGCTAGTTTCAGGAGCCGCCTTAATTTGCTGCGTTGCTTGCCACCCGTCTAAAACCGGCAGACTCATGTCCATCAGAATCAAATCCGGTACTTTCGCGAGGGCCATCGACACTCCCTCAGCACCGTCAACAGCAATAAAGACCTCGTGTCCCTTGCGGGCCAGACGCCTGGAAAGCATATCCCTGTTCATTTCGTTATCTTCGACCAACAGGATTTTAGCCATTGGTGTTCTCCTTGCCTTTCGAGTCGTACCTGCGATCGAACCTGTCATTCACTATAGAGCGAACATCGCGCAACAAAGTATCGCAACTGTAGACTCCCTTTTGTAGCACCCGCTCGACGTAGCCGTTTAGCTGCTGGCTTTCGGCCGGTGTCAAGTTTTTCCCCGTGATCACAACAATCGGTATAGGATCTCCCGCATGGGATTTGCGAATTTCCCCGATCAACTCAAAACCATCCATTTCTGGCAACATCAAATCTAGTAATATCAGGTGCGGACGAGCAACTTTTAGCCGATCGAGAGCAGCGCGTCCGCTGTCAGCTTCCGTTACTGCCCAGCCTTGTGTTTCTAGTACGCTTCGCAGTATTCCGCGCGTGGCAACGTCGTCTTCCACAATTAGAATCTGACAGGTCAAATTGTTACTTGCAACGCCGTCTTGGTCGCGTCGGTACTTGTTCAACAAGGCAGCCAGCCGTTTGCCGTCCACTGGTTTGGTGAGGTAGTCCGAGGCACCCAATGCAAAGCCGAGGCTTTTGTTGCCCACAAAGGATAGCAGGATTACGGGAATTTCGGCAAGGTCAGAATCTGCCTTCAGAGCTGAGAGTACCGCCCAGCCGTCCATTCCGGGCATAATCACGTCCAGGGTAATGGCGTCTGGCCGTAGTTGCTTAGCGAGCCGGAGAGCTTGCTCGCCATCGCCGGCGAGTTCTATGTGCAGTCCTTGGCGACTGAGGGCGCGCTGGATTAAATCCCGCGAGATCGGGTCGTCGTCAACTACCAGCACCGTACCGATAGCGGGGGCGTCCGGAGGGCTAGTGCTGTCGCGGACTTTGTTGGGGATTTCCGGCTGTTTGATGGCTTTGGGCAAGAGCACGGTGAAAGTGGTGCCTGCGCCCGAGGTGCTGCTGACCTCAATGCTGCCGCCCATCATCTGACAGAAGCGCTGGCTGATTGCTAGTCCCAAACCGGTGCCGCCGTACTCGCGGGTAGTCGAGGCATCAGCTTGGGTGAAAGGTTGGAAAACTCGATCCAATTGCTCTTGTGTCATGCCGATGCCGGTGTCGGCGACGCGGAAACTTAAAAATTCGGAGTTGGAAATTAAAATTTGGGAAGATTCCTCTTGATTTTTCATTTTTAATTGTTCATTTTTAATTCTTTCCACTCCGATCGCAATTCTCCCGTTTTGTGTGAACTTGGCAGCGTTGCTGAGCAAGTTAAGCAGCACTTGCCGCACTTTTGTCATGTCCGCGTGCATGGTGTCGAGGTTGTCTGGACAGTACACTTCTAGGGTATTACCGTTTTTCTCGACCAGCGGGCTGGCCGTGGCAACAGCACTTTCAATTAAGGTATGAATGTCGAATGTTTCTAAGTAGAGATCCATTCGGCCTGCTTCAATTTTAGAAATATCTAGGATGTCGTCAATCAGGGACAGCAGGTGTTTGCCGGCGCTGCAGATTTTTTCGAGGTCGGGGACGGCTTCGCAACTGCCCAATTCTTCGGCTTCTTCTTGGAGCATTTCGCTGTAGCCAATGATGGCGTTGAGGGGTGTGCGAAGTTCGTGGCTCATGTTGGCGAGAAATGTGCTTTTTGCCCGGTTGGCTGATTCTGCTGCTTCCAGGGCCAACTGCATGGCGGATTCTGCCTGTTTGCGATCGGTGATGTCTTGGACTGTGCCTTCGTAGTACAAAACGCTGCCGTTTTCGTCGCAGATGCTGCGGGCGTTTTCAGAAATCCATATCGTGCTACCGTCTCGGCGGTATATTTGGGACTCAAATTTTGAGACTTGGCGGCGCGCGGCCAATTGGGCAATAAACTCGGCGCGCCGATTGGGGTTAACGTAAAGTTGGCGGTTGATATCTGTGAGTTCGGCAAGCATTTGGGTAGAGGATTCGTAGCCGTAAATCTCGGCTAGTGCGGGATTGGCGCTGAGGTAGCGCCCGTCTGGGGTGGTCTGGAATATGCCTTCGACTGCGTTTTCAAAGATGCTGCGGTATTTTGTTTCGGATTGTCTCAAGGCGAATTCTGCTTTTTGGCGTTCTAGGGCATTGGCGATTGTTTCCCCTACCATTTTTAGAGGAGTTAATATTTCGGTCGATCTACCTGTTGCGGGTTGGAAGCTCTCGAATCCTAGAAATCCTACTAGGTTTTCACTACAATTTAGGGGAATAATTATGAGCGATTGCAGATTGTTTTGAGGTTTATTTAATTCTATTTCCGGAGAATGTGCGATCGTATTTGTTGAGGAGGTTGCTGCTTTATCGGTTGTTTGGGATGGGAACTCAGTCAGCACTTCTGGTAAATTCTTGCCTTGAAAATAGGCAATTTCAGTCTGAACGGGGGGCGGGAGTCCCTCGATTTCTGTGATGTGGAGGTCTTCGGCGCGATCGAGCTTTTCGGCAATCCAAGGAATTTTTGCCATGTCTAATTGTTGGTCGGTGCTGTCTTCTATTTCCCGAAGACCATTGCACCACTCGTAGGTTTTTTGGGCGCTGGTTTTATCTTCTGATAACAGGTAGATGTAAGTGCGGTCAAATCCGGTGAAGGTGGCGATTGCTTTGAGAGTGCGATCGATAAATATGCCTGTTTCCGAGCTTGTCTGGCTGATGAAATTGATTGACAAACGGGCAATCAACTGATTTAATTCTACTCTATGCTGCAAAGCGCGTTCTACTTTTTGGCGATCGGTAACGTCTCGAAAGCTCGAGACTCTGCCGACTGTGTTCGCTCCGACTTTTGAGGGAAACGAATTTAATTCAATAATTTTTCCGTCTTTAAACTCTAATAACTCGCTGATTTGAGTATCTGGATCGGCCGACACTTCGATCGCGTTTTGGAGAAATCTTTGGGGGTCTTTTAATTGTTCCCGGGCGTTGGGGAATCCTGTTTCGAGCGGTTTTTTGACAGTGCCGAAGGTCGATCGGTTAAACTTTCCTTGGGTGGCGGGCAAACCCCACATCTCGACAAATTTCTGATTGTAACTGCATATATTGCCGTTTCTGTCAACCGCGATAATTCCCGCATCTGCAGATTCTATAACTGCTTGCAGCATCGAGATCGATCGCTTGTGTTCTCTAATGTCAAAAAACACCAAAACTGATATTTCGCCGCCATCAACTGCGGGATTTAAAAAATAGGAAACTGGTAAAGTCTTGCCGTCGCGGCACAGAAACTCGCCGTCCCAATTGCTGCAAGGTTGACCGGAGGCGATCGCCTCTTGTAAATCTAGTGTAGGTGCGATCGTCGCATCTTCACTCTTGCTTGGCGACTGTTTCGGAGCCGTAAAAACTTGGGATTTGTTGCCTTTGTTTTGCTTCCCGATGCGCTCTAGCAGGGAAACGCCTGCAAGTTCCGACTCTCGCCACCCCAGCAAGCGTTCTGCCTCTGGATTCACCGAGATTACACAGCCCTTCGCGTCAAGGATACACAATCCCGCCCCCAAACTGTTGACACTCGCCCGCAGTCGATCGAATTCTGAAGCTGTTGGAGAGTCTTGAGGGGACTGGGGCGAGTCAGTTAAATCCTTGAGCGCCACCGTCTCCAAGTTAAAACAATCTTCCTGCTGAAGTTCTTGCTGACTCTGAACTCGGTCATAGCTACAACTTACCTGCTCTAATAAAAGCTGCCACTGCTCAGCAGTGGGAGGGGGAGACTCGCCGACTAAACCGAGCTGTTCGAGTTGGCGCTGGAGGTGGGGGTGCATATTTTCTGGCGCTTTGTAGGCAACTTTCTACAGTATATCTTTTTAATTAATAGTATATATACGTAGGTATACGGTTAGGGGAAAAGTACGCGATCGCAGTCTATAACAGGTTGTATTGAGAAGCCGAGGGATCGTGTCTCCTCTCCAAAATCTTTCAAACTGCGCTAATTATATTAATTCTCAGAACTTTTAAGGGTAGTCAACAACCAATCCTCTGAATGTCGGCAGCACGCTCAAAAATAATAATATCATCTGATCGAGTCAATACTCCGAAAACTTTTGGGAAGGATACTACAAGCTTTACAGGACAAGGATAATCAAAAAGTCAAATTAAATGCCGCGTCACGGGTGGATATGACATTGATTTAATTATCCACAGTCGATCCAAGTCAAGCGAGAATCAGCCATTGGGCCACAGAAAAACTGTTAGGAGCATTAATCAAGTGAACTTACCCTCAAAAACTAGGTGGCAGCCAAAAAACGATCGCGGACGCTCGCACTGGACTGGAAAAATTATTATTCGCCGATCGTCGGAAATAATTTCCGGGCTTTTCGTACTTACTCATCAATTAATTATGGTTATCTAATCGGCCTAATCTTCTACCTCTATCTTATAAAAACCTAGGAAAAAAAGTGATTTTATCGTGTGATAAATTATGGGCCCAATCTCCATAACTGCTAGCGAACTAATCAGCAAAGAGTGGAGAAAAATAAAATTTGCAGGCATCGAAAATAACTGTCAAAAAAATATTATTTGTCAGACTTTTCAGTTGAGATTGAAAGGTCGGTGAAAATAGCTGGCAGCCGAATGGTAAAAGTAGAACCTTTGCCCACCTCACTGAATGCGGTAATGTCTCCGCCCATCATTTCGCAGAATTTCTTAGTAATTGTCAGCCCCAAACCAGTGCCGCCGTACTTCTTAGTAGTTGAGGAATCGGCTTGGGTGAAAGGCTCAAAGATTTTGGCTAACTGTTCGGGACTCATGCCAATGCCGGTATCTTTGACCGTAAAAACGATCCAATCTTGAGCGGAAGATAAGAGAGACAAGCTATTTTCAGCTTGGCCACCTTCTCTATACGCTCCAAGTTTTTTGCCTTTCGTTGCAGCGTCGGCGGGGGTTTCGACGGATCGGGTAACGGCGAAGGTAATCGCGCCGGAGCAAGTAAATTTCGCGGCATTGCTGAGGAGGTTGAGCAGAGACTGCCGGAGTTTAGTCAAGTCAGTCTGCATCGAGCCAATATCCTCGGGGCATTGTATTTCTAGGATATTGCTATTTTTGTCTGCCATCGGCGCGATCGTGGCAACTACTTCCTTAACCAGAGTTGCAATGCTGAATGTTTCGAGGTGGAAGTCGATGCGGCCTGCTTCAATTTTGGTCAAGTCGAGAATATCTTTAATCAGCGCGAGTAGGTGCTGGCCGGCCGTGTTAATTCTCTGGAGGTCGTCGATGAACTCTTCGGCACCAAGGTCTCGGGCGTCTTCTTGCAGGATCTCGCTGTAGCCGATGATGGCGTTGAGGGGGGTTCTGAGTTCGTGACTCATGTTGGCGAGAAAAATGCTTTTGGATCTATTTGCAGCTTCGGCGGCTAGTGCGGCGCGGCGGAATTCTTCGGAACGCAAGCGTTCGGTGATGTCGGTGGTCATGATTAAAACGCACTGAGTGCTGCCGAGGTCGATGAGTTCCACTGACAGCAGCCAGTCGCGCACTTCGCCGGCTTTGGTGCGAATTTTGATTTCTTGGTTGCCGATCGAATTTTGTGATTGCAAAATCTGGGCGAGCCGCCCCCCGTCTTCTGAATTGACAAACATTCCTAAGTCGCTGGGAGTGCGGCCGATAAATTCGTGCCGCAGCCAGCCTAATGAGCGCAAAAAGCTTTCGTTGGCATCGAGGAAGCATCCGTCTGTGAGGGTGCAGATGCTGATCCCGACTGGGGAGGCGTGAAAGGCCTTGGAAAATCTTTCTTCTGAAGAACGCAGGGCGGCTTCGGCTTGCTTTCTGTCTGTGATGTCTTGGACGGTGCTGGTGATGTAGAGGGAGTTGACATCGGCTTGTTCGTAGACTGTGCGGTTGCTGCCGTCGGGGAGTATGAGCCTGTAGTCTATGCTGTAAGGCTGTTGCTGAAATACAGCGGCTTCGATCGAGGTTTTGACTAATTCTCTGTCTTCAGGGTGCACGTATTCCAAAAAGGCTTCAAGGCTGGGTTCAAAAGTTCCCGGTTGCTGTCCCAGGATGCGGTAAATTTCCTCTGACCACCGCAATTGCTGGGCCTTGCGGTCTAAGTCCCAGTTGCCTAGCTGGGCGATGCGCTGGGCGTTAGCGAGGCTGGCTTCGCTGGCGCGCAGAGAGGCTTCTGCTTGGTGGCGTTCGGCGACGGTGGCAGCTAATACTAAGCCGGTGACGGCGATGACGGCGATGAAGGCTTGCAGGGATAACAGTGCTTGGGGGATACTGCTGGCGTGTTTGAGGAAGGGGCCGCTGCCTCGGGCGATACCCCAGATGGCGAAGCCGCAGAGGATGAGGTTGGAGAGGGCGGTGTAGCCCTGACCGAATCGAAAGGCAGCCCAAACTACTAGGGGAAATGGTAAGTATTCGAGGGGATAGCGGGCGTAGGCGGCGCGGGTGCGGGAGCAAAATACGAGCCAGCCGACTGCTAGTAGCAGCAGCAGCCAAATCCCTCGTTCAGCTATCTGTTTGGGATGGGTGGGGACTTTGGGCAATTGTTGCCACGTCAGCAGCAGCGGGGCAACGAGCACAATTCCCATAGCGTCTCCCACCCACCAAGTCCCCCAAATCGTGCCAAAATCGCTCCAGCTAGATAAACCGGTCAGGCAGACGACGATGCTGCCGATGGTGGAGTTGATTAGGGTAGAGCCCAAGGCTGCTAGTCCGACTATTCCTAAAACGTCTTTGAGCCGATCGAGCCCGGCGCTAAAGTTAATGCCCTGGAGTAGATAAGTTCCCGTCCAGGCTTGCAGGGTTCTGGCGCCTGCCGAGATCAATGCCGTGCCGATGTTGGCCGACGGTACGCTCATGCTGAACAGGAAGCCTCCGATCGCGACTCCCGGCCACAGTTGCCGCCCGAACAGCAGCAGGGCGGCTTGGGCAATTCCTGCTGCCGGCCACATCGGGTAAATTTCTGAACTGAGGGTGAGGGTGGAAATGGCGAATTGCGACGCCCAATAGTAGACCAGGGCGATCGCGCCTACTGCGAGGAAGTACCGCCAGGAATGTCCTTTGATTGCGTTAAGGAACTTTGTCTGCATGGTCGTTTGGGGAAAAGGTGGACGGTTGTTGGGATCTCAGTAGGTGGCACGGGACAGGCAGAGGGTAGAGAAAATGTTTCTATTAGGTGATGGTAGGTCATGGGTGGTAGGTAGTGGGAGAAGCTTTTGAGCTAACTTTTTGTGGTGCCGTTGAGGGAGCGGTTTTTTTGTTCGATCGAAGCTGCCCATGAATTTCGGGAGGATCACTTTTTTGTAAATATATCTCTAATGGCTAAGCAATTGGTTTGTCATTTTTTGGTTTTTGTTAAAAATTTATTACCGACCGACAGCGGATGTCTTTTTGTGTCTGGCGATCGTAACTCTATTCACCCTAACATCTTGCACCATGCTCAATAATACCTAAAATACCTAAAATACCTAAAATACCAATAAGAGCGACGTAAAATCTCTGCTTTTAGGTAAGTTTGGGGCAAGAAACACGGTTTCTGATTAGAATTGCAGGCGGTAGTGATTTTCACTATATTTTTAACCAATCAATCGAGGCTTCAAGTCTGGCGATCGAATACAGTGAAAGCCGATAATTTCCAGCTAAAAAAATATTTTTTCTTGTCTATTTCTCTTTAGCTGTTGCAATATCTAAGGTTAGTGTCAAACGCTCTTGAGATTCTTTAAGGGCTTCTTGGGGGTTGCGGCCGAGAAGGGTTGCCTCTATGGCGCGACCGAGGTTTTCTGACAGGCGGGAGTAACCTGATATAATGGGTCGCGCTCTTGCTGAGTTCATTTGTTTTAAAAATACTTGCAAAACAGGGTTTTTTTCCACAAAGCTTTGATAAGCTTGGCTCTGTCTCGATTTTAAGTTAACGGGCAAGTAACCTGTTCCCAATGCCCATGCTGTTTGGAATTCTTCACCTATAACGTATTCTAAGAATACTAGGGCTGCTCGCTCTCGTTCTGGCGAGGTTTTCATTAAAAATATGTTTTCACCCCCTACGACGGCTGCGGGGCGTTTGAGGCTCGGTAAAGGCATTGCTCCGTAGTCGATCGCACTTTGCTGCAACTGTGCTAGCGTCCAGGGCCCGGTGATTTGCATGGCGACTTTTCCGGCGATGAAGTTGTCGAGTTCGTAACCGCGTTCGGGTGCTGACAATATTGCTGAACCTTCTTTTAACAAGTCGCTCCACAATTCTAAGGCGGCGCGAGAACCGGGATTATCTATTTGGGGTACAGGACTTTGAGGTATTTCGCCTTTGAGTTCGCCGCCTGCGCTGAACATGAATGGCAGCCAGGTAAATACTGTCCATTCTCCTTTGCCTAGGGGGAGCACTATGCCGTGTTGGTCTGTGCGGCCGTCTCCGTTGGTGTCTCGGGTGAGCGATCGGGCTGCTTGCTTTAATTGCGCCCAATTCTCCGGCACTTCTTTGATTCCTGCTGCTGCAAATAAGCTGGGACGGTAAAAGATGGCGACGTTGTTTGTCGCTAGGGGAACTGACCAAGTGTGTCCGCCGAGTTCCATTGACTCGAAGAGTGCCGGGTCGATTTCGGCTTTCCGGGGCGATTTGTCGAGCCAGTTTTCTAAGGGTTCAATTGCGTTCAGTTCTGCTAGTTTTCCTGAAATTGTGGCAGCATTCCACAGCAAATCCGGCGGTGCATTTCCAACGATTGCTGTTAGTATTTTTGGGAGTTGTTGGTCTGGCTGGCCGATGTAAACTGGTTCGATATGGATGTTGGGATGCGTTTTGTTGAATTGGTCTGTGAGGGTTTGAAATACGTCGCGATTTGGCGGAGGATTTATGCCGTGCCACAGTATGAGTTCGATCGGTTCGCCGTTTTTTGAGGCTGGGGTGGTGCTGTTTTGACAGCCGCTTAATATTAGCAGATTTAAGGTGATTAAAATGCCGATCGCTAGTTTGAGTTGCCTTTTAATTGCTTTGGATAATTTGGATAATATCATTTTTTAGTTAGATTAAGGGAAGAAGATTTTTTTAACCGCAGATGAACGGGGATGAACGCGGATAGTTAGAGGTTGGTAAAACGAGCTAAATCTCGAAAATCTGCTGGTAGCTGATTTCTCTCTCCATCCGAGGTGTTTTGAAACAAAACGGTGAAAGCTCCTGCTCCTAGTCTATCTTGCGGCCACATCCGATAGCAAGGAATTTCTGTCAGGTGCGATCGATATTTTTCTAAATGAGGAACAGTGACTGGCCCAAATTCGGGGAATTTGCTTAACAGCCATTCGCTGACTTGTTCATTTTCTGCGGTTGAATAAGTGCAGGTCATGTATGCAAGATAACCTTGCGGCGCTACAATTTTAGCAGAATTGGCTAAAATTCTTTTTTGGCGGTTGGCATTGCTGTTGATGGTGACATGATGAAAGCAGCCGGGTGCTTTGTCTCCTTTTGCTAAGAGTGATTGACCGGTACAAGGAGCATCTACTATTACTAAATTAGCCGTTTGTGGCATCTTTTCGGCAAGTATTTTTGAATCGAGGTTGGTGGCGGCGGATGGTTGAATTTGGCAGCGTCTTAAATTAGAGATCAGCATTCCCATGCGTTTGCCTATGACTTCGTTGCACAATAGCAATTCTGGCTTTAATGTTTTCCAGGCAAATATACTTTTTCCTCCGGGGGCGGCGCACATATCTAAGATTAGTTTGATTGGCTGCGGTATTGTTAACAGTGTGGAGGCAGCAAAGATTGAGGAAAAGTCGAGACAGTAGTAATGTCCTGCTTGATGTAAGGAATGTTTTCCCGGCTGGGATTCTAATGCCAGTCTATCTACAAATTCCGGTTGCCAAGAAACGGGAATTTCGAGATAAAATGGGTTTTCTGTAGGTTTTGGTCGCAACCACAAGATGGCAGGATTAAAAGGTTGGGGATTTGTGACTGCGTGAATAAACTTTTCTTGTTCGGCGGTATCGGCAAATAAGCTGCGGCTGAGTTTCAGCAGGAGATTCGACGGGCTTTCCATGTTCTGACAGATATGATAAGATTGAGATGAACACTAAAAACTGTAAATCAGATGATCGTTCCTAGTGTAGAACAGTTAGATTTAACTTGGGAAGAATGGATGCAAAATCCTCCTGACGGGACGGAGTGGGCGGACGGTAAAGTTATAGTCAAACATCCTGTAGAATTTGTCAATGGAGAAGTAGTGGGGAAACCGGGAATGACTGCAAAGACTCGCCGCATTCAATCAAAGCTAAATTATTACTGGAGAAGTTACATGATCTCAAGCGGCCAAGGGGGCGAGGTTTATGTGGAAGTCACTTGTCAAACTATAAAAAAAGGGCGAATACCCGATGTATCTTATATTACTCCTGAACTGTTGGCGCAAGCTGGGGAGTTTTCAGTTTTGCCCCAGAGTTTTCCGCTGCTAGCTGAGATTGTTTCGCCTAGCGATTTTGCAGATGATGTTTTTGCTAAGGCACAGGAGTATTTAGAATCGGGATGTTTGGAAGTTTGGCTGCTGTTTCCTAAGAGTAGTTGGGTGTTAGTAATTACTCAAAGTCAGGTGGTTTTGTTCAAGCCTGGTGAGGTGGCGGTAACTCAGGTTGTTTTGCCAGGATTTAGGGTGGCGGTGGATGAATTAATGGCGTAGTTTTGTTGTTATTATTGTACTAAATAAGTAAAAATCTATGAAAATTGTATTTTTTGGCACTCCCGATTTTGCGGTTCCTACTTTATCCAGTTTGCTAAGTCACCCAGAATTTGAGGTTGTGGGTGTGGTGACTCAGCCTGACAAACGCCGGGGAAGAGGGAATCAATTGATGCCTTCACCTGTAAAAGATGTGGCTTTAAATCACAGTCTCCCGGTTTGGCAGCCGCGCCGAATTAAGAAGGATGCGGAAACGCTGGCTAAGTTGCGAGAAGCGGAGGCGGATGTTTTTGTGGTGGTGGCTTACGGCCAAATTCTTTCTCAAGAAATTCTGGATATTCCTAGTTTGGCTTGCGTTAACGTTCACGGTTCAATTTTGCCGAAGTATCGCGGTGCGGCGCCGATTCAGCGCTGTCTTTTTGACGGGGAAAAGACAACAGGAATTACTACTATGCTGATGGATGCTGGCATGGATACTGGGGCGATGCTGTTGAAGGCTTTTGCTGGTATTTCGCTGTTGGATAATGCTGATTCTTTGGCGGATAGGTTGGCGGAAATTGGGGCGGATTTGTTGGTGGAAACTTTGGTGAAATTGAGGGACGACCAAATTGAAGCTGTTGTTCAAGATGATGCTGAAGCGACTTATGCGCCGATGATTAAGAGTGCAGATTGCGTGCTGGATTGGTCGAAAAGTGCGATCGACCTTCACAATCAAGTTAGGGGCTTTTTCCCGGATTGCACGACGACTTTTCGCGGCAATTCTCTGAAGGTGATAGCTACTGTGCCCGTCGGGCCGGAATATTGGCTGCAATTACCGCCCGATTTGAGAGTTTTGGAACGCGAATGGCCTGTTTTGGATCAGTTATCGGGGGAAAATGGGGCAGTTGTCAAGGTTGTGAAGGGCTTGGGGGCGATCGTCCAAACCGGTGATGGTTTATTATTGTTGCGGGAGGTGCAGTTAGCGGGGAAAAAGGTGCAATCTGGGGTGGATTTTGCCAACGGAACTCGGTTGGCGGTGGGTGAGATTTTTGGGAGTTAAATAGTATATTTAGGGCGGGCAAGATGCCCACCCTACAATATTTTGCAGCAAAATCATCCTGTAATTATATGCGCGATTCTTGACCTAGAATTCTACCAAAACTTCCTCCGCGCCGCCCAACAAACCCTGCGCCGCCTCCAACATACTCTCCGCAACATCTTTCAAATCTTCGCGACTTGCCAGATAAGTTTTCAAAGCTTCTAACGGTTCTATACTATTATTAGCATTCAATTCGGGCAACCGCGGTCTAGCTAGCTGACTGACTAATTCCGGCTGAATTGTGTAGCTGTGCGCTTCGGCCAGAAGTGCGTGCAATTCTGCGTTGTCGATTAAATCCAATTGTTCCGATCGCAATTGGTAAATTAATCTCACAACCGCGTCTTGTATCTGTTTCTTGCCAATAGCTTTAACTAACTCTGCTTGCGGGTTTTCCGATTCCGAAACATTCACTTTAATAGTCTGAAATACCCGGACTGGCAAAGTGCAAAATTCCCACTCTGCTTTCCCCCGTTCCAAATTAACTAACACAAAACCTTTATCTTCTTTCTCTTCGCTAAAATCAACTCGTTCGATACTTCCGGGATAAATTACGGGCGGATTGTTGGAAGCGTTGAGATTTTGGTGTTTGTGAACGTGGCCGAGAGCAACGTAATCAAAACAAGGGCGAGTTAGCATGGAAACGGGAATGTTAAAACCTTTTCCAACTGCTAAAAAACGTTCGGCACCCAGACTTGCTTTATCTGCCATTAAGTGCGCTAAAAGTACGGTTGGTATGTCGGGGTTGAGGCGCCGGATTTCGCCTTCCATTGCGATCGTCAGTTTTTCGGTTAACAATTGGTTAACATCGCCCATAGACAGGCTTTCAGTCTCGGAACGTGTCATTAAGGTCGATCGAGTCAACCAAGGCAATGTTACCACCTGTACGGGCCCGCTGCGGGTTTGAATCAGGTGAGTGTCCAGGCGATCGCCTACAATAAACTTAGGTATCCCCAAAGTCCGGTAAATTCCCAAACTCGCGCCGCCTTGTCCCTGAGAATGTTGGTCGTGATTTCCTACTAGCAAAACCGTCGGAATTTGCGCGTCCACCAAGCGGCTGAATTGGCGGGCAAAAGCCTCTTTTACAAACGGCGCAGGCGTCGAATCCGGGAAAGCATCGCCGCCGAATATGACTAAATCTACGGGTTCAGAAATTGCTCTGTCCATACATTTACTCAGCGTCGCCGCGAAGTCTTCCAACCGCGTATTTAAACCGGTTTCTGGATTAATCCGGCCGTGAGAAAAGCCGCTGCCCATGTGAATGTCTGAAAGGTGTAAGATTTTAATCATTGTTTTTTCTATTGGTTAGCTATCGTTTCGGTTCGGAGTGAGGACTGAAGTCCTCAGAAGCAGGACTTGCATTCCTGACTGCGAACCAAAGAAAGTTTTTTTTCATACATCACAATATGATGCCGGGGACTTTTTGATAAATTTCGCTAATTGCACAACTAAAATTCGCACTAACAAATTCTACTCTATCTCCTTGTCCGTAAGTTTGAGACACCCAATTTCCTGACTCATTCAACCGAAAACACTCAATTTTAATCTCAGATTGAGTGATGAGTACGTATTCTTGCAAACTCGGAGAAGTTTGGTAATCGGCAAATTTATCGCCTCTGTCGAAAGCTGCTGTTGAGGGAGATAGCACCTCAACGACTAAAGATGGATATAAAATGAAATCTTCAGTAGTTGAGGTATCCCTTTCGTCGCAAGTCACCGCCACATCAGGATAGTAATAGCAATTTGCCTCTTCCAGTCGGACTTTTATATCTGATGAAAGAACTAAGCATGGCGTATTCAGAAGATGATTTCCCAGCAGCCGAACTAAATTACTCCCAATAATAATGTGAGGCTTTTTTGCCCCTGTCATTGCATAAACGTGTCCGCGTCTGTATTCGTGTTTGATCGGGCTTACTCGCTCGCCTTCTAGGTACTCTTCGGGAGAAATGTAGAAATTGTTTTGGCTGATAACCATTGATTTTTACTCCGCTGATTTTATCTGATACTATGTCGGGAAACTCACATATTTGGGGAAGGAAACGGCACTGCCGTTTTCCTACAAATTTAACAAAACTCCAGAAATCGTGCGTGCCATAATTTGCCACTTTCCGTCAAACCCTGCGATCGCACTTTAATTTTGACACTTTTGGGGTTAGCCTCGTAGAGTCGGGCAATTTCCTGCATTTCCTCCCCGCTAAACCCGGTTCCCACGGTTCCTACTGGCACTAATTTGCCATCAATTTCTTGCGCTACTTTGACGGCGCTAAAGGGCCGCCCTGCAACTTTTGTATTTGTCAATCCGACAATGAAAAGGTCTAATTCTAGACAGTATTTAGTCCTCACAATCGGATATTGCTTAACATCTTTGCCGCCGACATAGCGGCATTTGTGCAACACCCAAACTTCGCCTTCTCTATTTTCAGATTCCTGCTGATTTGCCAGGACGAGTTTTTCGGCTGCGCTGCGAAATGTCGGTAAAACTTCAAATGCTGGGGATAAATTTGCCAGCTTTTCGCCAACTTCAACTCCCGCTGCAATCCGTTCTGATTCTGCCGCGGTAGTTAAATCATTGCCTTTGAAAAACAAACTTTTAAAAATGGCATAAATTGCGCTGGGCTGGATTGTCGGAAAACCGCTTTCAATATTAACTGTAGCAGCTTGCGCGCCCGTGCGGTGTTCGCTGCCGGTACAGCTTTTGTAATACAGTTCGCCGTCTAAAACAAAGGTGCCAATTTTAGCGGCTGTGTCGATTAATGTGCGATCGATCTCAACCGATGGTTGCTGTCGCAGGTTAGTCGATCGCGATTGGTAGTATACTTTATCTGGCGTCGCAATGACAACGACTCGATTGCCGTCGCGCTTTGGCTGTCCCCAATATTCGGGATTTTCGATGTAATAAGAACGATCGCTCGGCGCGTCAACCGGCTGCATCGTGACAATCCTTCCCGGCTGCAAGTGCGGCGGCAATTCGGCAACAATGGGAGTGTTGGCAGTTTCTATTTTTGGGGCGGAAGCTGATTGTTTAGCAGGAGCGAAATCGGCGGTAGAATTGTTTGGAGTATTGAGGGCGATCGGCTTTTCTCCGGTTTCCAATTCAAACGCTCTTTTCCAAAAGCCAAAAGCCATTTCCGGGTATCCTTCCGACTCCGCGCACAGTGCAAAACTAATAACTTTTGCCGTACCGATGCCGCGCCCGTAATCAGCCAAATACTGCACGGCCCCCGCTTCTCCCATCAAGTGCAATCCTCGCGTCATGATGCGATTGTTCCAGCGTTCTCGAATGTCGGCGCTAATTTTTTTAGCTGCTTTTCGCTTGGCTTCTGCGTATTCGGTGCAGTCCATACTGCCTCCTTTATGTAGGGCTATTTATATACTATACTAAAGATTGATTTATTAGTCAATTGTAATTTGACAATTAGGTGGTGTGAATAAATTTAACTCTTTCATTTGTGAACTAGATTTATTTTTTAACCGCAGAGGCGCAGAGGGCACAGAGGAAGAGAAGAAAGAGAGGGATGGGGTTGTAGTGTTTTGATTGTCAAGCGCGGTAATTGGTTCGCAGCCAGTGCTAAGATAACTTCGATCGCGCATGGCGACCAATAAAGCCGTGAGTTGCGTCTTACTCGCGTTGAGTTCGCCAACTTGCGATCGCAGGTTTGAGAATTTAAGATCGAGTTTAATCTTACTGTTATGATGCGATTGATTTTGTACAGCAAACCCGGATGCCACTTGTGCGAAGGGTTGCAAGAAAAACTGGAACAGATTGAAAGCCTGAAGTTTCAACTCGAAGTCAGAGATATTACCGAACGCGATGACTGGTTTCAAGCTTATCAGTACGAAGTTCCAGTTTTGTTTAAAGTGCAGCCCCAGCCCAAAAATTCTGCTGGCGAGGCTGGATTCTCCGCTGAAGAACTGTTACCCCGTCCTTCTCCCCGCTGTAGTGTCGCCCAATTGGAGCAAATGTTACAGAAATATTTGCAAATCGATCCGTCACAATAATACGATTTACCCAAAAACTCAGGTTTTAATCCTGACCTCGGGGTGCTCGGTGTGCAGCTTACTCTAGCCCGAGAGATTTTACACCGCGCATAAAAAAAACTTAGGGTTTGCACCGCGCACAGCAAAAAACTGTAGAGAGTGGCTCAAACAATGTGTTCCGCCAGTCATATTCAAGACATTCAAGCGAGGAGTTTTTCCGATGAAATTGAGAGAATTATTAGCAGCAGTTCCCAGCATTTCCTTTGACGCCAAACATCCCGCCCTCGATGCCGAAGTCAAGGGTTTATCCACTAATTCCCACGCTTGTCAGGCGGGCGATTTGTTTTTGGGAATGCCGGGAACTCGGGTTGATGGGGGAGATTTTTGGCAAAGTGCGATCGAATCTGGTGCAGTTGCCGCGATAATTTCCACCCAAGCAGCCGAGAAGACACCCCCCCAACCCCCCCTTGCTAAGGGGGGGCTAGAAGAGGTTCCTTCCCACCTTAGCAAGGGGCTAGAAGAGGTTCCCTGCGTCATCGCAGCAGCCGATATGGCTGAAGTTTGCGGTCAAATAGCTACTGCTTTTTACGGCACTCCAGCTAGCAAATTAAAACTTGTCGGTGTTACCGGGACTAACGGCAAAACTACAACAACTCATTTAATCGAATTTTTGCTCAATGAAATGCAGTTGCCGACGGCGATTTTCGGCACGCTTTATACTCGCTGGCCGGGCTTCCAAAAAACTGCACTTTACACCACACCTTTTGCGGTTGACCTGCAAAAGCAATTAGCAGAAGCTGTAGTCGCCGGATGCAAACACGGCGTGATGGAAGTCAGTTCCCACGCTTTAGCGCAGCAGCGAGTTTTGGGGTGTAGTTTTGAAGTTGCTGTGTTTACCAACTTGACTCAAGATCATCTCGATTATCACCGCGATATGGAAGATTATTTTGAGGCAAAATCGCTTTTATTTGGTTCGGATTACCTCAAAAATCGCGCTATCATTAATCTTGACGACCCCTACGGGCAGCGGATAGTTGAAAGTTTAAAGTCCGACCGAGTTTGGAGTTACAGCACTGTTCTGAAAACCGCAGATTTGTATGCTTTTGATTTGCAGTATCAGCCCAATGGAGTTAAGGGAATGCTTCACACTCCCAAGGGCGAAACTGCTTTTTCTTTGCCTTTAGTCGGTCAGTTCAATTTATCAAATATGTTGGCTGCTGTCGGTGCTGTTTTAGAATTGGGTTTGGATTTGTCCGCAATTGTGGAGAAATTATCTCAGTTTTCAGGTGTTCCGGGACGGATGGAACGGGTGCAAATTAGTCCTGACCAAGATATTAGCGTTATTGTCGATTACGCGCACACTCCCGACAGTTTGGAGAACTTGTTGAAGGCGTCGCGGCCGTTTATTCCGGGTCAGATGATTTGCGTGTTTGGCTGCGGCGGCGATCGCGATCGCACTAAACGGCCGATCATGGGTAAAATCGTTGCAGAATTAGCCGATTTAGCTGTTGTTACTTCCGACAATCCGCGCACGGAAAATCCCGATCGCATTTTGGACGATATTTTAGCAGGAATTCCCGCCGCAGTAAAGCCGATCGTGATGTGCGATCGAGCCGCTGCAATTCGCACTGCTATTATGGACGCTAAACCCGGAGATGGCGTGCTGATTGCAGGGAAAGGACACGAAGATTATCAAATTTTGGGCACCGAAAAAGTCCATTTTGACGATCGAGAACAAGCGCGAGATGCCTTGAAAGCCAGAATGAATTAGGTTAAGTGAATTCGGTTAACAGTTAACGGTTAACGGTTAACTGTTAGCTGTTCGCTGGCTGTAAAATTTATTGTATTTTTAAGTGTTGATCCGAAGGTATAATCTGATTTGCAGTAGATTATAATAGTAAAATCCAATATTCTTATAATAAAATAACTATTGCTATGATAGAACTAACTGGCTATCAAATTAGCGCTCCAATCTACTCAGGCACTCGCACCCTAGTTTATCGCGGAACTCGCCTCTGCGACCAAAAACCCGTCATCATCAAAGTCTTGCGAAACGAGTATCCCAACTTCAGCGAACTCGTGCATTTTCGCAATCAATACACGATAGCCAAAAACCTGAACTTGCCCGGAATCATCCAAACCTACAGCTTGGAACCCTACCGGAATGGCTATGCGCTGATTGTGGAAGACTTCGGGGGAATTTCTCTGAAGGAATGGGCGGGAAAAGGAAAAATGGTGCAATCTCTGGTTGAGTTTTTCCAAATTGCGATCGACCTGAGCAATACATTAGATATACTTTACCGCCACCGCATCATTCACAAAGACATTAAACCCGCCAACATTCTGATTAATCCTGAGACTAAACAAGTCAAACTCATTGACTTTAGTATTGCATCTTTGCTGCCGCGAGAAACTCAAATGCTGATGAGTCCCAACGCGATCGAAGGAACACTATGCTATTTGTCTCCCGAACAAACCGGAAGGATGAATCGCGGCGTTGACTACCGCACGGATTTTTATTCTCTGGGTGTCACCTTTTACGAGTTGCTGACGGGAGAATTGCCGTTTCAATCTAACGATCCGATGGAATTGGTACACTCTCATATTGCCAAACAACCGCCGCTGCTGGGCGAAAACAGAAGCGAAGAAATTCCCCAAGTTCTCTGCGACATCGTGATGAAATTGATGGCGAAGAATCCCGAACAGCGTTATCAGAGTGCTTTGGGGCTGAAATTTGATTTGGAGTTTTGTTTGCGTCAATTAAAAGAAAGTGGTACAATAAAGAGTTTTGCGATCGCGCAGCGGGATGTGTGCGATCGGTTCATCATACCAGAGAAACTCTACGGGAGAGAAACCGAAGTTGCCCAATTATTGGCAGCGTTCGATCGCATCTCTGGTTGCGAGACTCTTCCTGGAAACGAGGGAAGGCGCGAGTTAATGCTGGTGGCGGGTTTTTCCGGCATTGGCAAAACTGCCATTGTTAACGAAGTTCACAAACCAATTGTCCGCCAGCGCGGCTACTTCATCAAAGGCAAGTTTGACCAATTTAATCGCAATATTCCATTCTCAGCTTTTGTCCAAGCATTTCGAGAATTAATGGGTCAATTGCTGAGTGAAAGCGAGGCTCAATTAGCAGCGTGGAAAACCAAAATTTTAGCTGCGTTGGGTGACAGCGCGCAAGTAATCATTGAAGTAATTCCTGAACTAGAACAAATTATCTCTCAACAGCCAACCGCAACAGAACTGTCTGGGACGGCGGCACAGAACCGCTTTAATTTACTGTTTCAAAAATTCCTGCAAGTATTCACCACAAAACAACATCCCTTAGTAATTTTTCTCGATGATTTGCAGTGGGCTGATTCGGCATCTTTGAAACTGATGCAGTTGTTGATGAGCGAGTCAGACGGCAGATATCTATTATTAATTGGAGCTTATCGCGACAATGAAGTTGCCGCCGCTCATCCTTTGATTTTGGCGCTAGAGGAGATTGGGAAAGCAGAAGCTGCAATCCACACGATTACATTAGCCGCGCTGAGTCAAACGAGTTTAAATCAACTGGTTGCCGATACGCTTAGCTGTTTCCCAGAAATCGCACAACCATTAACTCAACTAATTTATCAAAAAACCAAAGGCAATCCATTTTTTAGCGTGCAATTCCTGAAAATGCTGCACGATGATGGGCTAATTCACTTTGACTTTGATGGGGGCAATTGGCACTGCGACATTGCCAAAGTCAAAGCATTAGCAGTGACGGATGATATCGTTGAATTTATAGCGTTGCAGTTGCAAAAATTGCCGCCAGCGACTCAGAATGTCTTAAAGTTGGCAGCTTGTATTGGCAATCAATTTGATTTGGGTACTTTGGCCGTTGTTTCCGAGCAACGGGAAACGGAAACGGCGGCGGATTTGTGGCAGGCATTGCAAGAGGAGTTAATCCTGCCTGAAAGTGAAGTCTACAAGTTTTATCTGGGGATGGAAAAACAGGATAGGGCACAAAATTCCGAGGTGGTCAATTACAAGTTTTTGCACGATCGCGTCCAGCAAGCCGCCTATTCCCTGATTCCTGAAGACCAAAAACAATCCGTCCATTTGCACATTGGGCAATTGCTATTGGCTCGAACCTCACCACAGCAACTAGACGAGAGAATTTTTGCGATTGTCAGTCAATTCAATCTGGGCATCGATCGCATTGCAATTCAGGAGCAGCGAGACCATCTAGCCAACCTCAATCTGACGGCTGGGCGTAAAGCACGGCTCTCGGCTGCTTACCCAGCATCGGCTCAATACTGTGAGATAGGGCTGCAACTTTTAGCCACTGACAATTCTGACGCATGGATCAGACAGCCCATTCTTACTTCAGAACTGCACGTTGAAACTGCTAATTCAGCCTGTCTGATTGGCGCCTTTGAGCGGGTAGATGCTTGCGTGGAGGCAGTGCTCCAACATACGTCAAACCCCCTAGAACAAGTTAAAGCCTTAGAAACAAAGATTCAATCCTTGATTGCCCGCAATCAATTATCAGAGGCGATTCAGGTGGCACGGACAATCCTTCAAAAGTTGGATGTTGAGTTGCCAGAACATCCCACCCAAGACATGGTAGCCCCTGCTCTCAATACTATTCGCGATCGACTGATGAGTGTGGATGTAATGAATTCACCAAGGATGAGCGATCCGCAGAAGCTCGCTGCAATGAATATTCTCAGCAGTATGGCTTCAGCAGCCTATATGGGTTCGCCAGCCCTCTATCCCTTGATTGTGCTCAAACAAATTGAATTGTCACTTCAGTTTGGAAATGCGATCCAAACACCCTATGCTTATTCAACCTATGGACTAATTGTTTGTGCATTTGGTGGGGAAATTGTCGCCGGGAATCGTGCTGCTGATATTGCGATCGCCTTGATGGAAATGTTGAAAGCATCGAGTTTCAAAGCGAAAATTATCAATTTAGTTTATCCCTTTGTTCGCATTTGGCAGGAGCCAATTCATACTGTACTGATGCCTTTGCTGGAAGGCTATCAAGCAGGTTTGGAAACCGGAGATTTGGAGTTCGCCGCTTACTGTGTGCATAACCGATGTGAACTTGCTTATGCGGCCGGAAGTGAACTTCTACAACTCCGGCAAGAGAAAGAAATCTATGCCGAGGCGATCGCCCAACTCAAACAAACAACTGCTCTGAACTTTCACCAAATTCATCAACAAGCAGTTTTAAATTGGACAGGTGAAGCCGACGATCCCCAGAAACTCGTTGGAGCAGCTTACGATGAAACGACGCGATTGCCTCAGCATCAGTCAGCGGGAGATACTTACTCGATCGGGAGCGTCTATGCTCATAAATTGGTTCTAGCTTACCATTTTGGGCAACCCCAAGAAGCTCTGGAAATGGCTCAAATTGCCGAGCAAACAATTGGTGCGATTATCGGAACGGTGTTCTATGGAGTCTTTTATTTCTATCATGCACTCACGCTACTCGCAAACACGAACACCTTGCCAATTAGTGAAGCGGTTACGAAGGATCTCGATCGACTTACTAACTGGGCAACTCATGCACCCATGAACTTTGCCCACAAATGCGATTTAATTCGAGCCGAACAGCAGCGAGTTTTAGGACAAAAAGCAGAGGCGATCGACCTCTACGATCGCGCGATCTTCCTAGCTAAAGAAAACCAATTCCTCAACGAAGAAGCCTTAGCCAACGAACTCGCCGCTAAATTCTACCTCAACTGGGGCAAAGAAAAAGTTGCCGCAGGCTATATGCAGGAAGCCTACTATTGTTACGCCCGCTGGGGAGCAAAAGCCAAAACCGATGACCTAGAAAAACGTTATCCCGATCTGCTGCGCCCCATCTTACAACAGGCAGCCCAACCCCTCTCTATTTTAGAAACCCTATCCACGCTCACCAATTCAACCTACTCCTTTCATACGAGCACCCACCAGACTACTTCCAACACTTCTATCAACCAGGCTCTAGATTTTTCTACCCTGCTGCAAATCTCCCAAGTAATTTCCAGCACGATCGACCTGGATGAGTTGCTGCAAATTGTGACCCAAACCATGTTACAAAACTCGGGAGCCGATCGCTGTGCACTGATGCTCTGCCAAGATCGACAATGGCAAGTGCGGGCGATGGCTACCTGGGAACACATTAGCCTGCAAACGGAACCCCTAGAGAACAATCCCACCGTTCCCGTTAAATTAATCCAGTATGTCAAAAATACCCTAGCAACAGTTGCCATCGATCGCGCCAAAACCGATCTGCCTGTGATTGACGATTATTTAGAGCACCACCAACCGGAGAGTTTGCTGGGTTTGCCAATTCTAAATCAGGGGAATTTGGTCGGCATTTTGTATCTAGAAAATCGGATAACCAGTGGCGTATTTAGTCGCGATCGCCTGGTAGTGCTGAATTTTCTCTCTAGTCAAGCGGCGATCGCTCTGGAAAATGCCCGTCTCTATCACCAAGTGCAGCAGACTTTGAATGAACTTCAGCAAACTCAGATGCAAATGATCCAAAGTGAAAAGATGTCAGCATTAGGTAATCTAGTGGCAGGGGTTGCCCATGAAATCAACAACCCCGTTGGTTTCATTGCCGGGAACATTAATGAAGCTCATGCTGGAGTCCAAGACTTAATTGATTATTTGCGCCTCTATCAAGAAAAGTTTCCTCCATCCGAAGCAGAATTGATTAATAAAGCAGAGGCAATAGATTTAGATTATCTAGTAGAAGATTTACCCAAAATGTTGAGTTCCATGAAAATAGGATGCGATCGCATCAAAAACATCAGCACATCCCTCCGCACTTTCTCTCGCGCCGATACGGCCCATAAAGTTGAGGCCAATATCCACGAAGGCCTCAATAGCACTTTGATGATTTTACGCCATCGCCTGAAAGCAAACGACAAGCATCCTGAAATTAAAATCATTAAAGAGTACGGCAATATTCCCAAAGTAAAATGTTATTTGGGACAATTAAACCAGGTATTTATGAATTTGTTAGCAAATGCGATCGATGCCTTAGAAGAATCGAATCAAGGACGGAGTTTTCCCGAAATTCAAGCCCATCCCAATCACATCACTATTCGGACAAAAGTAGAAAGTGAAAAGGTAAAAATTTCCATTGCCGATAACGGAAAAGGAATGTCAGAAGAGGTGAGAAATCGGATCTTTGACCATCTCTTTACCACTAAAGAGGTGGGGAAAGGAACTGGGTTAGGACTGGCGATCGCGCGTCAAATTGTAGAAGAAAAACACGGCGGCAAACTGAGTTGTTTTTCTACACCGGGAGAAGGAACGGAGTTTGTCATTGAGATTTTAATTGATTAATGCGATCGTGCTGTAGGGGCGGGTTTTACCAACACTATTTGAGGCTCACAAACAATCTATAAAAACCCGCCCCTACCCAACCAATAACCCAGATCAACATGAGGTTCGCTCCCATTCAAAAAATATCCATTCGGATTTGTCGTAGGGCTAGGGCGGGTTTATTATATTGTTCGTTTCTGACATTGATGGTTGGTAAAACCCGCCCCTACAGATTCGGCCAATAATGAATAACTATTGCAGCGGCAAAAATACCGTCATCACCTCGCCCTTTTGGGGTCGCTGGCGAATTACCAACTTCCCGCCAGCAGCCCGAAATAAATTCTTAGTCACGCTCAAATTTAAACTCAAACATCCCGTCTCCGGCTGCACCATCAACAAAGGCCCGATCGAGCGCAAAGGAGCATTCGCCTTAGCTGCAAAAGTCGATGCGACATTACCTTCAGATAGGTGTTCCGATTCCAACTGCAACTTTAACTGATCGCCCGCCAATGTCACCTCCACCTGAATGCGACTCCCGGAAGGCAAAGTTCGAGTAAAATTCTCAATCAAATTAGTTAAAACCTGATCCAACATCGTCGGATCGCTGACTACCGCAGGCAACTTTTTCGGCACAATAACTTCCAAAGTGTGGTTTCGCACAGTCGCCTGTTTTTGCCAGCGGGGAATGCTATTTTGCAGCACTTCACCGAGGGACATTGCTGTTAGCTGCACGCCAGAATTTTTAGCTTGCGACATTTCCAATTCCACGGCGCGGAAAATTAAACCGAAGCGATCGATCTGAGCGGTACACTCAGCATCAATCGTTTCCAAACGCTTGACCACCACCGGATCGAGTTTGGGACGTTTCAGCAGCAATCGAGTCAGCGTGCGAATAGTAGCCAAAGGAGTGCGGACTTCGTGGGCGATCGCCTGTAGCAATTCCACCTCTTTAGTAGCGAGAGGAATTGAAGATTTGCAGTTGATATCTGTAGCCGATAACTTTTTAGGCTTCGGCCTCAAACCATCATCAATTCTTTCATCCTTGATCCTGCCTGCTTCCTCTTTCCCAACCGGCAAATTATGCAACAGCAAGCGGCTGAACAGCATCACTGTTTGATAATTTGGCTCCACAGGCAAAAATTGCTGGAACAGCGCGTCTAATTTATTAGAATTATTAGTTACTTGGCTAACTGGCAAATTGAAGCCGCCGTCAGAATTGACAAGCAAACAGTCGCTTTCAGTCACCCTGCGCCGCAACACTTCCCAAGCTTTGGCGACTACTTGCGGGTCGAAAGAAAATAGAAAAGCCGGAATTCCCGCAGAATTTTCACCCAAAACCATCACCAGGCTAAAACTAGCAGTTAAAACCAAACAAAACTGCTCGTGCGCCAAAGGGTCGCCGATCGCCAAAGCCAAAGCCGGGGCCGCCGCAGGCACAGATATTTGCTCATCAGCCGCCGGCAGTAAAGCTAAAGTTTGTCTGGCCCGAAAAGACCACAAAGCTGCATCGTTGTCGGGAATACTGGTAAAAATCCAATTGGCAAAGCCGTTGGCCAAAGCGGGGTCAGTCAAAACCGAAGACGGGCCGGACAACACCAACCCATGACAGGAATTGGGGATTGTCGATCGACAATTTGCCCGATCGGCATCTGTTTTTTGTCCTGCTTTTTGGCGATCGAGCATTTGATTCAAAGCTGCGATCGCCCCGTACCATTCCTGTTGGGCTTTCAGCCGAGAAGCCCCACGGCTTACAGGACACCGATGGCGGTTATTTTCTCCCGCCAACTTAGGATCGAAGAGACTGAGGTCATTTTCTTGGCCTTCGGAGGCTAAAATTTCGCTTATTGTCGGTAAAAAGTAAGTATTCACAGTTATAAACCCACCTTCGGAGGCATGAAGGGTGAAGTATTTATGTATAGGAAAGTTCAGGAGTTAGGAGTCAGTCGATTTGAGATTTTAGATTTGAGATTTTAGATTTACCCCACAGATAAATCTGGGAACTTGAACCTTAGTCTAAAATTTTTATCTTTCCACGACTTAAGTAAGTGGCACGGTATCCGTTTTTGGGCTGGGTCAAGCACCAGCACGATCGAAAAATCCCGCATAATTTCTTGCCCCTTCCTCCTAACTCACAGGATATCCACATTTGTAAACTAACGATATTGGCAGAACCGTACCAATAAGTCGCAATCTCCGCGCTTGCGGCGATATTTTGCACGATCGCCCTGACAAAAGTGCAAAATGAAGTCAGTTAAACACCGTGCTTTCCTTATGCCCACCTCGATCGCCGACTCGAAAAATCTGCTGTCAGACTTAATGGCACGCTACCGCAACCAAGTGGATTATCTGGCAATTCGACTCGAAGAAGCCGAAGGCACCGACATCCTGCTGCGGGGCGAAAAAATTGAAACCCTCAGCGAAGGAGTCTCAATTGGCGGCCAAGTCCGAGCTTGTCACAAAGGCGGCTGGGGCTTTGCCAGTTTTAACCGACTTTCCACCCTCGCCGAAAGAATCGAAGAAGCCATCGCCGCGGCAAAACTGATCGGCGAAGAAGAAACGATTCTGGCACCTGTCACCCCAGTACAAGACATTTGCTTGCTGCCGCTGACAGGAACAGACCCCCGTCTGGTTCCCCTAATTGACAAAAAGCAATTGTGCGATCGCTACGCGGCCATTCTCCGCAGCATTGACCCCCGCATCGCCACCATCTCCGTGCGCTACGGCGACAGCACCCAGCGGATCGTCCTCGCCACCTCCGAAGGCACCATGCTCGAACAAGGTTGGGCAGACATGGAAATGCGCTTTGCCGCCACAGCCCGCAGCGGGGAAACCGTACAAACCGGCCGCGAAACTACCGGTTCCCGCAAAGCCTACGAAGATTTAACCGATCTCGATCTTCAAGTTCGCAGCGCCGCCCAGCGCGCCGTAGATTCCCTAGCCTTACCCCCCGTCCAAGGCAACACCTACACCGTCGTCATCGACCCGATTTTGACCGGATTGTTCGTCCACGAAGCCTTCGGGCATCTTTCCGAAGCCGACATGGCCTACGAAAATCCCGACATTTTGGAAATTATGACCCTCGGCCGCCAGTTCGGCCCAGAAAACTTGCAAATTTTCGACGGTGCAGCGCCAGAGGGACACCGGGGCAGCTTTTTCTACGACGACGAAGGCACTCCCGCGACTACTACTCAGTTAATTAAAGACGGCGCTTTAGTCGGGCGGCTGCACTCCCGGGAAACGGCGGGCAAATTGGGAGAAACGCCTACTGGCAATGCTCGCTGTTTGAATTATCATTATCCGCCGATCGTCCGCATGACGAATACTTGGATCGAACGGGGTGACACGCCAGTTGCAGACTTATTTTCTGGTATCAAAGAAGGAGTTTATGCGCGCAATTGGCAAGGCGGCATGACTAACGGCGAAATGTTTACTTTCAGTGCCGGCGAAGCTTGGATGATCCGCGACGGAAAACTAGACAATCCGGTGCGGGATGTTACTCTTTCGGGTAATGTTTTCAGCACTTTAGCCGATATTGAGGCGATCGGCGACGATTTCTACTGGGATGAATCCGGCGGCTGCGGCAAGGCAGGACAAAGCGGTTTGCCCGTGGGCTGCGGCGGCCCGAGTTTGCGGATTCGCGATGTCGTTGTTGGTGGCGAAGCTGCGGAAGAAGATTAAATCTGCAAAAGTTTAAAAAATCAAGGTAAAGCGCCAGATTCCTACTGGCGCTTTACCTTTCTTTATTTTTTGAGTACAACATTTCGCGCCCTTTGGTGGTGTCTGATATCTTGAGGACGCTTGGCAAAATAACCGGAACAGCCAAAAATTATGTCTTGAGTCGTCAAATACCGCTAAAAAATCGGTTTTTTGGTACGCAGTACCTAAGTCCTGAATTAATGGATGGAAATATTCAATTTTTCTCCTCTTCTCCCCATTGTCGATTATCCCCGTAATTACCTAATTCCCCGCAATTATCGCTTTTTTCGCCTTTATCTCCCGCTTCCTCGTTCTGGGGGCGTATCTTTATCGTTATCTGCGTAAAAGGTCTGAGTGTCGGCTACGGCGGTTAAAATTTCGGGATCGGACTTGTGTTGAGCAAAAAAGGTCGATCGAGTTTCTAAGCTTTTAGCGTGAACTGCGGTACCGCTCAGTAACAGGCTTGACATCAGGATGGAAGAGTAAACGCGCATCATCAATTTTGGTGTTTGTATTTTCCCCTTCTTGATACGCAGTCTGTACTCTGCTATCAGGATAAAAAAAATAATTGTGGCGAAGTCATCAATTAGTAAGTGACGGCACCTGCAATTTTTTTGAGTTTTGGTTAAAAGCGGGTGAAATCCATCATCTAGCTCGCTTTTTCGCTGGTAATTTCTAGTTATCTGCTACTGGGGGGCAACCAGCATAACTCAAGACCCTGTTCAAAAAAAGAATGCTACTCTTCTAGGCCCGTGTTCCCCACCCTGGTAGTTATAAATCATGCCCAAATCTAAAATCTAAAATCTAAAATCTAAAATGGTATGACCCTTGGAATCCTGTTGAAACAGTCTTCCAACAAGGAAACAAAAACCGCCAACTGTCAAGTTTTACTACTTTTATGATTAACTTGATAATTTATTGAGGTGAAGCGGCAACTCAGGGATTCAATACACAACAGGAGAGTACCCAGGCGCGCCATCAGCACGTTACCTCTCAAATCGACTAACTGGCGCGCAGGGAGTAAAAAAACTGGTTTTAAAACTGATATCGCCGAGTCAATCTCAAATATCAAATCTCACAGCGACTGACTTGCACATCTACCTGCTGGAATAGCGAGTCGAGGGTTGACGAGTTGTCCACAATAACATCAGCTTGTTGACACTTTTGAGCTAGCGGCAACTGGGCGTTAATGCGGGCCTTAGCTCGATCGTAACTCAAGCCGTCTCGCTGCATTAGTCGTTCTAACTGCACTTCGGGCGAACAGTAAACTACCCAAATTTCGGTACACAAGTCAGTCATGTTAGCTTCAAACAGCAGCGGCACTACCAAAACCAAAGTCAACGTGTCAGTCGGGGCGCAGAAACCGGGTTTTTTTTCAACAATACTTCGTTCTAGCTTTTGGTGAAAAAAGCTAGTTGCTTGAGTTTTTGTACTTAAGTCATGTGTGTCCTGGGATACCAAACTCGATGCAGCAATCCAGCTTTGAGTTTCCTCAACTAATCGGCGGCGCACGTAAGGGTGAATCTGTTGTTCCAACCACTGCCGCTCGTCTGCGTTACAAAAAATAATACTTCCCAACTCTGGCCGATTTAAATTGCCGTCCGGGAGCAAAATACCCGCGCCGTATCGTTTTACAATAGAGTCAAGTATTGGCGAACCGGGGTTCACAGCTTCGCGGGCGTAAATATCGGCATCTAAAATTGGAAATCCACAGGCATCTGCCAGATAATTAGATATAGCGGTTTTACCGGTGGCGATGCCCCCAGTTAAACCGATCAGACGGACTATTCGATCGCTCATAATTTTCAGGCGTTTAAACTTCCTGTGTTTCGACACTTACTGTCAGTCTTTGCTATGTTGGTGACACAATCAAATTTAGACTTAAAATTTAAGATTTGCGATCGAGAGTTCGCGTTAGAAAGTGTCAGCATTGGGGTGCGATCGACTCTTTTTTACCTAAAATCTCAATTTTAAACTCTAATTAAGGTCTAGACCGAGGCAAACTTATGAATGCTCAACGTGCTGTGCGGTCGATTCTGGCAGCAATTCCCCTTGCTGGATTTTTGATAGTAGATTTTTTCCCCAACCTGGTTTTCCTCAAAGAAAACAGCAGCGGATGGGTAGTCGTGGCAATTTATCCCCAATCTCAAATTGCTGCGGCACAATCTATTACTCCAGCCCCAGACGGCACCGGAACCGCTGTCACCGCCCCAGGTACAGGGTCGCCTCCTCGCTACGACATTCAAGGCGGCACTCCCTCCAGAGACGGAGCAAATTTGTTCCACAGTTTTACTCGGTTCGGTCTGAATTCTGGCGAAACTGCCAATTTCATCTCCAACCCAAGCGTTAAAAACATCCTCGGCCGCGTTGTCGGGGGCGACGCATCCTTAATTAACGGTCTAATTCAAGTTAGCGGCGGCAATTCTAACTTGTTGCTGATGAATCCTGCAGGCATTATCTTCGGAGCAAATGCCCGGCTGGATGTGTCCGGGTCTTTTTTGGCTACCACCGCTAGCGGTATCGGTTTTGACGATCGTTGGTTCAACAGCACAGGGGCGAACGACTACGCAGCCCTAGTCGGAACGCCGAATGCTTTTGTTTTTGGAGCGCAGCCGGGGAGTATTGTCAATGCGGGTAACTTGGCTGTCGGAACCGGGCAAAATTTGACTTTGCTGGGCGGTACGGTCATCAGTACGGGCAAACTTTCAGCCCCGGGCGGTCAAATTACTGTGGCGGCTGTCCCGGGCGAAAATCTGGTGCGGTTGAGTCAAAACGGACTTTTGCTGAGTTTAGAAGTTTCTCCAGCAGCCGGAGTGTCGGGTTCGGAAGCTGTTCCCTTCTCTCCCCAGAGTTTACCTCGGCTGCTCTCTGGTCCGGGCGCGGCTAACGCTACGGGTATAACTACGAACGATCGAGGTGAAGTCGTGCTCACAGGCGGCCAAACAGTGCCTGCAGGAGCTGGAACTGCGCTGGTAGCGGGTGATGCGGACGTGTCTGCCAGGGGGGGTGCGGGAGGAAGCGTCAACGTGTTGGGCGACAAGGTAGGGCTGTTTGGAGCGAAGATTGAGGCTTCGGGGCCCGACGGCGGCGGAACGGTGCGGATCGGGGGAGATTACCGAGGCGAGGGAACTGTGCCGAATGCCAGGATGACTTACGTGGATGGCAAAAGTTCGATCGCCGCCAACGCAACTGAATCAGGCAACGGCGGCAGAGTTTTTGTCTGGGCGGACAACACAACAGCATTTTTGGGCAGCATCAGCGCAAATGGCGTTTCTGCAACGGGAACCGCAGGTGTTGGCGGGTTTGTGGAAGTTTCGGGCAAGCAAAGATTGATTTTTAACGGTACTGTCGATACCTCTGGGACAAACGGTTTGGGGACTTTGCTGTTAGATCCAGAAAATATTTTAATTACAGATTCCCCAGAAGGTGCGGGCGATGCGGCAATAATTGCCAACAATAATATTTTGGCAACAGGAACGCCATCACCACAGCCAAACAATTCTGAGCCTTCGCTGACAATTTCGGCTAGAGCTTTGGAAAGTATGTCGGCTACGTCAAATGTGGTTCTCGAAGCGCTCAATGATATTACAATTGCTGATTTGGCGGACAATCAGTTGAGCTTTCAAGCAACTACTGGTTCGGTGACATTGAGAGCAGATGCCGATCGCAGCGGCGCGGGTGTTTTTTCGATGAATTCTGGAGATACAATTAGCACGGCTGGCGGCGCGATCGCCATTTCGGGAAGTCAAATTACTGCGGGCAATTTGTCAAGCAACGGCGGAAATATTAGTTTGATTAGTCAGGGATCGACCGTTGCCAACAATATTTCTTCATCGAATCCCAGCACCGGCAGCAGCGGGAATATTGCGATCGACGGGCTGAACGTAACGGCCCAAAAACTTGATGCCAGCGGCCCGGAAGCGAGGGGAAATGTAACTTTGACAGCTCAGAATGTTTTGGGAGTGAGCTCGATCGCAGGGGGATCGGGAAACATTACTTTGACTGGTAATGAAATTAATTTGAAAGGTGCCAAAAATTCAGTCAGCGGCACAGGCTTTTTGGTACTGCAACCTTGGAGTCCCGGTCAAAATATTGCGATCGGCGGTTCTGGAGATGTCGGCACTAATATTTATTTGAATCTGACGGCAAACGACCTCGGAAGTTTGCAAAATGGATTTGCTGGAATTACGATCGGGCGCAGCAACGGTATCGGTTCAATTCTGATGGCCAACGATTTCACATTTTACGATCCGCTAATTATTCAATCGCCAGCGGGTTTGGGAACAATCACTACCACAAGTTCCCTGACAGGGGCAGACAATGCCTCAATTACTCTCAAAGCTGACGGCAATATCCGTACCGGAAATATCACTACCAACAATCAGGAAATTCGCATCGCCAGCACTGCGGGCAATGTCACAACCGGTCAGCTACGTACTGGAACTGCCCCCACTATCAACACTTCTGTCAATTCTTCCCAAGATATACGCAATTCGGCGGGAGATGTTAGCGTTACCGCACACGGTACGGTGACGGCAGGGGCGATCGACACGAGGGGCGATCGCGCGGGGAATGTGACGCTGACGGGGCCCAAGGGAGTCACTGCGGGGTCGATCGAAGCTGGCGGCTCGAAAACACCGGGAAATATTACTTTAACCGGCAACAAAATTGACTTGACGGGTGAGAAAAATTCGATCGCCAGCAACGGCAATCTGGTGCTGCAACCTGCAGATCCCAGTCAAAATATTATTATTCAAGGTTCAGGCGGTACAGAAGCTCTGAACTTGAGTGCTGCGGAATTGAACACTTTTCGGAATGGGTTTGCTTCGATCGCGATCGGGCGCGCTGACGGTAGCGGTGCGATCTCGATTGGTTCTCCAGCGCCAAATTCAACGCCAAATTCAACGCCAGTGGCGGTGACATTTCAAGATCCGACGACGATTCGATCGCCGTCGGGCAGCGGCGCGATCGTGGGAACGGGTGCGATCGTCGGCACTGATAACGCCACGATCTCTCTGATGGGCGGTACTGTAGCTGTCGGAGACGTTACCTCGACTGCAGGGATTAACATCACTAGCAGTCAAGGCAAGTTGACTGCTGGTACGGTTTCATCTCGCTCAACTTCCGGGGTGGCGGGCCCTATCAATATTCGCAGCGCCGGTGCGGTAGAAACCGGCAACATCGATGCTTTTGGTGCCAAAAGCGGGGGAGATATTTCGATTGCGGCGCCGGGCAGGATCGTTACAGGGGTGATCAACTCGAGTTCGCAATCGGGAAGTGCCGGTTCGAGCCAAATTATCGGGAACAAAGATGTTGAAGTTGTTTCGATCAAAGCTCGCGGCAATACGGGCGGCGATGTGGCAATCGAGGCTGGGGGAGCGTTTCGGGCTGCGGGAACAGGAACGGCTGCCGATCGCGCCCAGGTCAGCATTTCTACAGACGGGCTGGCTCGATCGGGTTCACAGACGCTGCTGCAAAGCACTTGCTCGTCGGGAACCTGCACGGCGGCGACTGTTGGGACGGGAAACTCGAAGTCGAACACTGCCACCTCCTCAACTGCGATCGGGCCGCTGGCGATCGTGCCGAGTCCGGCACCAACTACCAGTGTGGAACTGCAAACTACAGCCAATTCTCAACAAATTGTGACTCAGGTGAGTCTCGGCCCCGCAGCGTCTGCGCCCAAGAGCAGTAACACAAATGTCTCGCCAGAACCTGCTGCTGCGTCTGTTGAGGCGGGGTCGAAGGAGACTGCGACCGGCTCGGTATTGCTGTCGCAGTCGGTGTTAACAGACAATTTGGTTACGCCTGCGGCGACAGAAAACGGCAGCGCGGCAACCACTCCACAGAAGCCGGCGAGTGCGGTAACAGCAGAAACTATCGGGAATGTCAGGGTTCCTGAGATTTCTCGAGCGAGTTCGTCGATCGCGCAAATAAGTCCGATCGACGCAGTGCAGCAAAGGGATAGAACTCAGGGGCAGGAATTTGAACGTTACTTTGGGGGCACTGTCACTGAAAAGTCAGTGACGCAGCAAAGTATTCGAGATACTCTCAGCAGCGTCAATCGGTTGACTGGGGTTAAACCCGCCATCCTTTACGTGTGGGCGAAAGAAAAACATTTAGAACTTGTGTTGTTATTGCCAGACGGCAAAAATGTTTTTAAAAGCGTGCCTGCAAGCCGCGAGACAGTGCTGCAAGTTGCTAAAGAATTCACTAATGCTATCAGAACTCCCAGGAGATTGAATGCTGCTGATTACAAGGAACCTGCCGAGGAACTTTACCAGTGGTTAATTGCACCGCTGCAACCGGAATTGGATGCTAACAAGATTGACACTTTGGTGTTTTCCATGGATTCAGGTTTGCGAACTTTGCCTTTGGCTGCTCTTTACGACGGCAAGCAGTTTTTGGTAGAAAAGTACAGTTTGGGGCTGATTCCGAGTTTGAGTTTAACTGATACTCGCTATGCCGATGTTAAGGGTTCTGAAGTGTTAGCGATGGGTGCGTCGAATTTTCCCGCCAAATACGATCAAAATCCTTTGCCTGCGGTGCCGCTGGAAATATCGACCATTGTGGGCAAGATTTGGCCGGGTTCGTCTTTTCTCAATGAAGCTTTTACTTTGGCAAATTTGAAGCAGAAGCGCAATCAACCGCAATACAAAATTATTCATTTAGCTACTCACGGCGATTTTCAGCCTGGGGGGGCCGAAAATTCTTACATTCAGTTTTGGGATACTAAGTTGCGGTTGAATCAGTTGGATCAGTTGAAGTTATCTAACCCGCAGGTGGAGTTGTTGGTTTTGAGTGCCTGTACTACGGCGGTGGGAGACGAAGAAGCTGAGTTGGGGTTTGCCGGGTTGGCGGTACACGCGGGGGTAAAATCGGCTTTGGCGAGTTTGTGGTATGTCAGCGATGTCGGTACTTTGGGGCTGATGACTGAGTTTTACCAGCAGTTGCGTACAGCGCCGATTAAGGCTGAGGCTTTGCGGCAAGCGCAGTTGGCGATGTTGCGGGGTGAAGTGCGGTTGCAAGATGGTTATTTGGTACGATCGGGCAACAATCAAGCTCTGCCTTTACCGTCGGAGTTGGCCGCCAGGGGCGATCGAAATTTGTCGCATCCTTATTATTGGGCCGCTTTTACAATGATCGGTTCGCCGTGGTAATTCTGAAGGAAGAGGGTGCGATCGCCCAAAAAACCGGCAGAGAACCAGTCGCAAAACTCTGAGGATGGGAATACCTAAAAAAGTGCGGTTATATCAAATCCGTTAGCATCGGAATAGTAAATTCTAGTTCACTGTTCACGGCGTTCACTGTTCACTGCGTCAACAGTCAACCGTCAACAGTCAACATCATGTATGAGTGTAACCGTCCATGATATTACTCAAACCAGAGACCGCGACCCCAACATCGAAAACGGGATAAAATGGAACAATAAAAATTAAAAAAAAACTCGACTGCTAGCGCCTGAAATATTGCTCGTATACAAGTCTATACTAAAAAGTTTTAGCCCCGATAAATTATGATAATTCAATCAAGAAGTTTCGATTACCCAACAACAATCGCTCTTGGTTATCCAGCCCTAACGCTCAGCGGTGAGAATAAACTCATTGGGATCAACGCTTTCTCCGTTTTTGTCGAGCATTCTTAACAAAATTTCAGAAGGATCTAATGATTGATTAGAGGTAATAAAGCCAATCTTTTGAGAGTAGAGACAACAACGATTGGTTTCTAACGCACGGCTGATTTTGCAAACCCTGTGCCTCTCACCACGTTGTCTAATTATATTAGTTCGCCATCGTCTTGACTCTCAACATGAACACAGTTGCGACCTTTGCCTTTGGCAGCATAACAAGCTGCATCAGCCGCTCTCATAACCTCCCTCAAATCTTGGCTATTTTGGTTAATGGCAACAACTCCAATACTGACCCCGATGATAAAGGTTTTGCTATCCCAAATAAACCGAAACTGATGCACTAGGTGTTTGAGGTTTTCCGCAATCTGAGCTGCTTTATAGAGGGGGCATTTAGTAAGCAAAAGACCAAATTCATCACCTCCCAAGCGAGCCAGTGTGTCATTAGCGCGGACTCCCTTTTGTAAAAGTGTAGTGATTTGGCGCAGTAGCTCATCGCCAGCACAATGACCTGCGGTATCGTTAACGAGTTTGAACTTATCTAAATCTAAATAACAGAAAGCGTGCTGGTGATTGCTATCTTGAACAGAGGCGATCGCCTCAATTAGTCGCTGCTCAAATTCTCGACGGTTGATTAAACCCGTCAGAGCATCGTGACTGGCTTCCCAAGAAAGTTGACGAGCAAGATTGCGCGATTCGGTAACATCATGAAAGACGATGACTGCCCCGATAATTTGACCTTGGTAGTCTCTAATCGGTGCTGCTGAGTTCTCAATGGCATACTCAGTCCCATCGCGCGCAATGAGTATAGTATGGTTAGCTAAGCCCACAATTCGCTTCTCCAACAGAGCATTCTCGATCGGATTCTCTACTGGCTTTCGCGTTACTTCATTGACAATTTCAAAGACTGTAGACAGGGGGAGTCCCTTAGCCTCATGAGCCTTCCAGCCTGTCAGTTGCTCAGCGATAGGATTGAAAAATCGCACATTACCTTGAGCATTTGTAGTAATAACTGCATCACCAATCGATTGGAGGGTGACTTGAGCTAGTTCTTTTTCGGCAAAGAGGGATGCTTCGAGACGTTGGCGTTCTTCCTTTTCTCTCAAGAGGATTAAATTCTGCTCTTGGAGGCTTTGTTGCAACCGTCGGATGGTTAGGTGAGTTTCGACACGAGCTAATACTTCTTCGACTTCAAACGGCTTAGCAATATAATCTACGGCACCAACAGCAAGCCCGTGAACCTTATTGAAAGTTTCATTGAGAACACTCAAAAAAATTATCGGAATGCTTGCGGTTTGCTCGTCAGATTTTAATTGTTTGCAAACTTCATAGCCATCCAAATCGGGCAATTTAATGTCGAGTAAAATTAGTTCCGTCCATGGCGATTGGGCGGCTCGGATCGCCATTGCGCCTGTTGTGGCACAGCGAACTTTATAACCATGTGCGCTCAAAGTACGGCTCAGAAGACGCAGGTTATCAGGCAGATCGTCAACAATTAAAATATTGCCTCGGTAGTTGGTAGCTGGATCGCTAACTCTATCGCTAGTTATATCGAGAATGCTACTGCTTTCCATAGTTTCTTACCATAGGACTAGAAGCCTATGAGTAAGAGTATAGTTGAATTATGAGGTTATCAACTCACTTTACGCAGAAAGAAGTCCTGCGATCGCAGAGTTCGAGGAGTGGCACGCTGGCACAGCCCCTACAAAATCTGGCTTGTTGAGGTAGGGACAATCTCCCCGTGGTTGCCCTTCTTCGTTTCGGCTAACATTAGGAGAACATTTTTTCAACCCAAGCAGCCGATTTATGAACAAGCACATTTCTGAAAGGGCAAGTCTACTCGTCATGGCGAGCGGATATCTCGTGCTGCTAGGTTGGCAATTTGACATCTCCCTACTCAAAAGTGGTTTTCCCGGTATGACTTCGACGATGAAGCGGGCAATGGCAGAACTCAATCGCTAAGCACTTCAGCACTCATGAATAATTCAGGTTAGATATGATTACACAATTTTTTGAGACTGGAGGATTCATGCCTCACGGTCACTGCTATCTCTGGCAAAGAAACTTAGTAGGATTACATATTTTATCCGATGGTTTAATCGCTTTAGCTTACTACTCCATCCCCATCATCCTAATCTACTTTGTGCGACAGCGCCAAGATACTCCATTTCAGAAAGTATTTTTTCTGTTTGGCGCCTTCATAATTGCCTGTGGTACAACTCATATCATGGAAATTTGGACGCTCTGGTTTCCTATTTATTGGGTTTCTGGAGGAATTAAAGCTATTACTGCTCTGATTTCTATATATACTGCATCTGAGCTAGTGTTTTTAATTCCCTCAGCCTTAGCTTTTCCTAATCCAGGTCAACTTATTGCGGCAAATCAAACCTTAGAGAAGGAGATCAATGAGCGCAAGCGGGCTGAAAACGAACTGAAACAAATTGAGGTGGCATTACGAAATAGTGAAGAACAGTTTCGCAATGCCTTTGAAAATGCGTCTATTGGAATGGCGATCGTTTCACTTGATGGGCACTGGGTTCAAGTCAATCCTGCCTTATGTCAGATTATTGGCTACTCCTCAGAAGAGTTGTTAGGGTTAACTTTCCAAGACATTACCCATCCTGATGATTTAGACGCGGATCTTAGTCATAGGGATCAACTATTAGCAGGAACAATTTCAAGTTACCAACTGGAAAAACGGTATTTCCACAAACAAGGACATATAATTTGGATTCTTCTTGATGGATCGATAGTACAAAATGAGCAGGGAAATCCCCTGCATTTTATTGCTCAGATCCAAGAAATTACCGCTCGAAAAGAAGCTCAAAAGACGCTAGAGCTTCAGAGTGTTATTATGAATAACATGGGAGGTGGAGTGTGTTTAATTAAAGCCTCAGATCTCACGATCGTCTACACCAATCCCAAATTTGACGCTATGTTTGGCTATGCAGAGGGTGAACTCGCCGGTCAATCTGTTGCTGTAATAAATTACGTCGATACAGAGGTTACACCCGACGAAACCGTTGAAGATGTTGTTGTTAAACTCGATCGGGACGGAGAAGCACAATATGAAGTCTACAATAAGAAAAAAGATGGAAGACTTTTTTGGTGCAGGGTTCATACCTCTAGGTTTGAGCATCCTGAATATGGAACTGTATATGTTGCGGTGCAGGAGGATGTGACAGAGCTCAAACAAGCTGAGCAAGCTTTGCAAGCTACCACAAATCGCCTCAACTTTCTCCTGAACTACAGCCCCGTCGTTATTTTTGGCTGTAAACCTTATGGCGATTATTCAGCAACGTTCATGAGCGAAAATATCAAAGATGTATTGGGCTATGAAAGCATTGATTTTTTAGAAGATTCTGAATTTTGGGTGCATCACTTACACCCAGATGATTTAGAACGAGTAATTAATGGCTTAGACAATCTATTCGTCAATGATTTTTATTTCCATGAATACCGTCTTCGTCGCTCAGATGGGGTTTATAGCTGGATACTCGTTCAACTCAGACTAATTCGAGATCCTGCAGGTAGACCCGTGGAAATGTTGGGATATTTAATTGACATTAGCGATCGCAAACAAGCCGAGTTGGAACTTCAGCAGGCTAAAGAAGCAGCAGAAACAGCAAACCGAGCCAAAAGTATGTTCCTGTCCAATATGAGCCACGAACTCCGTACTCCTCTCAATGCTATTTTGGGATTTACGCAATTGATGAGTTACGATCCTGTTCTGACTCCCGAACTCCAAAAAGATCTGGCGATCGTCAATCGTAGCGGCACACATTTATTGGAATTGATTAACGACATTTTAGATTTATCTAAAATTGAGAGCGGAAAGATGACACTCTCTCTTTCTGACTTTGACATAAAATTTTTGCTGATTTCTCTTGAAGAAATGTTGCGAATGAAAGCCCAATTGAAAGGATTGAAACTAATTTTCGATCCAGAACCCAATCTGCCCCAATTTGTGCATAGCGATGAGAAAAAACTGTATCAAGTCTTAGTCAATCTGCTCGGTAATGCGATTAAGTTTACTCATCAAGGAAGCGTAACCTTACGAGTAAGATCGGAACAGAGCGACCAAACGTCCTGTCGCCTATATTTTGAAGTTGAGGATACTGGAGTGGGAATTGCTCCAGCAGAAGTTGAGAGCTTATTTAAGGCGTTCGTGCAAGCTGAAGCTGGGAATAAATTGAATCAAGGTACTGGTCTAGGTCTAGCTATCAGCCAAAGATATGTCCAACTCATGGGTAGTCAGATTCGGGTTCAAAGCACCTTGAATCAGGGCAGCATTTTTTACTTTGAACTTGAGGTAAAGTTACCTCAAGCAGTCTGCGTTGCCTCAGAATTGCTTAAACAAAGAGTGATTGGTATAGCTCCAGGACAACCAACTTACCGCATTCTTGTGGTTGAAGATGTAGAGGAAAATCGCCGCTTGTTGGTCAAACTCCTTACCTCAGTAGGTTTTGAGGTGCGCCAAGCAACACAGGGAGTTGAAGCACTATCCCTGTGGGAAAGTTGGTCCCCACACCTGATTTGGATGGATCTGCGAATGCCGATCGTGGATGGCTACACAGCTACCAAACGCATTAGAGAACACCCTGAGGGACAAGAGACTGTCATTATTGCTTTAACTGCCAGTGCTTTTGAAGCCGATCGAGAGAAAGTTCTTATGGCTGGTTTTGACGACTTTATGAGCAAGCCATTTCAGGAAAGCCTCGTCTTTGACGCACTCGCTCAACACTTGGGAGTAGAGTACATTTACACAGTTGTAGGAAAAGATTCCCAAAAACTATTTGTTGATTCTTTATCTGCAGAAGATCTAGCCGTGATGTCCTCTCAGTGGTTAGAACAAATGTATCAAGCTGCCTACTATGTTGATCCTGAAGCCATGAACGAGCTAATCAAACAAATTCCCGCATCTCAATCAACCCTTTCCAGTTCGCTAATTGATGCTGTCAATAACTTTAACTATGACCAAATTATGGAGTTAATTCAACCTCTGCTCCCGAATCCAGATTAGTTATCGAGTTTAAGGACAAAGAAGCTATAGCCTTTCGAGCGTAACATGAGGTGGACACTCGATCGGCGGGCATGGGGCATGGGGCATGGGCCCGCGCAGGGCATGGGGCATACCTCACCAAGATTGAGAACTGCTGTATAGCGCGATCTAAGGAGTGGCTAGGGAGCATCTCAATCAAAGCAGCCCAGCTAGAAATTGGAGTTTTGAGGCTCTCTTGCTGCGGGGAAAGAGTCAGAAGTCAGGAGCCAGAAGAAGTGTTTTTACAAATATGAGATGCTCCCCTCCCGATCGAACTCGCTCTGACTTGCATTCCTCACTACGACGAAATGGTAACGGTTATTTTATTTATTGAAGATGATATAATAAGTCAAAATTGAATTCTGCTAATTCCAAATTTTTGGCAAATTGAGAATAAATCCCGGCAAAACATTTTCCCCAGAAAGGGTGAGAGGAGATTGTAAAACTTCCACATCTTGACCGGGGCGATAAATTTCAACTTCGCGTTTTTTGCGGTTAATCAGCCAACCCAAACGGCAGCCATTTTCCATATATTCTTGCATTTTTTCCTGAGTCTTTTTTAGGCTGTCAGTTGGGGAGAGAATTTCCACAGCAAAATCGGGACAAAGCGGGATAAATTTTTCTCTTTGTTCGGGCGTCAAAGCTGACCAGCGGGATTTCTCTACCCAAGACGCATCGGGAGAGCGATCGGCGCCATTGGGCAGAGTAAATCCTGTGGAGGAATCAAAGGCTTCACCGAGTTGGGTTTGTTCGTTCCAAAGTCCAATCTGTAAGTTGAATTTTGAGTTGCTTCTTCCCGTTTCTCCTCCGGTTGGCGGCATGGCGATTAATTCTCCGTTGGCGCTGCGTTCTAATTTTAAATCGGGGTTTTCTTCGCACAGTTGGTAAAACTGTTCGGAAGTTAGTTTTATAATGGAGTTGAGGTTTAAGGTTATAGCAGTCATAGCATTTTTTTTGAAATTTTAAAACAATTGATAACTCAAATTAATTCCAAATTTTTGGCAAACTGAGCACAAACCCAGGTAAAACATTTTCCCCAGAAAGGGTGAGAGGAGATTGTAAAACTTCCACATCTTGACCGGGGCGATAAATTTCAACTTCGCGTTTTTTGCGGTTAATCAGCCAACCCAAACGGCAGCCATTTTCCATATATTCTTGCATTTTTTCCTGACTTTTTTTCAAACTGTCGCTGGGCGAGACTAATTCAATGACAAAATCGGGACAAAGCGGGATGAATTTTTCTCTTTGTTCGGGCGTCAAAGCTGACCAGCGGGATTTTTCTACCCAGGAGACATCAGGAGAGCGATCGGCTTTATTGGGCAGAGTAAACCCTGTGGAGGAATCAAACACTTCTCCGAGTTCAGTTCGATCGTTCCACGTCCAGATTTGAGCATTCGCTGTTGAGTTGCTTTTTCCTGTTTCTCCTCCGGTTGGGGGCATGACAATTAATTCTCCGTTGGCGTTCCGTTCAAGTTTCAAGTCCGGGTTTGCTTCGCACAGTTGATAAAACTGTTCGGAAGTTAGTTTGATAATGGAATTGAGGTTTAAGGTGATAGCAGTCATTGTTATTTACCTGCTGTTTTTATAAACGACATTAAGAAGTAAAAATGGGATAACTCATTTTTACTTCTTAATTCTTAACTTCTAATTCTACTGCAATTGTTTGATTCTGTTGAGCGCGTCTTGATAGGCACTCGTTCTGCCGCCTTGCTTGTAAAGTTCTGCTGCTTTTTGAAAGTCGGCAATTGCTTTCGGTTGGTTTTTTTGATCTAGGTAGGCTAGAGCCCTGTTGTAGTAGGCGTCGGCAAAACCGGGATTGGCTTCGATCGCGTTCGTGTATGCTTCAATAGGGTTTGGATAGCGGCCGTTGTCCAATGCGGGATCGAGTAGGGCGGCGTATAAAGTGCGGGCATTGCCGATATTAAAATACAATTCAGGGGTGTAGTTGGGCTTGAAAGCGAGTGCTTTGTTGAAATCGGCGATCGCGTCCAAAGCCTCTCCTCGATCTAACCGCGAAAGTCCTCGAAAATAAAAGGCTGGGGCGTCTTTTGGGTTGAGGGTGGATAGGGGAACTGCGGTGGGGCGAGAATTGTCTACTTTCAAATCGGATTTGTTCATTCCCGCCGCCGCCAGTTTCGCCATAAAAGTATTGATCGGAACTGCTGCATTAAATCCAGTTTTAATTGGGGCGACTTCGCCGGAACTGGTTTGCGCGAAACCGAATTCCCCTTGTCCGTGTAAACCGATGACTCGGCCGTCGGAGTCAAAAACTGGGCCGCCGCTCATGCCGCTCCAAGTTACGGCCTGATACCGCAAAGTGTAACCTTCCGGGCGGTTGCGCGGGCGGCTGGTAACGAGTCCGGGAGAGAGTTCTGGTTCTCGTTCGGCGCCGAAAAGTCCGCCGGTAGCGGGATAGCCGTAAACGAAGATTTGAGTGCCGATGACGGCTGTGTCGGAATCGGCGATCGTCGCGACTGGATATTCTTCGGGGCTTTCAAATTTGACTACGGCTAAATCCGCCTCTGTTTCGGCTGTTTGCAGCCCGGTGACAGAGGTTGCTTGATAGTTTTTGCCTGTGGAGGTGCGAACTGTGTATTTGAGATCGGGTTTTTCTACGACGTGGTTGACTGTTAAAACTGTGTAAGTTTTGCCTGTTTTGGCAATAATTACCCCAGAACCGTCTCCGAGGGAACTGTTAATTTGTACTGTCAGCGGCCCGGCAATGTTGGCGACTTCTTGGGGAGTTTTGGCGATCGCACTTTGGCTGATGATTATGGTTAGGGCAGCCGTAGTCCCTGCTAGCAAGGTGGTCAAGGTGTCGTAACGGGAAAAATTTACGTTCATGGTAGTTGCTGATTATATTAATTACCCTAGTTGGAAATTCAAACATCAAAATGAATAGCTTCATTTTGATGTTTGAACTCTTAAATGCTAAGTTTATTGCAACTGTTTGATTCTGTTGAGCGCGTCTTGATAGGCACTCGTTCTGCCGCCTTGCTTGTAAAGTTCTGCTGCTTTTTGAAAGTCGGCAATTGCTTTCGGTTGGTTTTTGTTGTCCAGGTAAGCTAAAGCTCGGTTGTAGTAAGCGTCGGCAAAACCGGGATTGGCTTCGATCGCCTGCGTGTATGCTTGAATAGCGCTGGGCGCGCGGGTTGTCTCGATGCTGGCGATCAGAGTGCGGGCATTGCCAATGTTGAAGTACAATTCGGGAGTGTAGTTGGGCTTGAAAGTGAGTGCTTTGTTGAAATCCTCGATCGCCCCCGAAGGATTGTCTTGATCTAACCGCGAAAGTCCTCGAAAATAATAAGCTTGGGCGTCTTGCGGATTGGCGGTGGATACCGGGCCGCTGCTTGCGGGAGTATTGTCTACTTTCAACTCGGATTTGTTTATTCCCGCCGCCACCAGCTTGGCGATAAATGTATTGATGGGAACTGCTGCGTTAAATCCGGTTTTAATCGGGGCGACTTCGCCGGAACTGGTTTGGGCGAAACCGAATTCGCCTTGTCCGTGTAAACCGATGACTCGGGCTTCGGAGTCAAAAACTGGGCCGCCGCTCATGCCGCTCCAAGTTACGGCTTGATACCGCAAAGTGTAACCTTCCGGGCGTTTGCCAGGGCGGCTGGTAACGAGTCCGGGAGAGAGTTCTGGTTCTCGTTCGGCGCCGAAAAGTCCGCCCGTAGCGGGATAGCCGTAAACGAAGATTTGAGTGCCGATGACGGCGAGATCGGAATCGGCGATCGTCGCGACTGGATAGTCTTCTGGGCTTTCAAATTTGACTACGGCTAAATCCGGGTCTGTTTCGGCGATTTGCAAGCGGGTGACGGAGGTTGCTTGATAGTTTTTGCCGATCGACGTGCGAACTGTGTATTTCACGTCTGCTTTTTCTACGACGTGATTGACTGTTAAAACTGTGTAAGTTTTGCCTTTTTTGGCAATAATTACCCCAGAACCGTCTCCGAGGGAACTGTTAATTTGTACTGTCAGCGGCCCGGCAATGCTGGCGACTTCTTGGGGGGTTTTGGCGATCGCGGGTTGGTTGATGACTATGGTTAAGGCTGCGGTAGTTCCTGCTAGCAGGGTGGTTAAGGTGTCGTAGCGAGAAAAATTTATATTCATGGCTATTGCTAATTTGTAGTTGGGTAGCGGGATTTGCGGGAGAAAGGGCGATCGGCGGTTTGTGCTATTTTCTGTTTAGTTTTATTACTGATTTGACGCAAAGGAGCTCGGCTTTGTTCTTTAATGATGATAATTTTACTGGCTTTTTTGTTCCGCGATTCCCTTTTTCACTGTATGGTTCGCACTGCATACCTTAATTAATCCTCATGCAGGCTGCCCAACTTACTTATTAAAACTAAACAATACATGACTCGAACTCGGTGCTTAATTCTTCCTTAGTCATCGTTCCCCGTGCGACTCGCATGACTAAATCATATGCTCGATCGTCCGTCAAATTCAGAGTGCAACCGTTCAAACGCAAAAAGGTATCTGTCACGGCAAAAGCCGTTCGTTTATTGCCGTCAATCAAGGGATGATTCATGGCTATGTGATAGAGATAGGCGGCAGCTTGTTCGCTAATCGTTGAATGCAAAAATTGACCCCCAAAAGTTGCTTGCGGTTGAGCCAAAGCCGACTCTAACAAGCTTTCATCTCTGACGCCGGGAGTGCCGCCAAATCTTTCTATCTGTCTGGCGTGGATACTTAAAACCATACTTTTGCTGACAAAATTAGGAGTTGGCAAGGCGACGGTAAACCTCCTTTCTTTCCCGTTCTGAATCTAGATATGCCTGCCATGCTTTGGCTTCTAGTTTTTGTTGTTCTTCTTCAGTTTTTAAGGAACGGACAAATTCAAGCACTTTCAGCAGCAAGGGTTCTGGTACTTGGTCGAGTTCTTGAAGAAGTTGGTCTTTTGCGGTCATGTTTCTTTCCTCCTAATGAGCGTACAACTATTTTACAACCTCGCTTGTGTCCATTCAACGATCGCCTCAGTCAATCCATCTAAGGTGTATTCTTTGGCTTCCACATCTAACTTACCCAATAATTTCTGACAGCTTTTGGAAGTTTCCGGGCCGATGGATGCGATGCAAACGTTTTCCAACCAATCCTTAGACAGCGACAATTCGGGGATTTTTTCTATAAGATTGCAGAAGTTATGTACGGTTTTGGAACTGGCAAATGTTATGATATTTACGGCTTGATTTTGGAGTGCAGAGAGGGCGATCGGATCGATTGTTTCGGGACAGCAAGATTGGTAAGCTGGCACTTCTATTACTTGCGCTCCTTTGGCGGTGAATTCTTTAACTAAAACTTCTCTGCCGCCGCTTTCTACTCTCGGAAATAGGATTTTGCAGTTTGTAGGGGCGGTGCCCCCGTGCCCGCCCTGCCAGGGGAAGTTCTCGACTAGGGAATCGGCGACAAAGTTGGGGGGAATAAAGTCTGGTTGTAGAGAGTGCGATCGCAAACTTTCTGCTGTTTTTTTCCCGACAACTGCGATTTTAATACCAAACAAGCTGCGGGCGTCTTTGCCTTTTGCTTGTAATCGTTGAAAAAAGCAGTCTACAGCGTTGTGGGAAGTGAGAATTAACCAGTGAAAGCTTGACAATTGTGCGATCGCACTGTCTAATGGTTCCCAACTCGAAGGTGGCCCAATTACCAAGGCGGGCATTTCGATCGCGCGAGCTCCTTGTTGCTGGAGTCGATCGCTAAATTCAGCCGACTGAGAAGCCGATCGGGTGACTAAAATTGTTTGTCCTGCTAGCGGCAATTGGCTGTTATTAGTGGTGACTGGTGTATCGATCATATTTGTGCTTTTTGGATGGATTAAATATTCGCGCAATCTAACTACTTCCCCAATTACGATCGCGCAAGGCGATAGAGATTGACCTGCTGTTTGCTGTACAATATTTGAGAGAGTGCCCAGCCAAATTTGCTGTTCGGGGCGGCCGCAATCTCGGATAATGGCGATCGGAGTTTCGGGCGATCGTCCGTGTTTTTGCAATTGCCAAATTATGTCGCTTAAATTGCGCCCTCCCATCAATATTACCAAAGTTTCTATCTGCACTAATGCTTCCCATTCCAAAGCATCGGGTTCATGGGCGCTCATCACTGCAAAACAGCGACTCATTACCGGATCTGTGAGGGGAATTCCTGCTAGTAAAGGTGCGGCTAAGGCGGAGGAGATTCCGGGTATTACTTCAAAGTCGCAGCCCGCTGTGATTAAGGCTTGAATTTCGGAACTAGAACGACCAAAAATAAACGGATCGCCGCTTTTTAAGCGGATTACTTGTTTTCCTAGTTTGCAATGTTCTACCAGCAAACGGTTAATTTCTTGCTGCTGGGTGGAAGGTTTGCCGCCGCGTTTCCCGACTTCGATTTTCCGACAAGTTGCTGGGATTAATTCGAGTTGCGGGATGTCGATGAGAGCATCGTAGATTAAGACTTCGGCTTGGGATAGCAGTTTGTGCGATCGCACTGTCATCAAGTTACAATCTCCGGGCCCTGCACCGACTAGATAAACTTTCCCTTTGTGGTTTTTCACAATTCCTCCTCGATCGTCTCCATAGTATAGTTTTATGAATATTGCGGTGCTTCGGCGCACCCTACCCTGCCCTATAATTTAATCAGACTTTTCAAGCAGCCTGTAGGGGCGGGTTCACCCATCGCCCTCAACGGTGCAAACAGGTTAAATAAACCCGCCCCCACCCAACGAGATGCACCCGTTACTATTTATGCAGATTATCATCATCACGGCCGCCGATGCAAATTACTTTGAATTAGTGCGAGGCACTATTTTATCGGTGCGGGAAAAACCAGAGGGTGAAAATGTGGCGATCGGCTTTTTCGATCTCGGCTGCACTCCCGAACAGTTGCAGTGGCTGGAAACACAAGTTAATATCATTCAAAAGCCCGATTGGGACTTTGACTTTCCTGGCAGAAATGAATCTCCCGAACATTTAAAAGGACTATTAGTTAGACCTTGTTTGCGAAAATACTTTCCCAATTTTGATATATACCTTTGGATAGATGCAGATGCTTGGGTTCAAGACTGGAGAGCAATTAATTTGTTGGTTGAAGGAGCATCGCGCCGGGGACTGGCAATTGTTCCCGAAGTTCACAGGGCAAGCTTGCAGCAGTACGGGCAACTTCCTCAGTTTTGGCAGTGGGTTTATCAACAATATGAAGCTAACTTTGGTGAAGAAATTGCTAAGAAATTCTACAGTTATCCGATATTAAATGCCGGAGTTTTCGCACTCCGAAAAGATGCTTTGCATTGGGAAATATGGGCTGAAAAACTAGATCGAGGATTGCAAAAATCCGGCTGTGTCATGACAGATCAATTTGCCCTCAACCTCGCTGTTTACAGTGGCGAATTGTTCAATCTGACTGAAATGCTCCCAGCTTGGTGCAATTGGATATTCAACGGTTTTCCGGTTTGGGACAAGCAGCGAGGCTGTTTTGTGGAGCCGTACTTGCCGCAGGAGGCGATCGGCATTTTGCATTTAGCCGGCCGCCAGCAGTTTGACCGAGTACAATTGATGGCAACTGACGGCGATATACTGGAAATTAGCGTCCGTTATCAACCTAAAAAACAGGAAGCAATACAAATAATTCAAAAACCAAAAATGACTTACCAACAACCTGAAATTAGCAAAAATAATTTATTACAACCAGGCGATTATGTTTCCCCAGGGTTCCAAATAATTATACCTGACTCCTATTTCCCCAATATGATTATTGCCGATCCAAATGCAAGTAACTGGCCTTACTTGCGCCGGGAAATTCCGCATAATTGGTATGCAGATAAGCGCTATCCATTCATCGGGTTTTTGAATCGCGACGAAGCGCACATCCTTTACAATACAGCCCTGCAATTCAAAGGTAAAAAAGCCTTAGAAATTGGCTGCTGGCTAGGGTGGTCTGCCTGTCACTTAGCCCTCGCCGGAGTTGAGTTAGATGTCGTCGATCCGCTGTTAGAAAGAGAAGACATCAGACAAAGCGTAATCGACTCAATTCAAGGTGCTCTAAATGCGTCTGGCGTTCAAACATCAGTCGAGCTAATCCCCGGCTACAGCCCCCAAAGAGTAGAAGAATTTTCCGCTCAATTTAACCGCAAATGGTCGTTAATTTTTATTGACGGAGAACACGGAGGTGATGGGCCATTAAATGATGCTATTGTTTGCGAAAAATTGGCTGAGGAAGATGCAATAATTTTATTTCACGATTTAACTGCTCCCGATGTGGAGCGAGGTTTAGATTACTTGAAGCAAAGGGGATGGCAAACGGTAGTATATCAAACAATGCAAATTATGGGGGCTGCTTGGCGGGGCAATGTCGAGCCAGTAAAACATCGACCAGATCCCAATATTTTCTGGCAGTTGCCAGCACATTTGCACGGTTACAATATTAGCAGTTTAGAGACCGTTAATTCTCAAACACGCAGCCAAACCAATCAAAACCAACAGTCATATTATACAAGAAATTTTTACCAATTAATCGGAGAAGGAACTCGCAGTTCTGCTAGAGAAATTATTCCCCTGCTGTTAGACTTGCTGCAACCCATTTTACCTAAAAGTGTGGTGGATGTGGGCTGCGGTACGGGAAGTTGGTTAGCGGCTTTTCAGAAGTTGGGAATTGCCGACTGTTTGGGAATAGATGGCGATTATGTCGATCGCACTCTATTACAAATTCCTTTAAATCAGTTCCAATCCGCCGATTTAAAGCAACCCCTGGAAATAAACAGAAAGTTTGACTTAGCAATTTCCCTAGAAGTTGCGGAACATTTGCCGGCTACCTGTGCCGAAAACTTTGTTAATTCTCTCACTCAACTAGCACCATTGATTCTGTTTTCTGCTGCGATACCATTTCAAGGAGGCGTCGAACACGTTAACGAACAGTGGCCACAATATTGGGTTTATTACTTTCAGAAAAAGGGTTATGCAGTTATTGACTGCCTGAGAAAAAAAATATGGAACAATGACAAAGTAGAGCCTTGGTACGCTCAGAATATCTTGATTTTTGTTAAACAAGAATACTTGTCGGGATATCCGAGGTTAGTAAATGAGTATCAACATACCGATATGAATCAATTAGCGATCGTCCATCCCAAAATTTATTTCTACAGCTTGCAAGCTGCTAAAAAATCCGCAGATAATTTACAATCAGAAAGTGTCAAACAAGTTTCAGCATCGCCACAATTGGCAGATCGACCTTTGGTATCTGTGATTATTCCCTGCTACAATCAATCTCATTTTTTGCTGGAAGCAGTAACTAGCGTGATTAACCAAACTTACAAAAATTGGGAAATTATCATTGTCAATGACGGCAGCTTAGATACTACCAGTACAGTAGCAAAAAATGCGATTGCAGTAAATCCCCAGCATCAAATTAGGCTAATAGAGCAAGCTAATCAAGGGATATCAATGGCTAGAAATACCGGCATAGCGGCAGCAAACGGCCAATACATAATGCCCTTAGATGCCGATGATATCTTAGCTCCAAATGCCTTGATTTGTCTTTTAGAAATATGTCTAAAATCCAAAGTACCTTGCATAGCATTTGGTTCTTATAAACTTTTTGGCGGGAATGAAAATCACACAATACCCAGTTATGATTTATATTCACCAAAAAATATCAAACAATCTAATATGATTTGCACGTCTTCATTGTATCACAAATCAGTTTGGAATTTGGTCAACGGTTACAAAGCAGAGATGAAAGAAGGTTATGAGGATTGGGAATTTTGGGTTAATTGTCACAAACATAGCATTCCTTTTTTGGGAACGAGAGAAATAGTTCTTAATTATCGTAGCGTTCATGGTTCTAGGAATGAAAATGCTCAAAGTTACCATCATAAATTGGTAGCACAAATTGTTTCTTACAATCCCGAACTATACGATATTGAAAGTGTCAACAGTGCTAACAAACTATTGGAATCAATCGCGAATTAATCTTTTTTATAAGAACTAAAGTCTTTACTACGAAAAATTATCTGAAAGTTTTTAGTCAGGACTTGAGTGTTATCTACATATCAGCAATCACATCCAAAAAACGCTTAACCTGTTTTTCCCAAGTCCAATCTCGCATAAAGTTAGCCGCAGCTAAACCGATCCGTTTTGATTCTTCGCGATTAGTATAAACTTGTTCCAAAGCCTCGACAACTTCTGCCACATCAGACTCTCCCCAACCTTCTACACCGGAAAAAGGAGCAGTCAGTTTAACTCGTCCTTGGCTCCATAAAGGATAGCAAATGTTGCTGTAAATCAAGTCTAAATGACCAGTATTTGCTGATAGAATAGTCGGAATTCCGCAGGCCATACTTTCCATCGCGACTAAATTAGTGCCGCCTTCACAGCGGTTGGTGAAAACAGCGCAGTCGGCTTCTCGCAAAATTTGTCCGGTGAGGTGATTGGGAATTAAGCCGATGTCGATAAAAGAGTCAACCGGCAAACCGTTAGCCACTAACCATTGGGAAATTTCTAAACTTCCGTCGCGGTTGATATTGGGAAGTCCGACAACGTTTCCGGTTTGTTCGATTCCTAACATATACTGAGGCCAGAAGTTGTGCCATGTTGTTAGTAACAAAGCCTCTGGATGTTTGGCGCGAAATCGTTTGAAAGCGGCAATTACAATATCTTGACCTTTGCGATATTCCAGTTTGCCGCCGGAGAAAATGACGAAGCGATCGCCAAATAGATTAGATTTGGGTGCAGGATGGAAAATTGTTGGGTCAATTCCTTGATGTACCATCGCCACATTAGTCAAGCCGCAGCTTCTCAAAACATCCGCATTCCAGTTAGAACCTGCGACAATCGCGCTATATTTTTTGCCTGTTTCTAGTGCTGCTGCTGTGATTCGCGTGTCTTCAAAAAATATGACTCCTATTTGACAAGCGCTGGTAATTTGATGGTCAACTCCAGACGATGCTAAATTATTCCCCAAAGCGTAAAGTACGGGAAAATTACAACTGATTTGTTTGTCCGAATTTGCTGCTACTAATTCCTGAAAAGTTTTGTGCTTTTCAATTACAGGTAACAACAGCGATTTATGCAGCGGATTCATTGATTCTGAGGTGATTGATGGCGGTGCTAAAAGTGCAACTTCCCAGGCAGGATTTTGCCGCAGTTGCAGTGTTAAATTCAGGGCGTAAATTCCCCAGCCGCTGGTGATGCTGAGGGGCCAACTAATGCCGATTCCGGTAATTTGTGGGGGAGTTTCTGGGGGTTTAATTTGAGGCAGAGTATCAGCATCTGCCTTACCAGGCTGAGTCTGGAGACGAGTAGATTGTAAGGGCGGTGCCCCCGTGCCCGCCCTCTCTAGCAAGGCTGCTTTTATGCGATCGCAAACTCCATCCCAATCACCGGCTTTTTGCTGCCTAAACAACCGCGCAGTAGGATACCAAGGGCTATCTTCGCGTTCCAGCATCCAGCGCCAATCGGGAACAAAAGACAGCAAAATCCAGACGGGTTTGCCCAAAGCACCGGCCAAGTGCGCGACAGAAGTATCTACGCAAATTACTAAATCGAGTTGCGAAATAATTGCTGCTGTGTCGGCAAAATCGACGCAATGTTCGCTCAAATCTTCAATTTGGTGTTGCTTTAATAAAGTGCGCGAAGCGCAGCTATCCTGTAGGGAATCGCCCGCTGACAAATCTTTCTGAAGACTGTAAAAACTCACTCCCGGAACATCGACAAATTTCACAAAATCGCTCAATTTACACGATCGCCGATGATTGTTGCGGTGCAGCGGGCCGCCCGCCCACACAATACCTACTTTTAGTTTATTGTTCTGCTCTAGGGAAAATTTAAAATCCTGTGGCGGAGCTAAATAAGGAATATTTGCCGGTATATTTTCCAAAGTCGTTCCCAGAATTCGCGGCAAACTCATCAGCGGGGCTTGCACTTGAAAATCTATCAAATCGCTCGGCCTGACTCCTACTCGATCGACTCCTGGAATTCCTTCAAATAAACGCTTCAGCAAGACATGACAAGCAACAATAACTTGGCCGCCTTTTTGCTTAACTAAAGGCGCGTAGCGGATAAACTGTATCGTATCGCCAAAACCTTGTTCAGGGTGCAATAAAATTGTTTTTCCCTGCAAATCCGAGCCGTCCCAAAGCGGTTGCTCAAAATAACACGGATCCAATTGTTCAGTTTGCCAGCGCGATTCGTACTCCGCAAAACCAGGCTCATAATTTCCAGTTAAGAGCAAAGCTAAGGCTAGTCCCAAGCGCCAATTTGGCGAGTTGGGACGTAGTTGAATTGCTTTATTGTAGAAGTCGATCGCCTCTGTGACTTGTCCCTGTTCTTCGAGGGCAGAACCCAAATATAAGTTTGTTTCGCTAAGGTTGGGATTGGTTTCTAGCGCTTGTTTGTAGTGCGAAATTGCCTCGGTTATTTGCCCGTTTTCCTGTTTGAGATAACCTAAACAACTGTGGGCTTCGGCGTGGCTGGGTGAGGTGGCAATTACTTGTTCGTAACGAGCGGCTGCGTCTGCTTTTTTACCTTGGTTTTCTAAGGCCTTTGCTATGTAAAATTTTACCTGTGCGGGCGCTAAGGAAAATCGAGCAGAAGCTTCGCTATCTCCTGTACCGAGAACAGCTTGCGAACGAGTAGAAATTAGGTGTTTTAAGGCTGTTTTTATGCGATCGCAAACTCCCACCCAATCGCCCGGTGTTTGCTGCCGAAACAGCCGCGCCGTCGGATACCAAGGGCTATCTTCGCGTTCCAACATCCACCGCCAATCCGGCATAAAACACAGCAAAATCCATACCGGTTTACCCAAAGCACCGGCTAAGTGCGCGATCGCAGTATCGACGCAAATTACTAAATCTAGTTGCGATATCACCGCCGCAGTATCGGCAAAATCGTTCAAATTGTCGCTCAAATTTATCACGGGAATTTGAGTTAACAAAGTACGATCGCCCGCCGACATTTCTTTCTGAAGACTGTAAAAACTTACACCTGGAATATCTAATAATTGCAGGAAATAGCTTAAATCGCTCGATCGCTGAAAATCCTTCAAATGTTCCGAACTTCCCGCCCACGCAATCCCAACTTTAAACCGATCATCGGAATTTAGAGAAAATTGCCAATTCGGCGGCGCAGCTAAATAAGGAACATTAGCCGGTATATTTTTTAAATTTGTTCCGAGAATATACGGCAAACTCATCAGCGGTGCTTGCACTTGGAAATCCGGCAATTCATCCATCCGAACCACCACTTGTTCGATGCCAGGAATCTGCTTAAATAAACGCTTCAGTTCTTGATAGCAAGAAAGGATTACTTTGCCGCCTTTTTGCTGCACAATTGCCGCATACCGCACAAATTGAATGGCATCGCCGAAACCTTGTTCGGATCGGAGCAAAATAGTTTGGCCGTTCAAATCTGAACCGTCCCAAACTGGTCGGTCAAAATTCAACCGTGGCAATTTTTTCGCCTGTTCTGTTTGCCACCGCCACTCGTATTCTGCTAAACCGCGCGGCAAGTCCCCAGTCAACAGCAATACTAAGCTTAAATTGAAGTGAGCCTTAACACAATCGGCATCTATTTCGAGCGCTTTATTGTAACATACAATTGCTCGATTAATGTCTCCTGCTTGTTCAAAAGCACTGCCTAAATTAGTAATAGCTTCTATATAATTAGGGTTCAAAGATATGGCTCGTTCCAAACTAGAAATTGCCTGTTCTATTTTGCCCGCACCCAAGCATAACGTTCCCAGGTGATAGTGTCCTGCAGGATCGTTAGGTTCTGCTTCAATTGCACGCTCGTAAAGCCGTTGGGCCTCGTCTAGCTGAGATTGTGCTTGCATCGCCACACCTAAATTTACCAGCGCTGGCACGTAATTGGAATTGACAGAAAGTGCTTGATGAAAACAGGCGATCGCAGTCGGCAAATCGCCCTGCTGCTGGAGTATGGTGCCGAGATTGTTGAGAGCTTTGACGTAAATCGGATTCAGGGCGATCGCCTTTTGAAAACAAGATACAGCATCGGGTATATTGCCTCGATCTTGCAGCAAAATACCCAAGTTATTGTGCGCTTGAGCGCAGTTCGGATCGATTTCGATCGCGCGCTGATAATAGGCGGCAGCTTCGGCTAAATCGCCTGTTTGGTGCAGCGTCACTGCCAAATTCGTGGCGGCTTCGATCGAATTCGGCTGCCAAACTAAAGCATTTTTAAAACAAGCGATCGCCTCGGAAAATCTACCTTGCGCTTTCAGAACATTTCCGCAATTGAACTGTTCTTGAGCTAAGTCAACATTGGGCTGAGCTTCTATTAGTGGTTGAGCTTCCTGATGCTGAGAAATTCTTTCTCTGAGCGCCAAACTAGCTTGTTCTAAAACTCCTTCCCAATCTCCCGCTGTTGACTGGCGAAACAGCCGCGCCGTCGGGTACCAAGGACTATCTTCGCGTTGCAACATCCACCGCCAATCCGGCACAAAACACAGCAAAATCCACACTGGTTTGCCCAAAGCACCAGCCAAGTGTGCCACAGAAGTATCTACAGAAATCACTAAATCCAGAGCCGATATTACAGCCGCAGTATAGGCCATGTCTTGCAAATTAGAGCTTAAATCTGTTACGGGCATTTGCTCTAACAAAGCGCTATCGTCTGCTGTCATTTCCTTTTGCAAGCTGTAAAATTCTGCTCCCGGAATATCTAACAGTTTGGACAACAAATTTAGCGGTAACGATCGCACCTTATTTTGGGAATGTTGAGAATTTCCAGACCACACAATCCCTATTTTCAAATTAGCAGTTTGGCGAATAGTACATTCCAAACCGGGCGGCGAAGCTAAATAAGGAACCTTCGCCGGTATAGTTTCTAAAGTTGTTCCCAGAAGGTGAGGCAAACTCATTAGCTGCGCGCGCACTTGAAAATCCGGCGCATCCTCTGGGTTAACTATTAACCCATCGATTCCCGCAACTTGTGCAAACAAGCGCTGCAACTGCGGCAAACACCAAACAATTACCCTACCGCCTTTTTCCTTGACTAAATCTGCGTAGCGGATAAACTGAATTGCATCGCCTAAACCCTGTTCCGGGCAAAGCAAAATAGTTTTTCCTTGCAAATCTTTGCCGTCCCAAACCGGCTGTTGAAAACTGTAGCCCGGGTACTCTTTTTGTTGAACCAGCAGTCGCCATTCGTACTCGGAAAAACCGCGCTGAAAATCTCCCGCCAGCAGCAAAGCTAAACCTAAATTTAGGTGAGATTCGGGGCTAGCGACATTGAATTTAACTGCTTGGCTGTAGTAGGTGAGAGCATCCGCAAATTGTCCGCGATTGTGGAAAGCACTTGCCAAACTGTAGAGGGGATTGATATAGCCGGGTTTGAGTTCGATCGCCCGATGGTAACAATCGATCGCCTCTGCCATTTTTCCCGCTTCCTCAAAAGCTTGGCCGAGATTGTTCAAAGCTTGTGGAAAGTCGGGTTTCAGGCTCAAAGCTTGCTGATAGCAGCCGATCGCATCTTCAATTTTGCCCTGTTTCTGCAGGACAATTCCCAGATTGCAGTGAGCCTGTGCACTGGCTGGCAATTTCTGAATCGCCTGCTGGCAAAAAGCTAGAGCCTCATCTAACTTATCTTGGTTTGACAGCCAACTCCCCAAAGCAAGATCGGTTTCTGCCAAATCCGGTTGCAGCGCCAGAGCTCGATCGTAGTATGCGATCGCATCTGCAACTCGCCCCTGTCGGATCGAGGCGTATGCTAAGTTGTGCAAGGCATCTAAATAATTAGGCTCGATCGCGATCGCCCGTTCGTAATTCGCGATCGCCCGTTCGTAATTCGCGCCCGCTGCCGCTTCCTCCCCTTGTTCCTCCAAAGCAATTCCCAAATTCAAATAAGCCGCCGCGCAATTAGGATTGACTTGAATAGCTTGCTCGTAGCAGCTTATAGCCTCCGCCACATCTCCTTGCTCTTCCCGCAGCAGCCCCAAATTAATCAGCGCTTCCGGGCAATTCGGGTTCAAAGAAAGCGCCCGTTCGTATTCTGCGATCGCCTCTTCAGTCTCTCCTGCTTCCGCGAGCGCGCTGCCCAAATTGCTTGCAGTTTCCGCCAAATTTCGGTCGATTGCTAGGGCTTGTCGGTAGTGCGCGATCGCCTCTGTTAGCTGGCCGCTTTGCTGTTTGACAACGCCTAAATTGCTGTGCGCGGCTGCGTAATTAGGGTCGATCGCGATCGCTCGCTCGTAACATTCGATCGCAGCGCCAAAATCTGCTTGCTGCTGCAAATCCACGCCCAACCGAAACTCTGCCTCCGCCGAATCCGACGGCCGGGATGCTGCTGCAACCGCGCCTAGAGCTTCCGCCACCCGAGCGAAAACGCTCTCCCAGTCGCCCCGCTGATGCTGGCGAAACAGCCTTGCGCTTGGATACCAAGGACTATCTTCGCGTTGCAACATCCACCGCCAATCCGGCGAAAACGCCAGCAAAATCCACACCGGTTTGCCCAAAGCGCCCGCCAAATGGGCGACAGCGGTATCGACACTAATGACTAAATCCAGTTTGGCGATCGCAGCAGCAGTATCGGCCAAATCGCCAAAATGCGGGCTCAAATCTACGATCGGCGTTTGATTCAACAGGGCGCGATCGGCCTCGGAAACCTCTTTCTGCAAGCTGTAAAAACTTACCCCCGGAACGTCCAAAAGCGGCAGAAACTGGCTTAAACTGCACGAACGCTGCTTGTTTTTGCGGTGTTTTGGATTCCCCGCCCAGACAATCCCAACTTTCAAAGTGCGATCGGGCAAAAGCGTAAATTCAGCACCCGCAGGCGGAGATAAATAAGCAATATTTGCCGGTATTGTTTCCAGCTTTGTACCGATAATATACGGCAAACTCAACATCGGCGCTTGCACGTCGAATTCCGGCATTTGCTCGCCTTTAACTATTAGCAAATCAATGCCATCAACCGTTGCAAATAAACGGTGCAATTGCGGGTAACAGCCAACAATGACCCTACCGCCTTTATTTTTGACGATCGCAGCGTAGCGAATAAACTGAAGCGAATCGCCTAAACCTTGTTCGGCGTGCAGCAAAATAGTCTTTCCCACCAAATCAGAACCGTCCCACAGCGGCCGGTATTCTCTCGCCGAAACAGTATTATCCGGCCCCGTCAAAAAACACGAATGACCAGTGTGAAATTCTTTTATTTGCCAGCGCCACTCGTATTCAGCGAGACCATTTTCCAAATCTCCCACCAACAGCAAAGCCAAGGATAAATTCAGGTGAGCGCTAGCGTGATTTGGACTTAAATGAATCGCCCGTCTGTAGCAGGATATCGCATCTTCTACCGCGCCTTTTTCCAGAAATGTCCTGCCTAAATTGTTGATAGCTTCCACAAAATCCGGCAGCAATTCTAGAGCTTTGTGATAATACTCCAGCGCATCTTCTAAATTGCCCTGTTCTTGCAACACTGTTGCCAGATTGTTGTAAGCTTCCCAGCTATGCGGATGAATTTCCAGCGCTCGCCGGTACAGATCGATCGCCCTTAGAAGTTCCCCTTTTTCTTGCAGCGCCACCGCTAAATTAATCAGTGCGGGTACGAAATCCGGTTGAGCTACAAGAGCTTGCTCGTAATGTGCGATCGCCGCTTCCACTTGACCTTGTTCCTCAAAAATCTTTGCCAAGTTGTAAGCTGTTTGAGGAATATTTGGATCGATGGCTAAAGCTTCTCGGTAATGCGGGATAGCGGCCTCCAATTCGCCCTTTTCTTGCTTGAGAAAACCAAAATTAATCCGCGCTTGAACGCAATTTGGCTCAAGAGATATAATCTGTTCGTAAAGGGCGATCGCCTCTTCCTTATCTCCTGTTTCCATTAACTGTTCTGCTTGCCGCAATAAATCCTCTAAAACAACTAAATTCTCGCCAGCCGTTCCGATCGCAGCCGATGTCTCAATCCCCTGCGATTGCTTAACTGCCGAGGCTTCTGCCAACCCTTCGCTCGCCATCACAAATATTTGTTTACTCTCTTTAACCACGCTTGCACCTGTCATGTTGAGAGCCACCGAATCGAGGTCAGGCCGATCATTAGCAGTCATGGCGAGTGAAACGAAGTCAAGCGAATCTTTGGCAGCATCCTCGGAATAACTAGCAGTATTGGCGATCGCAAATAAACTCAAAGCCGCCTGTACTTCCTCAAACAATTCTTGCCAACTTTCCGGCTGACTTTGGCGGAAAAGCCTCGCAGTTGGATACCAAGGATTGTCTTCACGATCCAGCAGCCAACGCCAGTCAGGAGCAAAAGAAAGCAGCACCCAAACCGGTTTTCCTAAAGCACCGGCTAAGTGCGCCACAGCCGTATCGACAGTAATGACTAAATCCAGTTGAGATATAGCCGAAGCGGTATCAGCAAAGTCGTTCAAATGCGGAGTTAAATCCGGCACTAAGTGTTGGTTCAACAAAGTGCGATCGCTCTCGGACAAGTTTTTTTGTAAACTATAAAAAGCGATTCCCGGAACATCCAAAAATCGAATAAAATCGCTCAAGCTGCAAGAACGCTGATTGTCTTTCCGGCGCTTCGGACTCCCCGCCCAAACAATCCCTACCTTCAATTTGGCATCAGAAGAAAGCGCAAATTTGCACTCAGCAGGCGGCTCTAAATAAGGAACATTTGCAGGTATTGTTTCCAGAGTTGTCCCCACAATTCGCGGCAAACTCATCAGAGGTGCGTGAACGTCAAATTCTGGCAAACCCTCAAGACTAACTGATAAATATTCAATACCAGCAACTGTCGCAAACAACCGCATCAGTTCGGGGTAGCAAGCCACCATAACTTTAGCGCCTCGGCTGCGAAGAATCGGCGCGTAGCGAATAAACTGAATAGAATCGCCAAAGCCTTGCTCGACGTGGAGTAAAATAGTTTTCCCCTGCAAATCCGAACCATCCCAAACCGGCTGTTTAAATTGCCTCGGTTGTAGTTGCGGAGTGCGCCACCGCCACTCATATTCAGCAAAACCGCGCTGAAAATCTCCGAACAAGAGCAAAGTTAAACCTAATTCCAGGTGTGCGATGGCGTTGTCTGGCTGCAATTCCAAGGCTCGAATGTGACAAGAAAAAGCCTCTTGAAACTCTCCTAAATCGACCAAAGCGTGTCCGAGATTATTAATAGCCTCCACGAAGTCGGGCTTTAATTTTAAGGCTTGTCGGTAGTGGGATATTGCTACTTTTGCATTGCCTTGTTCGTGGAAAAATGCTCCTACATTGTTGTGAGCTTCGGGATTGTTGGGGTCGAGTTTTACAGCTTGCTGGTAGCAGTTGAAAGCTTCAGCAAATTTACCTTGCTGCTGCAAAACTGTTCCCAATCCCATCAGAGAGTATGTTAAATTTGGATTGACTTTTAAAGCGTGGAGGTAATAAGCTATCGCCTCGTTTAATTGATTTTTTTGTTTATATAAATGTCCTAAGTTGTGCGCTGTTTCGTGCAAGTTGGAGTCAAGCTGCAGCGCTGTTTGGTAATATAAAATAGCGGCGTCTATTTCGCCTAATTGCTGTTTTGCCCAGCCCAAATTATTGTAGGCGAGGACGGAATTTGGCTGAATTTTGATTACTTCTTCGTAACTGGCGATCGCCCTTTGATACTCGCCTACATCCAGCAAAAGATTAGCTTTATTTAAATGCGCTTCTACAAAATCGCGGTTTTGGGCGATCGCCTTTTCGTAAAAGTCGATCGCCTCTGCAATTTTTCCCTGCTGTCTCGCCGCTATTCCCAACAAACAGAGCACGTTTGCTGATTCCGGCTGTACTTCTATTATTTGCCGATACAAATTCTCAGCTTCTAACAAACGGCCGGCTTGGTGATGTTGCCAAGCTAATTTCAAAGAGTCTTCGGCACCCAGTTTGCAGGCAGATTTCCGCGATTTTTTTTGAGAAGCCATAGTTGTCTTGGTTTTTGGGAGTTCGCTAACTTGTAATTGCCAACTTGTTCTAATTTGTTAACTCTTCCTTCCTTCTTCCTTATTCCTTATTCCTTCTTCCCCCTTCCTTCTTCCCCCTTCCTTCTTCCTTCTTCCCCCTTCCTTCTTCCCCCTTCCTTCTTCCTTCTTCCTTCTTCCTCCTTCCATCGGAGTGACATCCGTTACATCCGACGAAAGCGAATCTGTTGCCGAACTTCCTTTTTCCTTCTTCCTTCTTCCTTCTTCCCCTTCTACCTCTTCTACCCCAACAAACAAGCTGCGGGAAAAATCAGATATTCTAAGAAAAACAACTTCCAGATAAACTGATAAAATCCAGCAATTTCTATTTTATCGTCCAAATCAACTTTCGCGCTCCAAAACCACATCAAACCCAAAGCCGCCAAATGAGAAACTGCCAGAAACACTAAATTAACATTAGACAATACGATCGCTCCCGCCAAAGCCACGCCCAAATAGCACACCGTCAACACCCAGCGAGATAAATTAAAGACGGTCGCCTTGCCCAGCTCAATCGTAAACGTAGTAATATTATATTGCTTGTCCCCTTCCATGTCGGGGATATCTTTAAAAATGGCGATCGCAAACGTAAACACCACAACAAAAACCGTCAGCACCCAAACTTCCGCAGGAATCTCAAAAGACACACTCTCCAAACTCCAGCCAGAAAAAGCGCTTTTCGCCCTTCCCAAACCCAACACCCAATTAAAATGCAAAAATAACCCTAAATTTACGATCGCGCCCCGCACCGTAAAAATGCACAGCGCCGCCCAAAAAGGAAACCGCTTCAGCCGAAGTGGCGGCAGAGAATAAGCAGTCCCGATCGCCAAACTAACCCCAACGGTAGCCAGCAAAAACGGGCCTTGCAAAACAGCAGTCAAAATTGCTATAATTCCCGTGGCAATTACAATTAATTCCCCGGTTTTCCGAGAAAATGCTCCAGAGGCAATCGGCAAATACGGCTTATTTATTTTATCAATTTCAACATCTTCTAACTGGTTCAATCCCACAATATAAATATTGCCGCAAATGCAAGCCAACCAGGCAAAAGCTAGGGGCTCAAATACAGAATTCACAGACAGCCGCGCACTTTGGGCGATCGCGTACAAAGCCAATACACTCAAGCTAGTACCCACAATTGTGTGCGGCCGAGAAAACTCCCAAAATGCCCTCACCCAGCTTTGCGGAGCCGAGCCATTTTTATCAATCCAAGACTTGCCAATCGAATCGTTGCCCATAAATCTCACACCCGCACCAAACAAATAATATGCTCTAGGGTGTGCAATGCACACCTTACTCATCAACTCAAGACTCAAAACTTCTCTGATATATGCCTGTTATTTTACAGCACAAATCAGCCCAAAACGAATCAACCCGCTCTGATATCCACGGCTCATCAATCCCAGAGCAAGTGCTGCTTGAATAGTAGTCCAACCGCTAGTTAGCAAACCCCAAATCGCGCTCGGAGTCAAAGCAGAATCGATCACCACATCCCAAAAAGGAGCAACAGCTTTTGACCAATCAGCGGTGCGAATACTTGTCAAAGGCAAACTGCGAACAATTTCCTCGTATTCCGGCAAAGAAATCACGTAAGGCAAAGCATAAACCCGGTAAATTTCTGCCAATTCCTTTCTCTCTTCATCAGTTAATTCACCCGCCGTTTCTCCCACCGGGCGGTGACACCAAGTTGCCAAAATCAAAGTTCCTCCCGGCTTGAGTACGCGGCAGCATTCCTGCAAAAACTTAATTTTGTCTGGCATATGTTCTCCGCTTTCGAGCGACCAAACCAAGTCGAATGACTCGTCAGGAAAAGGCATATTCAAAGCATCGGCCACTAAAAAATTCACATTGCTTTGAGCATCGGCAATTTTAGCGCGTTCGGTCGCTCTGTTGGCCTGTACCGGACTCAGAGTAATCCCGGTAGCTGTAACGCTAGCGCCCGTTTTGTTGAGTTCGGGCGATCGGCTACCCTCTCGATCGACCCCGCCATCCAACTTTAAATTATTTTGAGCGATCGAACTAAACTTTTCGGTCAAATACAGCGTGCTGCCACCGATCCCGCAACCGACATCCAGAATGCGGTAAGATTCACACAGTGCCTTCTCTGAGGGTACTCCAGCCCATGCCAGCAGTTCTTCTATCAAATCTATCTGAGCCTGTCGGCGCTCTTTTTTCAAATTGCCATCCGGGCCGTAGTAACCGTGGTGCATATGTTCGCCCCACACCTGCTCCCACAAACCGCTAGAAGCGTCGTAAAGTTGCTGAATTTGCTGGTAAAGTGTTGATGTCATCGCCGGATCGCAAGTTATTAAAGGAATTCTACCGTTATTTTCCCGATGTTGTCATAGAATTTGGCGATTGAGTTCGATCGGTCTCCGGCCTTCGCCAGACAGAGATGTCCTGATTTCCAGCCCGAGGATCGATTTGTGGGTTGCGTCTAAAATCTCAAATCTCAAATCGATTTGTGGGTTGCGTCTAAAACCTCAAATCTCAAATCGATTTGTGGGTTCCCTCTCAAATCTCAAATCTCAAATCTCAAATCTAAAATCGAATGACTGTCTCGCGAACCATTGCTTTGGGCTTTCTCGCTGTCATCCTCGCAGGTGCTCTATTACTGATGATGCCATTTTCCACAATTGATGGAACTTGGAGCGATCCAATAACAGCACTGTTTACCTCTACTTCCGCTGTCTGCGTCACGGGATTGTCGGTTGTGGATGTGGGAAAATATTACTCTTTTTGGGGGCAACTGTGCCTAGTTTTACTGGTGCAAATAGGAGGCTTGGGCTACATGACAGCCACGACTTTCTTGCTGCTGTTACTGGGCCGCCGCTTTGGCTTGAAAGACAAAGTTGCCCTGCAACAATCTCTCGACAAATCCGGGCTAGCCGGCGTAGTACAACTCGTGCAGTCAATTCTAGCAACAACGCTTTTGTTTGAATTAACAGGAGTGTTTTTGCTGATGACGGTTTTCGTCCCCCAATACGGATTTAAAGAGGGTGTGTGGTCGGCTATATTTCACAGCGTTAATTCCTTTAACAACGCCGGTTTTAGCATCTATTCAGATAATTTGAGCGGCTACATCAGTTCGCCTATGGTTAACTTCACAGTCGGGGGTTTAATCATATTTGGGGGAATCGGCTATCAAGTAATTATGGAAATGTACCTGTGGCTGCGCGATCGCTTCAACAAAAGCCCTATCTGCACAGTTTTTTCCCTGAACTTCAAAGTTGTTACCACTACAACGGCTGTCCTTTTAATTTTAGGAACCCTAGCCTTTTTGGTGCTGGAATACGACAACCCAGACACTTTGGGCGCTCTAAATTTCCCTCAAAAGCTGATGGCAGCTTGGTTTCAATCTGTTACTCCCCGCACGGCGGGGTTCAATACAATTAGCATTGGCCAAATGACCGAAGCATCGCTATTTCTGACGATCGCGCTGATGTTTATCGGCGCCAGTCCTGGCAGCACCGGCGGCGGAATTAAAACCACAACTTTTAGGATATTGTTTTGCTGTACCACAGCAGTTATCGAAGGCCAGGAAGAGGTGGAGTGCTATCAGCGTCAAATTCCGCCAGCAATGATTCTAAAAACCATTAGCGTAGTCTTCGGTTCCCTGTTGGTCGCATTCACATCTGCAATTTTAATCGAGCTGACCAATCCCCAAGTAGAATTTATCGCAGCGCTGTATGAAGCAGTTTCAGCTTTTGCCACGGTCGGTCTTTCCACTGGGATTACACCCACGCTTTCAGCGATCGGTAAGTTGATTTTGATTGCTACAATGTACATAGGTAGGGTTGGGGTGCTGCTGCTGATAAGTGCTGCATTCGGCGATCCAAAACCCAGGTCTTTTAAGTATGCTGAGGAAAGTTTGTTAGTGGGATAAAAAAATCCTGTCTCGTTGCTGATAATCTAAACAATGGGTGACAACCCAAATCAACTTTTACTACTTACCCAAAAATCAAAAGGAGGCGGCGCTGTCTCTGCTAAAATTTAAACAGCAAGACGCTCAGCGCTGGATATTGAGTGAACCTGTCATCTTTGAATTTTTTTCGCACTTTGCGCGCCGACAACAAGCAGTTTGCAGTTATTGGTTTGGGACGCTTCGGCAAAGCTGTGTGTTCGACTCTGCACGGCTTGGGTTACGAAGTCTTGGGAGTTGACACCGATGAAAAAAAAGTAACTCAAGCTTTGAACGATCGTATTGCTGCTCACGTTGTGCAGTTAGATTCTACTGAGCCTAGCGCTCTGGCGGAAGCCGGTATATTTGAATTTGAAACAGTGATAGTTGCGATCGGCAATTACCTAGCAGAAAGCATTACCACCACCCTAAATCTTAAGGAAGGGGGGGTAAGTCACGTAATAGCCAAAGCTTCTTCGGAAACTCACTTAAAAGTGTTGAAAAAAGTCGGTGCAGATCATGTAGTTTTTCCAGAACGAGAAATGGGCTGCTCTTTAGCCCGGGTTCTTACACAACCCAGCATTTTAGAACGGTTTGACCTCGACCCAGATCACAGCATCGTTGAGTTGCTCGTTCCTGAAAAGTTTGACGGTAAAACCATCTCCGAATTGGAACTCCGGCGCAGGTATGGTTTGAACTTGCTAGCAGTCGGTCGCGCCGACAAGTTCGAGATCAATCCGCAGCCCAGCGAACGCTTGAGAAAGGGCGAGGTGATGGTAGTAGTTGGTTCTAATAAAGATATCAATCGCTTGCCAATTTAACAGAGCGCCATTTTATGCACATACAGCAACACTTCTGGACTCAGAAACCCGGTTTCTTGGGTTCCGAGTGTCGAAGTCCTCAGCAAGTGGTGCGGGATGTGTCAAAATTTCCGACGCTCACAAACCCGGTTTATCTAAAATAAACCGGGTTTCTCTGTCGATCTTTATGTTCTAATTTTTAACCGAAATATCTAAATTGAATTTCACCAATTTTAGGGTTGGTTCCGCCTTTGCGACTCCCTCTGAGAACTTAGCCACACAAATCGGGAAAAATTTCAACAAAGTAGCAGCAATCGAGCGCGCTCCCGCAAATAATAGGAGCGCTAGCACTGAAAATTCAGCCGACTTTCAAGATATCTTGCAAATAAGCTTTGCCCAAAACCACTACCGCCAAGACTAGAGCGAGTTCAACAGGCCAAGGACACACCGCCAGCAACCAAATTAACGAGCACACTCCAATAATTGCAGCTATGGGAGCCGGAATTCCGTCTAGCGTTCTATTGTCAGTCCCGGCAGTCACCCACCCAGCAATCAAGCACACCGTCAACGGAATCAAGCAACTTGCGATCATGATTTTTACCCCATCAAATTTTTTTACATATGGCATCTAAGCATATTGTAACAATACATCAAAAATTGGGGAATGCACCATGAATTGCGATAAAATGTAGGATTACATACTTAAGAAGTAGATAGGCAGAATTAAACCGATCGATGTAACAGTATGTAAACAGGGCTGACTTAGCCACGCTTAGGGAATGTGGATACTTGACAATCGTTTACACAATTGCGTTTGACAGCGCCTACCTACTTAGGCTGGGATCATAATAGTTGGTAATTGTTAGCTTCGGCTATCTCCAAAGGCAGAATTAGGTTGGGCTCAGATAGAAGTTAAGGATTTTTCTTTCTACAGAAGTGCTGAAAGCTTTCTACCTTGAGATGAATTGCGATGCGCCCATCTCTGCAAGCTATACTCAGGATTGCAGTCAGTTACTGTAGAGCGTGAATCAATGCTGGGCAAATTTTTTCGCAAGCCAGAATCAGAAAACATCGATCGCGTCCCCCCGGGTCAATACCTCGCCAACGGCTTTCCCGTGCTGACCTACGGCGATACACCCTCCGTCAGTATTGAGAGTTGGGAATTTAAAGTCTGGGGATTGGCAAAACCACAAACCTTCACTTGGTCGGACTTCCAGACCATGCCCCAAAGTAACTTTACTGCGGATTTTCACTGCGTCACCAGGTGGTCAAAACTCGACGTGCAGTGGACGGGAGTCAAAGTCACAGATTTTATGAACTACATAGAAGTCGATCCGAAAGCTCTGCACGTCCTGGAACACTGCTACGGCGGCTACACCACTAACATTGCGATCGCCGACTTCCTCCGAGAAGAAAACTTTTTCGCCCACACCGTCTTCGGCGAACCTCTATCCGCAGACCACGGCGGTCCAATGCGGCTCGTAGTTCCCCACTTGTACGCTTGGAAAAGCGCTAAATGGATTAACGGGCTGGAGTTTACAGAAACTGAAGAACTCGGTTTTTGGGAACGCAACGGCTACCACCGGCGGGGCGAACCTTGGGCAGAGGAACGCTACAGCGGTCTGTTTTGATGCCGGAGCTCGGGAGCAAAGACTTGCCCAGAGCTGCTCTATACAATCTTGGTGGAGGGGCAATGCGCTCTTTTACGGCTTCAGTCTGTGGAAATTGCATCTCCTCGATCGCATCTTTGGGATATCTCACGCCACGGGATCTATTTAATATCAACCAAAATACGTAGAGCCAACGATCGCATTTTGTACGTAATTTACCCGATAGATAAACTACTTTAACTCCCCTACACAAGCCCCAAAAAACAAATATTCCCAGTTTCTGGCTAATAGAAAACTTCTGTAACTGTCAGTACCCACGAATATTACCGTATTTATACTTAAGTGTTTGCTGTTGAGGATTTAGACTTGAGAATCTAATAAAAAATTAGCACGAGCCCGAGCCAGATAAGTTGGGCTGACCCGCGCTCCCCTGCCCGCGAATGAAAGGTTTCAAGCCACAATTATTATAATTATTTAGGGGGGTATGTTTAGGGAGCGATCGCCCGCAGGGAGATGCGATCGACAGTATTTGTGAAGGTTATGTAAAGGCTTGATAAAGAATATGTCAAACTCTACCTAAAGTGAACCAAATACAAACAAAGTATCGCATAATGAAATTATTAAGACCCTCGCACAAAAGGAACAGGTTATGAATACCAAACTCTTATCGGCCCTCACAGCTACCGCAGCCGCCACAGCTCTGTTTGGCGCCGGAGCCCCAGCTCAAGCCTTCTCCTTTAGTACCAACGGCATCACATTCAGCCAAGATACAAGCGTCAAGTTTAACTTCAAACAATCTCACGGAATGTACCAATCCTCTTTGGGAATCTACAGCGTGAAGGACTCGGCTGCCACTCTAGTTAGCACCCTGTTTTCGGAAACTAAATCCTCAGACAACGAGTGGGAAAACGAATGGAAAGGAACTCTGGGCAATACAGTCTTGGGTTCTGGCTCGGCAGTATTCACATTCCTGGCAAATCAAGTTTACACTTTGGGACTCGACAGCGGCTGGGGTGGCAGTGTCTACTCGACCTCAGCGTTGAACAGCGGCAGCCAGCAAGCAGTTTTTGGCGCGCAATCGCAACTGTGGGACGCACTCGACAAAGAAACCACGAACGTCTTCCAAGCAGCCGGACAATTCACAAACGGATACGCTTCTCTGTTTAACGGAGGCACGCTAATTGGCTTCGACGATCGCGGTAACAACAACGACGCAGACTTCCAAGACTTCACAGTCAGCGCAGAAGCAGTTCCCGAACCGATGACAATGACTGGTTTGGCTCTCGGTTTGGGTGGCTTGGTTGCAGCGCGCCGTCGCCGCGCTAGCAAAACGACTTCATGATTTTTTCAACCGGAATAATCTCCTCATTTACGTTTGACAAAATAAAATTCAATTTGGAGGCGCGCTAATGAGAAATCGGCTCGCCTTTTGCTTTATTTGAGAAGTCAGGAGGGAGAAGTCATATCAATTCTGGTTGCACTCCTAATGACTGTTGACTGTTGACTGTTGACTGGGGGTCGCCAAACTGAATGATGGTTGAGAGTTGGATGTTGACTCGATTTTACTCCCGACGATCGAGCGCAGATTTAATATCAGAGGGAAGTTCGGCAACGCCCAGCGTACCGGATTTAAGGGATTTAACGCATCGATGTGGAGGGCACAGGTCAAGATTGAAGAAGTCCGACGGGAGAAACAGGATTTTTCCCACTCTCGCCCTCTCCCACTCTTTCCCTCTCCCGCTCTCTCCCTCTCCCAACTCAAAATTCAAAACTCACTCACGGTAAAGTGTTCGATCGTACAAAGTCACCGATACCCGTTGAAGAATTTGGCGTTGCATAATAGCGGGATGATTTTGATTGTTTTGCGGGATGGGCCCATGATCCCGAAGGCGTGTATTTTCACAGCAGGCGGGACGCCTAACCCCTACTCCCCACAATAACGATCCTCAAATTGTGCAACGCCAAGAATTTTAATGTCCGCCCCGACGCACGTTACTTTAATCGCCACCACAACCAGGGCTTTTGTCCCTAGCACCTGTGCTTGTTCCGGCAGCGTCCAATAGCGGAGAATAAGATGTCAAGAACCTTGGTTAGAGAACGCCACAGAATGATTGATCCTATAATAGTCAAAATATAATTTCAGTGTGCAGCCTATCTTATGTCTCTAAAATCTATCATGAAACTGACCGAACACGCCAAATCTCTTTACATCGAAACAGCTAAAAAACTCAAGGGGACAGACAGACGACAATTCATGGCATCGGTAGTCAAAGATTTAGGAATAGGTGGACAAACGTTAGTAGAACGGGAGTTAGGATGGAATAGACGGACCATCCGTAAAGGGATGAAAGAATTGAAAAGTGGTGAGCCAATTGTCGATGGTTTCAAGCGCAGTGGACGAAAGCGGGTTGAAACAAAATTACCCAACTTATTGAAAGATATTACATCGTTAGTAGACCCACACAGTCAAACTGATCCTAGCTTTAAGAGTACACGATTATATACGCGCATGACTGCCAATGAAGTCCGTCGTCAATTAATTAAACAATTTGGTTATAGTGATGAAGAACTACCGAGCGCCGAAACAATTAGAAGAAGATTGAATGATTTGGGTTATACCTTAAAACGAGTTTTGAAAACTAAACCAGTCAAAAAAATCCCCGAGACCTCAGCCATTTTTGAACAACTTGAACAAGTCAATACAGCAGCCGATAATAACCCAAATACTCTCCGAATTTCCATTGATGCCAAAGCTTCCGTCAAGATTGGAGAATTTGATAGAGGTGGTAAAAATCGGACGCCAACTATTGCAGTTGACCACGATTTTTCGACTCAATCAAGTGTGATTCCCTATGGTATTTTTCTGCCTGAGTACAATGAGCTATTTTTATTCTTCGTTACTTCTAAGTTGACGGCTGATTGTATAGTTGACTTACTTGAAAGTTGGTGGCAAACTGTTAAACACCGTTTTAGTCACATTCAAAAATTGGTCATCAATCAGGATAATGGACCGGAAAATCATTCTCGTCGTACTCAGTTTATGAAACGAATTTTAGATTTTTCCCAACAATCTCAACTGACGTTACAATTAGCTTATTATCCGCCCTATCATAGTAAATATAACCCAATAGAACGTTGTTTTGGTTGGTTAGAAAAGCATTGGAATGGTAGTTTACTTGACACTGTTGAGACTGTTGTAAATTTCGCCAAAACTCTCACATTTAAGGATAAAAATCCAGTGGTGACATTGGTAGAAACAATTTACTCCACAGGAGTTAAACTTTCGGAGTTAGCTATGGCAGAAATTGAAACCCAGATTCATCGTCTCCCCAATCTTCACAAATGGTTTGTAGAAATTTTCGCTAAACCCACATAGCTATTGGATCATTCTTTTTGTGGAGGTCTCTTAATGCCTGAAGTATCAACTTCTGGAGTTCTTTGGGACAAAACGCCTTCAACTTCGGCAATAGCTTTAACCAAGGTTTCCATTGCTCGGGAAGGTCGGTATCGCAGGCTAAAATTAAACGCAGGTTGGTTCGCCTGTGTGGAATGGTTGTTAGTACCCGCACTGAATTGGTAAATACGATCGCCTTCGGCACGATAAATCGCTCTCCCCGATCGCTAATAATTTGAGTTGAACGCAGCAAAATCTTTTCAACAGTACCTTCAAAGCCTTCTACAATTATCCGATCGCCCAATTGCAACGGTTCGCGCAACAGCAACAATATTTCCGCTAAAAAGTATTTGAAGATGTCTGGGAACGCGAAACTAATCCCTACTGAACCAAGTCCTAACCAACTGATGATATCTGCAGCCCGCCAAGCTGGGAACGCAATCACGCAGGCCCTCAAACTGCCAGCAGCCCAAGTGAGGGCAAAGGCTATCTGCACCAATAGCGATCGCAAGGACAAACTTTTGACAGTCTGTTGAGTAGCTGCCGAGATTGTTCGGCGAACAAACTTCGCTGCGGTGTTCGTCAGCACCAGAACTACCACAGCCGCTGCTATTGACGGCATTACCTCGATCGCTTGACCCAACAGGTTTAACAAGCTAGTTTGGATGTGTTGAATTATCACACCCATTGTTAAATTTGAACTCAAAAATTTTAGACCAATAATCGATCGCTGGCTAATTTCTGATTTTTCCAGACCCTCGTTTATGCTATATTCAACAGACAATGATATCATATATTTCATTGATCTACTGCTTAGCTCATTCCTCGGAAAAACAGAAAGATGAATTTTGATTTGCAGCAACTGATTAAAACCTTTGGCTATTTGGGGATTTGGGCTATTGTGTTCGCAGAATCCGGATTGCTGTTCGGTTTTTTTATGCCAGGAGACAGCTTGCTGTTTACTGCTGGAATTGTCGCTGCTGCGCCCGACTCTCTGAATACTTGGACGCTAATTTTTGGGGCTTTTGTCTGCGCGGTGGCTGGTGATAATGTTGGCTATGCAATGGGACACCGTTGGGGCCGTCGCTTATTTCAGAAGGAAGATTCGTGGCTGTTTAAGAAAGAATATTTAGAAAAAACCGAAAAATTCTACGAAAAACACGGTCAAAAAGCAGTTGTACTGGCGAGATTTATGCCAATTGTCCGCACTTTTGCGCCGATAGTGGCGGGAGTGGCGGCAATGAAATACAAAACTTTTATGTTTTATAACCTCGTCGGCGGGTTTGTGTGGACAGTGGGGATAACTCTGCTGGGTTATTATTTCGGAAAAATGATTCCTCCCGATCGAGTTGACAAATATTTACTGCCGATTGTTTGTGGAATAATTGTACTTTCTTTTGTGCCTTCTATTATTCATATAATTCAAGAACGCCACGCTAACAAAAAAGATTGAGCTCGCGATCGCCCGACAGGAATTTTTGACTCTCGCGGTGCGGGTGACTGCCCTGTGCCGATCGCAAATTGGTTGATCGAACACAATCAAAATTTAAGATTAACCTCGCCCAGCCCGATCGAGTAAAATCACAGCACTTGCCCGCCGAGGGGTTAATCTGCTAGAACTAACAAAGTTTGATGATTCCTCAGAAATAACATACATGGTTGCTACATCCGTCAAGATTAAACACGAAGTCAAAGACTTGTCCCTCGCCCCCTTGGGAAAGCAACGCATTGAGTGGGCCGGCCGGGAAATGCCGGTTTTGCGACAAATTCAAGAACGCTTCGCTAAAGAAAAGCCTTTCGCTGGCATTCGCTTGGCTGCTTGCTGCCACGTAACCACAGAAACCGCTCATTTGGCGATCGCCATCAAACTCGGCGGTGGCGACGCCGTACTGATCGCCAGCAACCCCTTGAGCACTCAAGATGACGTAGCGGCTTGCTTAGTTGAAGACTACGGCATTTCCGTCTTCGCCCTCAAAGGAGAAGACGCGGCTACCTACGAACGTCACGTCTACACAGCCCTAGACCACCGCCCCAATATTATTATCGACGACGGCAGCGACGTGGTAGCGGCCCTGATCCAGCACCGCCCGAACCAAATTTCCGACTTAATTGGAACTACCGAAGAAACTACCACAGGCATCGTGCGCCTGCGAGCCATGTTGAAAGACGGCGTGCTGACTTTCCCCGCAATGAACGTCAACGACGCCGACACCAAGCACTTCTTTGACAACCGCTACGGCACCGGTCAATCTACCCTAGACGGCATTATCCGCGCTACCAATATTTTGTTAGCCGGTAAAAATATTGTGGTTGCAGGTTACGGTTGGTGCGGCAAAGGCACGGCACTGCGCGCCCGCGGTATGGGTGCTAACGTAATTGTCACCGAAATCGATCCGATTCGGGCGATCGAAGCAGTGATGGACGGTTTCCGCGTCATGCCGATGGACGAAGCAGCAACAGTCGGAGATATATTCATTACCGTTACCGGCAACAAACACGTCATTCGTGCCGAACATTTCGAGAGCATGAAAGACGGCGCAATTGTTTGCAATTCCGGTCACTTCGACATTGAAATTGACCTCAAATCCCTCGGCGCAAAAAGCACCGACGTGAAAACAGTCCGGTCTTTCACTCAAGAATATCACCTCAATAATGGCAAGTCGATTATTGTGTTGGGCGAAGGCCGTTTGATCAACTTGGCAGCAGCCGAAGGACACCCCAGCGCCGTGATGGATATGAGCTTTGCTAACCAAGCTTTAGCCTGCGAATATCTAGTTACGAACAAAGGCAAACTAGAGCCTGGTATTCACTCAATTCCCGTGGAAGTTGACAAAGAAATTGCCCGTCTCAAATTGGAAGCAATGGGTATTCACATTGATACCTTGACTGCCGAACAAATTGAGTACACAAACTCTTGGACTTCGGGCACTTAATCATAGTATTCTCGTTCCCACGCTGTGCCGGGGAATGAATACAAGGAGGCTCTGCCTCCCTCATGGGGAGTCGAGGCAGAGCCTCTATATATGTGTTCCCCGGCTGTGCCTGGGAACGAGCAATGACTAATGACTAATGACGACTGACTTCTTCTTACCAAACCAAATTAGTGAATCAAAATGGTTGAATGGATAACTAACACAATGCAGTCGATGGGCTATCTCGGAATTGGGCTGTTGATGTTTTTAGAAAATCTTTTCCCGCCCATCCCCTCAGAATTGATTATGCCGCTGGCAGGATTCACGGTATCGAAGGGCGGAATGGAGTTTGCACCGGCGATCGCAGCAGGGGTAATCGGTACAGTTCTGGGAGCACTTCCCTGGTACTATGCGGGTAAATTATTGAGCGAAGAACGCTTGAGGAATTTAGCCGACAAATACGGCAAATGGATTACTGTATCAGGCGCCGATATCGACAAAGCAAATAGATGGTTTAACAGACACGGCAACAAAGCCGTGTTTTTGTGTCGCCTCGTACCGGGAGTTCGTACCCTGATTTCCCTGCCCGCTGGCATCAACAATATGCGTTTAATTCCTTTTTTACTCTACTCAACAGGCGGCACTATTTTGTGGGTAAGTTTTCTCACTTTTGCCGGATATAAACTGGGGGAAAATTATGCACTTGTAGATGAATATCTGGCCCCGGTTTCCAAAATAGTTGTCGTGATTATAGTCATCTGGTGTATTTTGTGGATTGTGAAGAAGAATATGCAAAAAGAATAAAATCCTAGATAAATGCAGACCTCCCCAAAAACATCTGCGTTGATCTGCGTTTATCTGCTGTTATCTGCAGTTCAAAATCAATTTATCAAAAATTCATACAAATATTTATAATTGATTGAAGTTTAGGCAGACAATCGTGGGAAAATAGGAAACATTCCTATCCGCACTGTTAACATATGTACGAAAAGATTGTAGCCCCGACAACAGGTTCTAAAATTACTTTCAAAGATGGTTCGCCGATCGTCCCCAATGACCCGATTATTCCCTTCATTCGCGGCGACGGTACCGGCGTTGACTTGTGGCCTGCATCCCAGAAAGTCATGGATGCTGCGGTAGAACAGGCTTACGGTGGCGATCGAAAAATCAACTGGTTTAAAATTTATGTAGGCGACGAAGCCTGCGATGTCTACGGTACTTACCAATATCTCCCCCAGGATTCCTTAGACGCAATCAAAGAATACGGAGTCGCCATCAAAGGGCCGCTGACAACCCCAATCGGGGGCGGCATTCGATCGCTAAACGTAGCTTTGCGGCAAATCTTTGACCTTTACGCCTGCGTGCGGCCCTGCAAATATTATGCTGGAACACCATCGCTACACAAAACTCCTGAACTCCTAGATGTAATTATTTACCGGGAAAATACAGAAGATATTTACCTCGGAATTGAATGGGCAAAAGGCAGCGAAATCGGAAAAAAATTGATTGAATTCCTCAATAATGAGTTAATTCCCGCAACACCAGAACACGGCCAAAAACAAATTCGCCTAGATTCTGGAATCGGAATTAAACCCATTAGCAAAACAGGTTCTCAGCGTTTAGTACGGCGCGCCATTACCCACGCTTTACGGTTGCCGAAAGATAAGCAGCAAGTGACTTTGGTGCATAAAGGCAACATCATGAAATACACAGAAGGAGCTTTCCGAGATTGGGGTTATGAGGTGGCAACCACCGAATTTCGCGAACAGTGCGTAACTGAAAGAGAGTCTTGGATTCTGGGCAACAAAGAAAAAAATCCCGACATTAGCTTAGAAGATAATGCCCGCAAAATAGATCCGGGATACGATGCTTTGACCCCAGAAAAACAAGCCAAAATTCGTCAAGAAGTAGCCGACGTTCTGTTTGCAATTTGGGACAGTCACGGCAGCGGCCAGTGGAAAGAAAAAATCATGGTCAACGACCGAATTGCTGACAGTATTTTCCAACAAATTCAAACCCGACCGGCTGAGTATTCGATTTTGGCGACCATGAATCTGAACGGGGATTATTTGTCCGATGCGGCCGCCGCCATTGTCGGCGGATTGGGCATGGGCCCCGGTGCGAATATTGGTGATGAATGTGCTGTTTTCGAGGCAACTCACGGTACTGCACCGAAACACGCGGGTTTAGATAAAGTCAATCCCGGTTCCCTGATTTTGTCCGGGGTGATGATGTTAGAATACATGGGATGGCAGGAAGCTGCAGACTTGATTAAGAAGGGTTTGGGAGTGGCAATTTCTAACGGTGAAGTTACTTATGATTTGGCGAGGTTGATGGAGCCGCCGGTGCCTGAGTTGAAGTGTTCGGAGTTTGCGGAGGCAATTATTAAGCATTTCGCGGATTGAGTTTGAGGGCTTTTTTTGAACGGGCTAGAAGCCCGTTCCACAACCACTAAACTTGCTTTGTGGGTCGTTGCTCCTAAGCTAATCCGCATTTAAATTGCATAGTAAAATAAATCTTTCCCTTTGTGGGGTGGACCCGAAAGCCCGCCCTCAACATACAAATTAAATGCACAACAGCTTAGCCCGCCCGCTGTTTATTAAGAACGGGCTAGAAGCCCGTTCCACAAAAGTCAATTTGGTTGTGGGGTGTCCAGCCCTCCAGAAAATAGAATTTAGATGGGGGGTTTATAAGGATGGAACAGCCATGCCGCGCTCAACGGCGGGACGCTTCTGCACGGTTTCTACCCAACGTTTGAGGTGGGGGTGGTTGTCGAGAGTTAATCCTTGAAATTCGTAAATAGCAACCCAGGGATAGGTAGCAATGTCGGCGATCGAATAGTCGCCGCAGATGTATTCGTATTTTGCTAGTTGAGTGTCTAATACTCCGTAGAGGCGCAAGGTTTCTTTTTCGTAGCGCCCAATCGCATAGGGAATTTGTTCGGGTGCAAAGCGTTTGAAGTGGTTTAGCTGACCAAACATCGGGCCGACGCTGGCCATTTGAAACATCAGCCACTCTATAACTTGAAAGTATTTTTGTTTGTCTGCGGGCAGAAATCTGCCGCTTTTTTCGGCAAGATAGATCAGAATAGCGCCGGACTCGAAGACGGTGATGCCGTTATCTCGATCGACTATCGCCGGAATTTTGCTGTTGGGGTTGATTGCGATGAACTCTGGGCTAAATTGGTCGTTTTTTGTGATGTCGATGACGTGCACGTTGTAGGGTAAACCTATTTCTTCGAGCATGATCGAGACTTTGCGACCGTTCGGTGTGGTAAAAGTGTATAGATCGATCATAAGTTGTCCGCCTTTTCTCAAGCAGGTATAAACTATATTATAATAATTTCAGGCAAATAGCTAATCATAATGGATATTATTGAAATTCTCAAAGATGATTATCAAAGATTCCCCGAAAATCAGACTTACAACATTTACGCCCAAGATGTTTATTTTGAAGACCCGGTGAATCGATTTACCGGAGTCGATCGCTACCGCAAAATGATCGGGTTTATGGGGACTTTTTTTCAGGATATAAATCTCGATTTGCACGGGATTTCGCAGTCGGGAGATACTATAGACACTCGCTGGACTCTGAGGTGGATCGCACCGCTACCTTGGAAACCGAAAATGGCGATCGCCGGTAGGAGCGAACTGAAAGTCAACAGCGACGGTTTAATTGTTTCTCACATCGATTACTGGGACTGTTCGCGGTTGGATGTGCTCAAACAGCTTGTATTTCCTCTGACAACTAATGTTTGATAATTTTTCTTAGGTTTTTTAGCAATAAAAAATAGTGTTTCAAGAGCGAGATCCCTTTTTAACCGCAGATGTTAGCAGATCAACGCAGATCAACGCTGATGGATTTTTATTTGTTGCAATTGATATCTGAGATAAATAATTTTAACTGCTCTTGACATTGCAGCAGTTTCGTGGATAACCGCAAATGCGGTATGTCTGGCGGCGCGATCGCCCAAATTAATTCCCCACTAAATTAATTTATGTTACATAACGTTACAATATAGGAGTAAATTACTTTCAGGCGAGCTAAACAATCAATGCGCTTAATATTAATGACTGGAAAAGGCGGTGTCGGCAAAACCTCCGTAGCCGCTGCGACTGGGCTGCGGTGTGCCGAATTGGGATACAAAACCCTAGTGCTGAGCACAGATCCCGCTCACTCCTTAGCCGACAGCTTCGACATGGAACTCGGGCACGATTCGCGGCAGGTGAAACCGAATTTGTGGGGAGCAGAATTAGACGCTCTCAGGGAATTAGAAGGCAATTGGGGAGCAGTTAAGCGCTACATTACTCAAGTCTTGCGAGCGCAGGGGCTCGAAGGGGTGCAAGCTGAAGAATTAGCCATCTTGCCAGGAATGGATGAAATCTTCGGTTTAGTGCGGATGAAGCGGCATTACGACGAAGGCGAATTTGATGTTTTAATTATCGATTCTGCTCCGACTGGCACAGCATTGAGACTGCTAAGTTTGCCGGAAGTTGGCGGCTGGTACATGAGAAAATTTTACAAGCCTCTGCAAGGCATATCAGCCGCCCTGAGACCTTTAGTTGAACCTATTTTTAGACCAATTGCGGGTTTTTCTTTGCCAGACAAAGAGGTGATGGATGCACCTTACGAATTTTACGAACAAATTGAGGCTTTGGAAAAGATTTTAACGGACAATACTGTAACTTCGGTAAGGTTAGTTACCAACCCAGAAAAAATGGTAATTAAAGAGTCTCTGCGGGCTCATGCCTATTTGAGTTTGTACAATGTAGCCACAGATTTAGTAGTAGCCAACCGGATTATTCCCGCAGCAGTAACCGATCCATTTTTTAAACGGTGGAAAGAAAGCCAGGAACAGTACCGTCAGGAAATCCACTCAGATTTCATGCCGCTGCCAGTTAAAGAAGTGCCGCTGTATTCAGAAGAAATGTGCGGTTTGGCAGCTTTAGAACGGTTGAAAGAAACGCTTTACAAAGACGAAGACCCAAGTCAAGTTTATTACCAAGAAAATACGATTAAGATCGTGCAGGAAAACAATCAATATAGTCTTGAACTGTATTTGCCCGGAATTGCTAAGGATCAGATTCAGTTGAGCAAAACGGGAGATGAGTTGAATGTTCGGATTGGGAATCACCGCCGTAATTTGGTGTTGCCGCAAGCTTTAGCGGCGCTGCAACCTTCGGGGGCGAAGATGGAGGATGATTATTTGAAGATTAAGTTTGCTTAACAGGACTTACGCACTATCAACCTAAAAAACCCGGTTTATCCCTTGAGATATTGAGGCATAAACCGGGTTTTTGACTTCGCGTGCAGGTATCGATCGCCTTTTTGTAGTGCTGGCTAGATACAATTAACATGATTTAGCATGAACGACTTCCTTTAATGCCTCATCAATCACTGCATCGCTGACACCTCGACGCTTCAAACTTGCTACTAAAGCTGTCACTGTCTCGCTCTCAAATCGTTCTAAATCAACGCGCAAACCTTGACCGATATAAGCACGAATTAATGGCTGATAACCCGAAAAACCCAATAATGGTGCAACTTTTTTTAAATCTTCCACAACATCTTCGGGCATACGGATAGTCACGCTAGTCATTGGACGGTTGCGGTTTAATCGCTGCTTTAATGCTTCAATCTTCATACTCTGCCCTCTCCTGACGAGTTGCTTTACGTGCTCAAATAATCCGAATGACATTCTCTTCACGCTCAATGTGAACCACATACAGTAGATTCCACCGACTATCTAGCCCAATCACAGCATCACGCGCTTCCTCATTGCGGCTGGCATCAACGACAACTAGAAATGGGTCAAAGAAGCATTCAGCAGCTTGTTGAAAAGTAACCCCATCATGATTTGTGGGATTGATCCGCGCTTTTGAGTCATCCCATACAAAGGTAATGCCATTGAGCACGAAGTATACATTCATGCTCCCTAGTATAGGGAAAATGTATTTACAATGTCAATACGTTATGACAAAAAACGATCGTTTTCAAACTACTGCCACAGCCTGTGCTGCTTGTTGGGGCTTTTCACTGTTTCTGTATGAACGCGAACGACAGGGGTTTGTTTATTTTTTCACTCTTGAATAGCTTGTATCTGAGCCGCTCATAAAGACGAATGTTGCGGCTCTTGTGTCCCGCGAACAATTCCCTGTTATAAGTCCCGGCAATTATCTTAGAAAATCAATAATTTTATTCCATTTCATGAATTCTGCCAAATCAATCGCCGTCAACCCATCCGGATTCTTAATCATCCGATCGGCACCATACTTTAATAATAATTTAACTGGAGTTAAGTTGCCAGCCAATGCCTCATATTGCAGCATAGTCCAACCATATTCATCAATTTGATTGACAGTAGTAGGATTTTCACTTAATGCACCATCAATTTTTGTCGCCATATTCTCACTCATTGGATGCTCGCCGATTTCATATTCATCCTTATTGCTTGACTCTTTATTTAAATAACTATCGGGAACAATTCGGATTTCTCTCGGATCGCCGAATTTCAAATCCCAGGCATCATCATGCGCGCGTCTTCGATCGCTATTCATTTTAAGCCGCATTGCATTAACAGTATACGCACCATAAACTATCCCATGAATAGAATATATCCAATCATCGATATCGTTGAAGCCCATCACAATCCGGTCGCCCGATCCTATTCCATCTATCCATCTCGGATCGTTTAATAAATCTCCACTAACTTTCAGACCATCAAAGTTAACATTCCCCACCCACATATGTTCAACTGACGGTGCCGAATCCGTCACCTTTCCAGTCGGAAATTGAATTTTTACTGCACTTATACCCAGCCCAGGAATTATCCGCCGCCTTTCCCATGACAACTCACGCCAAAAATATTTAAATGATTCGCGTGCCTTCTTGCTAGCAAGATTTATATCCGGGTCATCACCCTTAAATAGATAAATATTTTGACTCATTTACCACTCCGCAGTTGATTGTTCGAGGTACTTCTAATATTAATATACATCCTAAGCAGGTTAAGTATATCAAGGGAAAGGGATGAAAAGAATTCGACCTTCATATTCATCAGGCTGACTGCAACAAATAAATAGTTCTAAATCATCAATGATCTTACCAATGGGTGCTGTTGCAATAACCTCAATAACTCCAAGCATAGGTAGTCCTTGATTGACTCGCTCGTAGGCATACATCGTAATAGTGGCCACATCATGGGTAAGTAAGATGCGTCCTTCATTAGCCGCCCATTCTAAAATATCTGGATCGTCAGTGTGAATCAGCCCTACATCTTGGACACGAACAATATCTAATTCAGGCAAACGTCTCACCAGCCCACGCAATATGGCTCCATTAAAATTTTCATCAGTTAGAAGGCGCACTTGGTATCGACTCCCCTTTTGACTGATAACGAGTAAGCAAACGTTGTCTCAGCTCAACTAAGTTGTGTTTTTGAGAAAGTTCTTGTCTCAGTTGCTGAGATTGTTGGCTGCGCTGTTCCAAATAACTGTCAATTTCCTGACGATGGTTGAGATAGTAAGCAATGGTACTGTATATGTCTTCTAAGCGAACAACTGAATACTGAATAGCGATTTCTTCGGGAGTGGAGCCATTGTGGTATGAAGCAAGTATGCTATCTAGGGTGACTCGACTCGAACCTATACGGATACCTCCCGCTTCATCCCAACGGAAAGGAGGAGAGGTTGCTTGGAATTTTGCTGGGGCGCTCATTAGGGACATATTCTACCTGACTTGAACTGTATCAAAACATTGTAGCAAGAAGCCTAATGCTTTGTCGGAAGGTAATGAAAGCCAACCATTAAAACCCGTGTCTACGATCGCCTCATGTCTGTAAACTTTCCCATCAGAGTCACATATTGAAAGCGAGATAATCGGTTCAAAATCAGCATTAACGATTCCTGCGATCGTACAGATATCTTGGTTCGTCCACCGAATCGGCGAACGTGACGATACCCAACGCGAACAATCCAGATTTGAGCATTTGGGTGACGAGATTCAAGGCGATCGCAAGCAGCTATTTCACTCGCATCAACTTCAAAGTCTCCAGTTTCAATGTCGATCGCTACAATTTTACCTTGATTCTCAGATTCGATTTGTGAACGTATTTGAGTTTGGTAAATGAGATCGCCACGTTGAGCAAACTCTTCTTTGCTATAGCGGGGTTGACGGACTACCATGATTACCACTTTTCCTCAATCGTTGCCTTAACTATAATTATATTGGTTTGGGCTTAAAAATTGTTTAAGTCCCCCTAAAATCATACTCTGTTTCCATGACTATTCCTCTCCCTCTTCTTTTCCCTCCTCTGCGCCCTCTGTGCCCTCTGCGGTTCGTTCAATCTTTCCCACATTAACCTCAATTTTTTTATGCTGGCGTTCCGCAGCAGCTTTTTGCAGCATTTTCAATTTTTCTGGGTCAGCATTCGATCGCCAAAACAACTTATGATCCTTAATTTTAACGCAATTTTCCTCCAAACACTTCATCCATTCCCGATGCTTTTTAACTGCGCCACCATCGAGAATCCCTAATTTTTCTTCTTGGCGGGTGAGTTTCGCAAACTTTTCATAATGGGGATAACTAGCAGTAACAAAAGCTTCTTTTCTAACTAAAATTGGCGGGTTGTACAAATCAGAATAGTCTTGATAGCTGACCGAAAGATCGCGCAAATCTATGTGCATAGAAGTGTGGAGGGCTGGATGCGGGTTAGTGTCAAAATCGGGATAAAATAAATAGGAAATCTGAGGTCTGCGAGCGTAAAATTTGATGATTGTCGCGCCGTCAAGTCTGCCAATTGTGCGGTTGGCGCAGCCTTCGTAGAGCCTGAGCAAAGGGTCTAGTTCTTCTAATGCAGAGACGTGAACTGAAAGAGTACCGGGCTGTTTGTAGCCGATCGCACTATCTTCGCAGCAGTCAGCCACAATATCAGGTTTGCTCAGACTGTACAGCATTAAATCTGCCAAAGTGCAAGCTTTTTGATAATTGTCAAACAAACCTTTGATGTCGTTGCGGATTTGAGCCGGGAGTCGGCGGATTGAAGGCCGATCGCCCAAACCGTTGAGAGCGAGATATACCAGCAAATCCTGGCGGCGCTTGTCGGCGATTTTCTCCCAATCATCGGCATCCGTTGCTTGCAAAATCACCCTCCAAGCGCGATTAAAACTGTGAAATTCCTCCTTAATTGGCGATTCTTCCGCTAATTCGCCTTTAACCGGAAGCCGGCCCCGATCGCTCACAAAAGCCATCAAAGGAGCCAGCATTTCCGCATAATCCTCAAACCGCTTAACTTGCGATCGCACTCTGGGAGTCGATAAGTGCGATCGGAACCGAGAAGCGCGAAAACTTTCACCCTCCGCCGCATCCCGAAACACAAAATAAATTCCCAAAGCCACAGGAATCGCATCAACACTCAAAACTTGGTCAATATAAACCTTCAACTCTTCTTGTTCGTAATACTTCTGAAAAGTATTCCGAGAAGTAATCACCCCATCCCCATAAGCAATTTGGCCTCGATCGCTATCATCAATCAAAACTTGAGCCGCCACCACTAATAAATTCTTAGTTAATTCCCAAGCATTCAGCAAAGCTTCTCGGCGTTCCGCCAAAGATTCAATTACATTAATCACATAACCAAGATTCACAATATCAGCACTAATTCGCGGACTATCCGGCTGATAGTATGGGTCCCAACCAGAAATAGCATAACCCTCTTGTGCAATATATTTAATATCCCCGCCGTAACCGCAACCGTAATCAAAAAAAGTTGCCCCGTCCCTCGCTAAATCAGCTTCTAAAACCAGACGCAGAGGTTTAGAAAGCGAGTTGCGTACCATTGCAGCTTTGTGTCGCTCGATTTTAGGAATTGATAGCTCGCTATTCTCCTGTTTCAAACGCTCGACAACGGTATGATCTTGGATTTCTACACCGCAATATCCCAAATATTTGAGCCAACCATCGCGAGTGCCGATAACGCTAGTATTGTCAAGCAGCCCCCACTTTTCCTCGCAGCGAGTCAGCCTCGCAAACTTTTCGTAATTGGGATAATCCGCAGCTACAAAAGTTTCCTTACGGTGCAAAACAGGGGGATTTTCGCTGTTGCTGTAATCGAAATATTTAACTTCCCCTGTTGCTAGATTAATTTGGATGCTGGTTTGCAAAGCAGGATGAGCATCTGTATCGAAATCAGGGTAAAAAAGATAAGATATTTTAGGTTGATGGAGCAAAAATTTAACTAAAGTTGCTTCATCAATATTTTCGAGAGTACGTCTGGCACAAGTTTCGTAAATTCCGAGGACAGGGTTGAGTCTCTGCAAAGCCGAAACGTGAACGTAAAAAGCCGTCGGTAATTTTTTTCCCACATTGCTTTCCCGACAGCACCGAGCCACTTTTCCCAGGAGATTGTCAACACATAAATTATTGATTTCATCGAGCTGGTACGGCACAGCATTTACAGAATCTTGCTCAGAGATAGCCCCGTTTTCGTACAAAAAAACTTCCCGAGCAAAAACCATCAAAGGCGTTAGCAGTTTTTCATCATTTTCTAATGAATTGCTATCTAAAATAGTGTTTTTACTGGTATCGTAATTCATAGCTAAATTAATTATTTATTTTTTTTAATTAACCGCAGAGAACGCAGAGGACACGGAGTGAAGAAAGAAACAAACAAAATTTTTCTAGAATTTCTATATGTAGGATGCACACTCCATACCGTACCGTTTTATTTCTTAGTCTCTGAGAGAGGGACTTCGTTTTTGTAATGGCGATTACAATCGCCGACTGCGATCGACTACGATCGAGTAAGATATTAACCAAACATTCGAGTTTCCACAAATTCTTGAACCCTGGCTAAATGACTGAACAAACTTACTAATAGGTTCTCAACCCTCTCCATATTTAACAATTCCACCTCTGGTGGTTCAGATTGAAAGCTTCGGGCTTGATCCTCCAATTGTGCGGCCAAATCCGACATCAGAGCAACTCCCACATTAGCCGAAGTTCCCTTGAGACGGTGTGCTTGATATTCCACAGCTTGCCAATCTTTAGCTTCTACGGCTATTTTGGCAGCAGCTACATCAGCTTGCGCGCCTGCCACAAAAGCTTGCAAAAGTCGCTCTGGCAATTTAATATTAACTCGTCCGAGTTGCTCCAATCTGCTCTTGTCGAACAGTCCGTCGTAGTCTCTATGTTCCCAAGTTTCAAGTGCGATCGCCCTTGGTGTCGGCAGAGGCACAACCTGGGCTTTTTCCACAACTTCTGTATAATTTGTTGCTAATTGAGATTGATTTTCCGAATTAATACTTTTAACTCCATACTTATTTTCACCCTGAACATTTAGGGCTTCATACTTTTTCAGGGCCGCCGCCAAAGCATCTAAATCTACAGGTTTGCTGAGATAATCGTCCATCCCCGCCGCCAGACACTTTTCTCGTTCCCCCGGCATAGCATGAGCAGTTAAAGCCATCACAAAAGTATGCCGATCGCTTCCTTCGATTTCCCTCAACTTTTGCGCCGTTTTGTAACCGTCAAGTACCGGCATTTGACAGTCCATCAGCACTAAATCATAGCTTTTTTTTGCCAGCAAATCCAGCGCTTCTTGACCGTTGACAACGCAGTCAGCCTGATAGCCTAAAACTGCCAACTGTTGGACGAGAACTTGTTGATTGATCGGGTGGTCTTCCGCCAGCAAAATTCTCAGCGATGACGGCGAATTGGGGGTAGCATATTCAGAATTAACTGGTGGCAACTTGCAACTATTAGCAGCCTCCAATCTCCCAAAATATCCTGTTCCCTTCACCGCCGCCAGCAAAGTTTCAAGCAGGCGGCTTGGCCGCACCGGCTCGATCAAATACCCGTTAAAACCATGACTGCAAAGCGCTTCAGCCTTCGGCTGTTCTCGCAAAGCAGTCATGGCGATTAACGAGCCAACTGTCGAGGTCGATCGCACTTTCCCAGCAAATTCCTCCGCATCCAACTCCGGCATTTGCAAGTCCACAAGCACCACATCCCAGCTTTTTCCCCCCTCCCCCGAATGCTGAGAAATCCCGCCCCGGGCATTTTTCAACCAACTCAAAGCCTCAGCAGCAGTTTCTGCCTCGTCGCAGCGCGCACCCCAACTTTGAGCGAGCGATCGCACCGCTGCCCTCCTCAAAGCGCTTCCAGAGACTACTAACAACTTCTTGCCCGCAAGTTCGGGATCGTGAGGCTCAACTGGCAACTGTTTTTCCAAAGGTACAGTAAACCAAAAAGTAGCACCGCTGCCTAGCAAACTGCGAACTCCAATGTCCCCTCCCATCATCTCCACTAACTGCTTGCAAATAGCCAAACCCAAACCTGTCCCGCCGTAAGGCCTCGTAGGAGAATCGTCTACCTGAGAAAAAGATTGGAACAGCTTTGTTTGCCCTTGGGCCGAAATTCCAATGCCAGTATCCCGCACGGAAAATAGCAATCTTGCCTCTTGTCTACCGTCTGCCAGTCGGTTGCCCTGTTTCACAGTTACGTGAACTAGAACTTGACCGCGATCGGTAAATTTTATGGCATTACCCGTCAAATTCAGCAAAACTTGCTTCAATCTGCCCGAGTCGCCCACCAACTTTCTCGGCACTGAGCTGTCAACTAAAATATTCAATTCAATACCTTTTTCTTCTGCCAAATGCGCTAGGATTTCTATCACAGACTCAAGGCAACTATCCAAATCAAAATTATACTTTTCCAGCCGCATTTCTCCAGCTTCAATCTTAGAGAAATCGAGGATATCATTAATAACATTTAGCAAATGTTCAGCACTGCGGTAAATCGTCTGAATACAGTCCCGCTGTTTCTGTTCCAGAGGAGCGCGCAGCAGCAATTGAGCCATTGCCAAAACCCCATTCATCGGAGTGCGAATTTCGTGACTCATGTTCGCCAAGAATTGCGACTTCACCCGGCTCGCTTCTAAGGCAGTTTCCCGCGCTTCCACCAACTCATTAATCTTGTCGGCAACCATCACGATTCCCCCCACTTTCTCGTCTGGATCGTACCAAGGGTGAGCAGCCCACCGCAGGTACAGAACAGATCCGTCGGCTCGTTCCCAGGCATCTTCGCTCACAGAAACTACCTGGCCTTTGAGCACTTCTTGGTACATTACTTTCCAGCGATTCGGCGTATCTGGAAACAATTCGTAATGGCTAAAATTATTCAGGGACGGCAACTTTAAATTAAATTGACTAATCCATTTTTTAGAATTAGCCATATAGCGCATTTGTGTATCGAACATCGCCATTGCTACAGGCACGCAAGTAATAATTTGTCTCAGTTGCTGCCGTTCCCTTTCCAGAGCATCTTCCGCCTGTTTCCGCTCAGTAATGTCGCTAATCATGCCGGCCATTCGCAGCGGTTTTCCTTGGGAATTGCGCTGAGCTTTTCCCTGAGAAGTGCAGTAGCGGTAAACACCGTTCGAGTGTAGCAGCCGGAATTCTACATTATAGTCTATTTCTTGTTCCAAGTGAGCGGCGATCGCCGCGACGATTCCCTCCTTGTCATCGGGGTGCAGGCGGTTGTATAGAGCTTCCATCGTCCTGCCAAATTGCTGGCGCGACAAACCGATAATTTCCAAAAGGCGATCGTTCCAATAAACCTCATTTTTACTTAAATCCCAATCCCAAATTCCGTCGTTCACTCCCTCTAAAACTAACCTATACCGTTCCTCACTTTCCTTGAGCTTTTGACTGGTATGAAACGCCTTATATTCGGCGCGGTAAACGCGCATGGCATTGTACAAACTGCGAGACAAGCTATCGGGAGAAAGCTTGTTTTTAGCGATATAATCAGAAGCTCCTGCCTTCATTAATTCCACAGCAATTTGTTCGTCGCCTTGACCTGTGAGCACAATTAAGGGAACTTTCAGCCCCGCTTCTCGCAGATTTTTTACCAAACTCAGTCCGTCTCCGTCCGGCAATCCGTAGTCGAGCAATACGCAGTCAAATTTGGACTCAAATATTTGATTTAATAGCCGCCCCTTTTCTGTCTCCTCAACCTCCCTTAAAGGTTGAGATTTATTGTGTTTGGAGAGTTTTGCGGTAGCCTGGGTAGAATTTTTGCAGACCGAGAGTTTGGCAAGGGCATCGGCGCAGTCTTCTGCTTCAGTAACTTCTGCCGAAACACCAGCGGACTTGAGCGAACGTTTAATCGCCATTCGATCGACTGCATCGTCATCAACTATCAGAATTGTGAGAATTTTGTCCATAACAACCGAATTGTGGATTACTCCGAAAAAGCTGCGGCTTACAAAAAGTAATTAAAATAAATGCACCAAGGAAAAATCACCAAAGCCACCGTGAAACTTTTCCTGTTAAATTTTCTCTTATTTAGGGAATTTCGCTCAGCATCCAGTATTTGTTTAGGGTAGCCATCACTTCCACAAAGTTAGAAAAAGTAACAGGTTTAAGAATATAGCCCGCTACATTCAAATTATAAGCTTTTACTTTATCTCTATCTTCATTAGAAGTTGTGAGGACGATCACGGGAATCGACCTCAAACATTCATCCAGCCGCAATTCTTGCAAAAACTCGATCCCGCTCATTCTCGGCATATTCAAGTCCAGCAAAATCAACCGGCGCGCTTTAGGCATGGGAGGATCTATTTTTCCTTCTCCACGCAATATAGCTAGAGCTTCTAATCCATTGGCAGCAATGTAGAGGGGGTTGACGATGTTATTTTTTTTGAAAGCTCGCCGGACGTTCATCACATCAACCTCATCATCTTCTACCAAGAGAATATGAATTTTTTTGTCTTGCATACATCAGCCATTTTATAGATGTTGTTTAAGCGCCCGTCTCGTTGGCGAGGTTTAGTCAGCACGGATCGCGAACCCAGCAGGTTTAATCTCTATTGTCCTTTGTCAAGAATCATTTATGCCGGGGCCGATGACAGTATCTACCTGCAGGTGTACTCGCCCCTCATTCGATTGCGCGATTTTAGATTTGAGATGCAAGGATTGACTTGCGCGAGATAAATGCTCTTTCTTGAGGATTTTAGATTTTCGATTTGGGATTGATTCCACGGATAAATCTGGGGACTTGTACCCTCAAGAAATTCTCGGTCAGAGAATCAGGGGCGCAGCCGAGATCCAAAAACTCGCCAATAACACCCGATCGAGCTACGGTAAAATCTAAAACTCATCTACATTATTAATCGCCATGTCAGCCGATCGCAAACTCTACGAAGGCAAAGCCAAAATCCTCTACTCCACCGAAGACAGCGAAATTTTGCTGACCCACTTCAAAGACGACGCCACAGCCTTTAACGCCCAGAAACGCGGCAGCATCGTCGGCAAAGGCGAAATCAACTGCGCCGTATCCGCCCACCTGTTTCGGATGCTAGAAGCCAAAGGCATTCCCACCCACTTCATCGACACGCCAGCCCCCAACCAAATGCGAGTCTGTCGCGTCCACATCTTGCCCTTGGAAGTCGTAGTCAGAAACATTGCCGCCGGCAGTCTGTGCAAGCAAACCGGACTCGCCCTCGGCACAATAGTCAATCCGCCCCTGGTGGAGTTTTATTACAAAAACGACGATTTGGGAGACCCGCTGCTGACCCGCGACAGGCTGCTGCTAATGCAGCTAGCCACCCCCGAACAAGTAGACCAACTAGAAATCGCCGCCCGCGAAATTAACGAAATACTCAAAGAATTTTTCAGCCAGTGCGGCATCACCCTGGTAGACTTCAAACTAGAATTCGGTATCGACCAACATCAAAATCTGATCCTCGCCGACGAAATCAGTCCCGACACCTGCCGCCTCTGGGACAACGCAGAAGCCGACCCCGACGCCCGTGTTATGGACAAAGACCGATTCCGGCGCGACTTAGGATCGGTAGAAACGGCTTACCAGCAAGTTCTCCAACGGGTTCTCGCTCAGAAAGTCTAGAGGCCTTGGTAATGCGCTAGAATTGCACAGTTTGTCATCCTTCTGTTTTCGATGTCAGCAATCAGCGGTCAACAGTCATCAATTAGCGGTCAGCGCGAAATTCCACCGACTTATATAACTAATGACTAATGACTGATGAATAATGACTAATGTGGTGTGTGGATTGCCCAAAAAAGTGAACAAAAATGCGTTTATCTGCTGTATTGGTGGCAGTTTTTACTGCCTCAGCAACATTCGGGTTATCAAATTCGGCAAGCGGCCAAACATCCTACTCTGAATCAGCAGAGGAAGCTTTGGCTGCCGCCCGGCCCGCCCCGTCGATCGAATTACCCGATCGCCCCATTGCAGAATTAACCCAAAACCCTCCTCAAAACCGCAAAGCCGCTAAAACTAGCAAAGGGGAAGCCCTAACAATAGCTGCGGCCCCTGCCAGAGGAGAGGACGACACCGACGATCCCCCAAGCCGAGTCACAGACACCCCCTCCCCGGTTTCCCCTGCCAGCTTTCAACTCAAACCCGAGCTAGCATCCAACCCCTCCCCCGCCTCTAGCAGCCAAAACGCTCTGCCAGACGCGCAACTGGGCAGCCCGCTCCCCCCCTCGGAAGCGGCTGTAACGCCCGCCTGGATCGCAGCAGAGCTAGGGAAACCAGAGGAATCCGGGGCGATAGCTCAAAACGACCAAGTTCCCCCCAGACCGGCCCCGACCAGACCGCCGGCTAACACCGTTCCCACCTTGCCCTCGGTCCCAGCACCGCAGCCGAGACAAACCCCCGCACCCGCCGGGCCCGCCGAACCGCAAGTGCTAGTTGCAGAAGTTACCGTCACCGGGGCGACGGGAGACCTGGAAAGCGAGATTTACCGAGTCATCAGCACCCAACCGGGACGCACTACCAACCGCAGCCAACTGCAACAAGACATCAACGCCATTTTTGCCACGGGCTTTTTCAGAAACGTGCGGGCAGTACCCGAAGACACCCCGTTGGGCGTCCGGGTGACTTTTATCGTGCAGCCAAATCCGGTGCTCCGGGGAGTGACAATCACCGGTCAGCAAGTGCTGCCCCAAAGCGTAATTGACGAAAGCTTCCGCGATCAATACGGCAAAATTCTCAACCTCCGCCGCTTTGAGGAGGGAGTGAAAAAAATTAATACGTGGTATCAAGATAACGGCTATGTTTTGGGCCAAATCACTGATGCCCCGCAAGTAGCAGACGACGGCACAGTCACCCTGGTAGTGGCAGAAGGCCAGATCGAATCCGTTGATGTCCGCTTCTTGAACAAGGAGGGAGAGGCAACTGATCCCACGGGTCAGCCGATCGGAGGCAACACCCGTCGCTTTGTCGTCACCCGCGAAGTAGAACTCAAGCCCGGAGACATCTTTAACCGCACCAAGGCGGAAAGGGATTTGAGACGGGTGTTTGGTTTGGGAATTTTTGAAGACGTGCGGCTTGCCTTGGAACCGGGAACGACTGACCCCCGCAAGGCAAGGGTAATTGTCAACGTCATTGAGAAAAATACTGGTTCTCTGGCGGCGGGTGCGGGTTTGAGTTCCGCGACGGGTTTGTTCGGTACGCTGAGTTACCAGCAGCAAAACTTGGGCGGTAGGAACCAGAAATTGGGGGCTGAAGTACAAATCGGGCAACGCCAAAATCTGTTTGACGTGAGTTTTACTGACCCCTGGATTGCGGGCGATCCTTACCGGACTTCTTATACGATTAATGCGTTTAGAAGACGATCGATCAGCGTGATTTTTGACGGCGGCGAACGGGAAGTCAGATTGCCCAACGACGATCGACCCCGCATCAATCGCACCGGTCTCGGCCTCAATTTCACCCGTCCCCTGTCGCGCAATCCTTTTGCCGATTCTGAGTGGACTGCTTCAGTCGGCTTGCAGTACCAGCGAATCTCAATTACCGATCGCAAAGGCAGGCGCGAATCCGAGGACGAACTCGGCAACCTGTTAAGTTTTAGCGATTCGGGTTCGGATGACTTGACAACTTTGCAAGCAGGTGTTGTACGCGATCGGCGCAACGACGCTCTCCGCCCCACTAGCGGTTCCCTGCTCAGATTTGGCATGGAACAATCGATTCCTGTAGGTTCCGGCAGCATCCTCTTAAACCGCCTGCGGGCCAGCTACAGCTTGTACCTACCAGTCAAGTACACTAACTTTACCCCCGGCCCTCAAACGCTGGCATTCAGTTTTAGGGGCGGTACCGTATTCGGAGATTTGCCTCCCTACGAAGCCTTTGCCTTGGGCGGCGCCAACTCGGTGCGCGGATACAACGAAGGCTACCTCGGAGCCGGCCGCAGCTTCCTAGAAGCCAGCGTTGAGTACCGTTTCCCGATTATTTCGTTTATCGGCGGAGCGCTATTTTTGGATGCTGGCACTGACTTGGGCACGGGCAAAGATGTCCCGGGCGACCCGGCCGGTATTCGCGAAAAGCCCGGTAGCGGTTACGGTTACGGCCTCGGCGTGCGGATTCAATCTCCTTTAGGGCCGATCCGGATCGATTACGGTATCAACGACACTGGCGACAATCAAATTCACTTTGGAATTGGTGAGCGATTCTAATTAACGAAGAGTCATTAGTCAGCAGTCATTAGTCATTAGTTAGGAGTAAGGGGTAATTGCTAATTGGTGATTGCTAATTGGTGATTGCTAATTGGTAAGGTGTCCACAAGCGCGTTAAACCCTCAGTCCGCTCGGGGTTTAAACCCCGGGCGGTCTTTCGGATTAAGTTGACACATCTGGGTAATGCGTAATGCGTAATTGTCAACCACTAACTAGCGACAAATGACAAATGACTAATGACTGATGACTAATGACTGATGACTAATGACTGATGACAAATGACAAATGACTGATGACTAATGACTAATGACTCAACGTACCTTAAAATCTGAATTTGAACTGTCGGGAATCGGTTTGCACAGCGGCGAACAAACTCGCGTCCGAGTTTTGCCTGCTGGGGTTGGGGAAGGCCGCTATTTTGTCAGAATAGACTTGCCTGGTGCTCCAATAATTCCTGCAAAAATTGAGGCGGTTTGCCAGACTGCACTTTCAACTGAACTGGCAGGTATCGACGGTCAAATTCGCACTGTAGAGCATCTATTAGCCGCTTTGGCGGGGATGGGAGCGGATAATGCTCGAATTGAGGTTGATGGGCCGGAAGTGCCTCTGCTGGACGGTTCGGCTCTGGTTTGGGTAGAGGCGATCGCCCGTACCGGCTTAGTTCCTCAAGAATCGAAGCAAGACCCCACTTCCTCCTTCGTCCTAGAACAGCCAATTTGGGTGCGTCACGGGGATGCTTTTGCAGCGGCTTTACCCTCAGCGGAAACTCGGTTTAGTTACGGAATTGATTTTGAGGAACAGGCGATCGGCAATCAATGGTACAGTTGGTCGCCAGAGGCAGAAAGTTTTGCTAGCGCGATCGCCCCAGCCCGCACTTTTGGACTTGCCCGCCAAGTTGACCAATTGCGACAAGCAGGTTTGATCAAAGGTGGTACCCTAGAGAACGCCCTAGTTTGCGATCGATCCGGCTGGCTCAACCCGCCCTTGAGATTTGCCAACGAACCGGTGCGCCATAAAATCCTAGACTTAGCAGGCGACCTCAGTCTGCTAGGAACTTGGCCAAAAGCTCACTACTTGGCTTACAAAGCCAGTCACAACTTACACGTCCAACTCGCCCAAGCCCTGAAATCGGAAGCTCTAGCTGCGCTAGATAAAAGTTAGGAAAAAACAGGCGATCTGTTAAGATTGCATCTTCCTTCTTTTCACCCTGAGCGAAGCCGAAGGGCCTTCTTCCTTCTGCCATACCACACTCAAAAGTCTTCAAGCAATGTCCACGCTGACTGAAGTTAACACCCTCAATACTGCTAATTCTGAATCCGTCCCCACCAACAACGGTGAGGATTCTCCAGCGGTTAAATCTACTTTTACTCTCGAAGAAGTTCAGAAATTATTGCCTCATCGCTATCCTTTTGCACTGGTTGACAAGATTGTTGATTACGTGCCGTCCGAGAGGGCTGTAGGAATTAAAAATGTGACTTTCAACGAACCGCATTTTCAAGGGCATTTTCCCGGACGGCCGATTATGCCTGGGGTATTAATTGTCGAAGCGATGGCTCAAGTTGGCGGTATTGTTCTGGCTCAGTTGCCCGATATCAAGCAAGGATTGTGGATGTTTACCGGCATCGATCAAGTCAAGTTCCGCCGTCAGGTTGTACCGGGCGATCGGTTGCTGATGACTGTAGAATTGCTGTGGGTAAAACGCCGCCGATTTGCAAAAATGCAGGCTCTGGCTGAAGTAGACGGCCAAAAAGTTTGTGAAGGAGAATTGACGTTTTCAATGGTAGATTAAATTGGTGATTGGTGATTGGTGATTGGTGATTGGTGATTGGTTATGTGTTATTTGGGAATTTATCTATATTTCTGATGACAACTGATCTATTGACAATTGACAAGGGACTACTGATACTAAATCCTGGTTTGTTACTCCTTGATGATTCGGCGATTGAAATCGCTACTACACAAACGAAGTCCACTCCAAGCGGACTAAGAAATAAACGGGGTATTTAAGCTTGATTTTGTATGAAAACTGAAAACTGAAAACTGAAAACTGACTAATAAAAAATGCTTACTTTGATTCACCCAACTGCTGTGATTCATCCCCGCGCCGAACTTCACCCGACTGTAGAAGTGGGAGCTTATGCTGTAATTGGGGAAAGAGTGAAAATCGGGCCGGATACTAAGATTGGCGCCCATGCAATTATCGACGGGCTAACAGAAATAGGCGCTCGAAATCAAATTTTCCCCGGTGCGGCGATTGGTTTGGAACCTCAAGATTTGAAATACGAGGGTTCTCTGACTAGGGTGAAAATTGGCGACAACAATCTCATTCGGGAATACGTGACGATCAACCGCGCTACTGGAGCCGGGGAAAGCACGACTATTGGCAATCATAATCTATTGATGGCTTATGTTCATGTGGGACACAATTGCGCGATCGCCGATCGAGTAATTATCGCCAATGCTGTAGCCTTAGCCGGACACGTTAAAATCGAGTCTCAAGCCCGATTGAGCGGTGTTTTGGGCGTTCACCAGTTTGTCCAGATCGGCCGCTTGTCTATGGTGGGCGGCTTGAGCAGGATCGATCGAGACGTACCTCCTTATATGCTAGTCGAGGGGAATCCTTCGAGAGTGCGAGCCATCAACAAAATAGGTCTCGAACGCGCCGGTTTTACAGCAGAAGATTTGCTAGTTTTGAAGAAAACTTTTCGTATTCTATACCGTTCTGGCTACACTCTCGATCGAGCTTTGGAACAGTTGGATTTGTTGCCGGAAAACCCCCACTTGCAGCACCTGCAGAGATTTGTGCAGCAGTCTGTAACCAAAGGGCGGCGCGGTTTGATTCCTGGCAAAAAGTGAATCAGGTAGAATAAACCTATGAACTAAGCGACTGTTGGCCTATGAATGTATATACTTCAGTCAAATCTACATCCCCTGAAACAGAACCAGATGGCTGCATCAGGTTCTCAGATATTAGTTGGGAGCAATTTGAAGCTATAGAAGCAGCATTTAAAGATTTCCGAGGTGTGAAATTTTTCTATCTCGATCGACTGCTGCAAATTATGACTGTCTCGCCCGAACACGAAATAATCAAGAAAACTCTCTGTATGCTGCTAGAGGCATATATGAGAGCAAATGGGATTCGATTTTACGGCAAGGGCGGCCCGACTCTAGGTAACAGAGAATTAGGCGGTAGAAAAGAGCCGGATGATTCCTATGATATAGGAACGCAAAAAATAGTCCCAGATATTGCGATTGAAGTGGTAATTACCAGCGGCGGGATAAATACTCTAGAATTCTACAAAAGATTGGGCGTTCTGGAAGTCTGGTTTTGGCAAAATAGTCAGTTATCTCTCTATTACTTAACAGGTGAAAATTACGAGCAGATTTCCCGGAGTACATTCCTTCCCGATCTAGACTTAGAATTACTCCTACGCTGTGCTAAGGAGCCCGATCGATATGATGCTGTTACCGAGTTATTAGCAAACATCTCACCTGTTTAAAGTCAGAATATGAAAATTTTTATCAGCACTGGTGAGGTTTCTGGCGATTTGCAAGGAGCTTTGTTAGTTGCCGCCTTAAAACGTCACGCTGTCGCCGCCGGTTTGGAGTTAGAAATAACAGGATTGGGCGGCCCTCGTATGGCGGAAGCGGGTGCTACTATTTTAGGCGATACTGTGGGCATTGGTTCTATGGGCCTCATAGAATCAGTGCCGTATATTTTGCCCACGATCCAAGTTCAGCAAAAAGCTAAACAATATCTCAAAAACTTTCGCCCCGATGCTGTTGTATTGATTGATTATTTGACTCCAAATCTCGGTATTGGCAGCTACATCCGCCGCTGTTTGCCTGATTTGCCGGTGGTTTGGTACATCGCACCTCAAGAATGGGTTTGGTCGATTTCTCCTCGCAATACGGATCTGATTGTCAATATTTGCGACCAACTTTTGGCAATTTTCCCCGAAGAAGCTTGTTATTATCGAGAAAAAGGAGCCGAAGTTAGTTGGGTTGGGCATCCTTTGGTGGATAGAATGCAATCTGCGCCCAGCCGGGAAGTTGCCCGCAAAACTTTGGGAATTGTGCCGGAACAGGTGTCGATCGCCCTAATTCCCGCTTCCAGACACCAAGAACTCAAGTACCTGATGCCGGTTATATTTGAAGCAGCTCAAATTATTCAAGCTAAATTGCCGGAAGTTCATTTTTTGATTCCGCTTGCTAACAAAGCTTTCCGCAGCAAAATCGAACAGGCGATCGAGAATTACGGTTTGCGGGCTACTCTGTTAGAAAATCAAACTCTGGAAATATTAGCCGCTGCCGATCTGGCGATTACTAAATCTGGTACTGTTAATCTGGAGTTGGCTTTGCTGGATGTTCCGCAAGTTGTCCTCTATCGCGTCAGTCCGATTACGGCGATGATTGCTCGCCACGTGCTGAAATTTTCGATTCCTTTTATGTCTCCGCCCAATTTGGTGCAAATGAAGCCGATCGTCCCGGAGTTGCTGCAAGACGAGGCGACTGCGGAAAATATAGTCAACCACGCACTGGAATTGCTGCAAAATGCCGATCGGCGCCAGCAAATGAAAGCAGGTTATCGGGAAATGCGGGAAAGTCTCGGAGATGTGGGTGTGTGCGATCGGGCCGCTGCGGAAATCATGAAAAATGTTAAATTAAATACAGCTTATTAAAGCATTTTGTGTATTGAAAGGTTATGTATAAACCCGGTTCCTTGGTGGCTCGCTCGCGGACAAACCCACGATTTATTACCAGAAACGCGGTTGATTTCCTTAATTTCTATTAAAGCAACTTTGTTATTGAAATGTTATGCCAAGCAATCGGAAAAAGCGACCGATCGCTGTTGATTTATTTGCAGGCGCGGGCGGCATGACCCTGGGCTTTGAACAAGCAGGTTTTGATGTACTTGCATCAGTCGAAATTGACCCTATTCACTGCGCCACACACGAGTTTAATTTCCCGCTGTGTTCTATTCTTTGCAAAGATGTCACAGCGCTTACGGGTTCAGAAATTCGGAAAAAATCGGCGCTCGGGCGGCGCGAGATAGACGTAGTAATCAGCGGTTCGCCCTGTCAAGGATTCTCCATGATGGGCAAGCGCGATGTGGACGACCCGCGAAATTCTCTAATCTTTCACTTTCAGCGCTTAGTTTTGGAGCTAAAGCCCAAGTTTTTTGTAATGGAAAATGTGCCGGGAATTGCATCAGGAGAACACAAAGAACTCCTGAATATTTTAATTAGCTCTTTTCTGAAATGTGGCTATAAAGTAGAAGAAAATTATCAAGTTCTCAATGCTGTTAACTATGGAGTACCGCAAGCTCGCAAACGATTGTTTTTGATTGGGTGCAAAGAAGGTTATGAGCTACCAAAATACCCTCAGCAAACTACTATACTGCCTAAAATTAAAATTCCTAAACGCTATAAAAAAATTAATTTACCTGCTGTCCCGACAGTTTGGGATGCGATTGGAGATTTGCCGGATGTGGACAACTACAGCGAGTTGCTGCACCGAGATTGGGTAATCGCGGAATACGGAAAGTGCAGCACTTATGCGAGTATAATGCGCGGAATAGATGGTTTGGATGATGATTATTCCTACGATCGCGAGTACGATCGACAAATCCTCTCTTGTAGTTTGCGAACTAAACATTCTCAGGAATGTATGGAAAGGTTTCAGGCGGCCAAACACGGCGAAAAAGAGCCGATCAGCCGTTTTTACAAGCTTCACCCCGACGGAGTTTGCAACACTCTCAGGGCGGGAACCGACAGGGCGAGGGGGGCTTATACTTCGCCGAGACCGATTCACCCGATCGCCCCTCGGTGCATTACAGTCAGAGAAGCTGCGCGGCTGCATTCCTATCCTGACTGGTTTAGATTTCACGTTACAAAATGGCACGGTTTTCGCCAAGTCGGAAATTCTGTACCGCCGCTATTGGCTAAAGCTGTTGCAGCGCAGATTATTAGCGCTTTGGGCGTGATAGCAATTAAGCCGAGTCTCAAGCTGACATGGGGAGATGATTCGTTGCTGAAGCTGAATTGGTCGGAAGCAGAACAATATTATCTAAAAAATTAAGCATTAGATTTAATTATCTCTAATTGGGAATTGGTGAATAGTAATTGGGAATTGGAAATTGGTGAGTAGTAATGGCGAATTGGGAATTGGGAACTGGGAATTGGGAATTGGTAAACAAGTAGTGATTTTTGCCTTTCATCTCCACACAGTGGGTTACAAAATCGCATCACTACTTATGCAGGGCTACCCCCAATTAAGCGCAGGGCAAAGTCCCTGTATCCGCGAACACAGTTCGATGACCAGCACAAGATGTCCTGGGTAGTTAAACAAACCGGGAATGTATTCCGGCGCGCTGTGCAGTTTTTTCAAGGTGAGAGTGGGGAGAGTGGGAACTATTTCGACTACTGGTGTGCAATCCAAGGTGTAGCGATCGTCATATACACAAAATAGCAAAATCAACATCTAGATATCATGGGAGATTTGAGATTGTGAAAGTCTACCGGAAAACATTTTGATAAATTTCGCTGAGTTTTGCAACAATTACGAGTCTTTTGGAATTCTAGAGCTATCTTGGAAAAAGTGTATTTTCAGGAGACTCAACTAATATGGGTTGGTTTAAAAGACTGTTCGGACTCGAAAAGCCTGAAGCCCCGGCTGAACCGATGGCACAAGTAGTACAGCAAGCAGCACAAGCGCAATCCATCGCTCCTGCTAAAGTCGGCCCAGACGGAAATTTTGACGAAAGCGGCCTCGCGAAGCGGGTGGCTTTAGCTTTTGACAGCGATTCAGAAGTTGCTGATATCGAGACAGTTTATGTAGCTCAGCTCAGCGGCACGGTTGTTCTCAAAGGTCAAGTTCCGAGTCAGGAAATTCTCGACAAGTTGGTGGCGATCGCCTCTGCTGAAGAAGGTGCCACAGGCGTGCAAACCGATCAGGTGACAGTCGGCTAGTTCTTCGGAACCGAAGCAGTTTCGCTTCGGGTGCTGCTCGAATCAGTCAAAAACTCGATTAAACCCGCTGCGGCGGGTTTTTTCTTGCCGTCTCCCTCAAAATATTAATTTTTGTAAACAAAACAGATTCATTTCAAAAAACAGTATAATTGAATACAGAAACTAAAAAGGTTTTAGCGAAAAAAAAGCAAACCTGACCTGACTGCCCTTTTTATCTTCATACATATAAGGATCAAAAGATATGAAACTCACTTATCGCGGCGTAAACTACGAGTACGACATTCCGACAGTAGATATGATCGAAGGTGAAGTCGCGGGCAAATATCGGGGCCAAAACTGGAACTATCGCTATCCGAGACACATTCCGGTGCCCCAAAAATACGGCGGCCCAAACCATACCAAAAAGCGAGATGCTCAAGCTGGCGATCGGGATGTCGCAGCAGCTCGCGCCTCAGCGGCGGTGGAATATTACCCAACAGTTGTGGAAGTGGCGCAAGTTCACCAGGCGAATATTTGCAATATTCTCGATCGTAGAAAGCAAGCAGCCAAAGCCAAGGGCGACGAAACACTGCTGCGCTTGCTAGAAATGGAGTCGAGACAGATGGTGTGTTAGAGACAAGCATCAGAAAACAAAGCGTTTGTCAAGAGGGGGGAAATCGAGTTAAGCTCAATTTCCCCCCTCTTCCCATAAAGCAATTTTTAGCTAAGTGAAGTACAAATAAACCAGTTTCTGTCACCCCTTCACGCAAACCACCTGCTTCAAAGTCGCCACAACTTCCACCAAATCCGACTGCTGACTCATCACCAGATCGATCGGCTTATAAGCCCCCGGAATTTCATCTAAAAATTGCTCATCTTTCCGGCACTCAACTCCCTCAGTCTGCCGCACAAAATCATCGAGAGTAAATACATTCTTCGCTTGATTGCGAGACATCAACCGCCCCGCACCGTGACTGCAACTACAGTAACTTTCAGCATTTCCCTTCCCTTTAACAATAAAAGATTTCGCCCCCATCGAACCCGGAATAATCCCGTAATCCTCTACATCCGCGCGCACCGCACCCTTGCGAGTCACATACACCTCTTCCCCAAAATGCACCTCTTTTTCCGCGTAATTGTGGTGGCAATTCACCTCTAATAACGGCTTAACAGATTTGCCGCCCGCAACGTGCTTTTCCACAATTCGCTTAAACCGATTCATCATTACATCGCGATTAAAACGAGCATAATCTTGCGCCCACTGCAAATCGTGCCAATAAGCCGCAAACTCCGGCGTACCCGCTACAAAATAAGCCAAATCTTTGTCAGCCAAACTAATTTCTGCCAGTTTAGCTAAATCTTTTGCAGTGTCGATATGGTGCTGTGCGAGCAAATTTCCAATGCCGCGAGAACCGGAATGCAGCATCAGCCAAACAAAGTTTTCAGTATCAACGCAAACCTCAATAAAATGATTGCCGCCGCCGAGGGAACCCATTTGTTTTAAAGCTTTATTATCTTGGTGCTGCACGCCTTGATGAAGTTCCTTAAATTCTCGCCATCCCTGCCAGTTAGTGACCGTTTTTTCTACTTCTTTATTTTCCGCAAATCCCACGGGAATTGCGGCTTCGATGTCGAGTCGAATTAGTTTGAGTTTCCCTTCTAATTTGTTGGCGGTGAAAGGCATTTTCACCGCCATCATACCGCAGCCAATATCCACGCCCACAGCAGCCGGAATAATCGCTTCTTTTGTGGCAATTACTGAACCGACTAAAGCACCTTTTCCTAAATGTACGTCGGGCATTAGGGCGACGTGTTTGAATACAAAGGGCAAAGATGCTACGTTTGCGGCCATCTTGGTTTCTTTTTCGCCCAGGGCGTGATTTGCCCAAGATAATACTGGTTTTGGGGTTGATATGTCTAATTTTTCGTAGGGCATTTTTGTTTAAGTTTGTTATCTTGTAGTATTATTGTAACATAATAATGCGATCGTGTCAAATGCACCTGACTGACTAATTTTAGTAGGGTGTGTCAGCTTAACATCAAATGCAGCACCGATATTGTTTGTGAGTCCGACAGTCCGACAGGGAATGAATTCCCTGTCTCATAGCAAAAGTCCTCTGAAAGAGGACTAAAATCGATCGCACTTCCCGTCAAAATCTACAGTCGGTTTTAACCGACTTTCGCTATGAGGCAGGGGTTTCAACCCCTGTCGGATTCTGGGAAAGCGAGTGAAAAGCTAACACGGCACAAGAAGCGTTTTGTATTAAAAATCCTTAAGAAATGCCTAAAGATTGAATGAATAATTTACTGTAGGGTGCGGATTGTTGTACCTTCGCCAGCGAACCAAACAGTTCTTTTCCCCCGAAGGTAACTAATGTCTTCTGTTTAGAGCGAGGTTCTTGAGTGAGGATTTGTGAATGAACGGACAGAATGCTATCTGAATCCCAACGATAGAAATAGTGCAAGTCGCCGCAAAGCCCTTCTTCAACATCCTTGAGAGTAGGGTAAAGTTCTTTACACGAGCGCGGTTCATGACCGCTTAAAATTAGTTGATCAGATATTTCCATTTTGTTAAGATCGATTAGATACATGAGCCCTTCATCAGTATTAACTAGAATGCGATCGTCTGAAAGGTAGCACATATAGCTACCAAAACCGTCACTCAGCCCAGGCCAAGGCCATTCGCATATTCCCAGTAGATTGCGGTCAGGAAAACTGAATCGGCTGATTTTTCGGCCGCAATCATGTACTATTAGAAATTCGCCACCAGCAGGGTGAAATTCTGGAGGCCCCATGTAATCATCGGCACAGAGAACCTCTACGGCATGAATTGTCATACCATCATCATAAAGCCAATAGATTTGCGATTCGCCCTGACCCTCGGTAGTCCAAACAGCTAAAATTTGATTTTCTGGGTGTCGTTGAAACAAGAATCCACGGCCATAAAAAGGGTCTTTGAGCCTAATTTTTCGCTGGATATGCCATGAATTAGTATCGCGAATTTGAATCTCGACTTCCTCGCCTTCAATTAATTTGATACACCAAAAATGCACGCCGTCTGCATCAAACCAGCAGTCCATAAATCTATTGTTGCTATACGAAAACTTAACAGGAGGGTTAGGTAAGAGTTCTTCAAAGAGGATCTGGTTTTCTGCTGTCACAATTGCTAAGTGATTGCCATTTGCCATAATTGCTGCCAGCAAATCGCCTTTGAGATTAAGGGCTAAACAGCTAATTTCGTCGGGAAGCTGGTATTCGTATTTTGGCGACAAGTTGCGATCGCGCACGGTAACTTTGTTGTCGCAGCTTGTTGCAAAAGCCCACTCGGAATCAATTCGTTGATTTATGTGTAAGATACTGTCATCAATTTGTATTTCATGTTTTGGTAAAATCAGCATAAAGATATTTCAGCGTAGATAGGCTCTATTTTAACTGAAATCTTGCAGCATTTATCGTAGGGTGCGTCAGTCTGGAATTGCTTTGGGGAGTCAGAGACTGTTTACTGACGCACCTTACCGACTAATTATCGGCGCGTCAACTTAACATCAAATGCAGTACCAGTATTGTTGGTAAATCCGACAGTCCGACAGTCCGACAGGGAATGAATTCCCTGTCTCATAGCAAAAGTCCTCTCAAAGAGGACTGAAATAGATCGTATTTTTCCTCAAAATCTACAGTCGGTTTTTAACCGACTTTCGCTATGAGGCAGTCCGACAGGGAATTCATTCCCTGTCTCATAGCAAAAGTCTTCTAAAAGAGGACTAAAATCCCTCGCACTTCCCCTCAAAATCTACAGTCGGTTTCAACCGACTTTCGCTATGAGGCAGGGGTTTCAACCCCTGTCGGATTGTGGGAAAGCGAGTGAAAAGCTAACACGGCACAAGAAGCGTTTTGTATTGAAAATCCTTAAGAAATGCCTAAAGATTGAATGAATAATTTACTGTAAGGTGCGGATTCTTGTACCTTCGCCAGCGAACCAAACAGTTCTTTTCCCCCGAAGGTAACTAATGTCTTCTGTTTAGAGTTAAGTTCTTGACTCGGCAGTTGTGAGTGAACGGAAAGAATCCTATCTGAATCAAATCGATAAAAACAGTCCAAGTCGCTGCAACGCCCTTCTTTAACATCCTTGAGATTAGGGTAAAGTTCTTCAGAAGGACGGGGTTCATGACCGCTTAAAATCAGTTCATCTGATATCTCCATTTTTTCAAGATCGATTTGATACATTATCCCTTCATTAGTATTAATCAGAATGCGATTGTCTGATAGGTAACATATACAATACCCAAAACCATCATCCGAATCAGGCCAAGGCCATTTGCATTGACCGAGGAGATTGCAGTCAGGAAAACTGAACCGACTGAGTTCTCTCTCAGAATCATCTAGTACCAAAAATTCGCTACCTGCAGGGTGAAATACTGGAGGACTTGTGTCCGCCAAACACGCAACCTCTACGGCATGAATTTTGATACCATCATCATAAAGCCAGTAGACTTGCTGTCCGTCCTGACCGGCAGCAGCCCAAATAGCTAAAATTTGATTTTCTGGGTGCGGGTGAAACGAGAAGGAACTCCATCCAAAAGGGTCTTTGAGCAAAAGTTTTCGCTGGATTTGCCATGAATTGGTATCGCGAATTTGAATTTCGACTTCTTGAGCTTCAATTAATTTCATGCACCAAAAACGCAAGCCGTCTGCATCAAACCAGCAATCCTGAAATCCATTCTCGTTATAATACTTAACAGGAGGGTTAGGTAGCTGTTGTTCAAAAACTAGCTGGTTTTCTGCTGTCATAATTGCTAAATGATTGCCATTGGCCATAATTGCTGCCAGCAAATAGCCTTTGGGACTGATGGCTAAACAGCTAATTGCGTCGTCGGGAAGCTGGTATTCGTATTGTGGGGAGAAGTTACGATCGACTAAAGTGACTTTTTTGCTATCGCAACTTGTCGCAATCGTCCACTCGGAATCAGTGCGTTGATTTATGTGTGAGAACGACCAGTCAATTTGTTTTTCATATTTTGGTAAAATCAGCATAAAGATATTTCAGCGTAAATAAGCTCTATTTTAACTGAAATCTTGCAGCATTTATCGTAGGGTGCGTCAGTCGGGAATTTCTTTGGGGAGGGAGTCAGAGACTGTTTACTGACGCACCTTACCGACTAATTATCGGCGCGTCAACTTCACATCACATGCAGTATCGGTATTGTTGGTAAATCCGACAGTCCGACAGGGAATGAATTCCCTGTCTCATAGCAAAAGTCCTCTCAAAGAGGACTGAAATAGATCGTATTTTTCCTCAAAATCTACAGTCGGTTTTAACCGACTTTCGCTATGAGGCAGTCCGACAGGGAATTCATTCCCTGTCTCATAGCAAAAGTCCTCGCTCAAGAGGACTAAAATCCCTCGCACTTCCCGTCAAAATCTACAGTCGGTTTTAACCGACTTTCGCTATGAGGCAGGGAATTCATTCCCTGTCGGATTGTGGGAAAAGCGCGTATTTGCTGGCACTAAATTATTACAAATTCGCATTCTTTCTCCCCGCCTTCTGCACGGGAATAGCCACCACCTGCGGTTTCTTCTTCGCTGCAAACATCCCGAAGAAATCGTGCAGCAAAATATAGAAACAGGGAATAATAAACAGCGTCAGCAGCGTCGCCAGCGACAAACCGGAAAACACCACCACACCCAGCGGTTGCAAGAATTCCGAACCGTCTCCAATGCCCAAAGCTAGGGGGAATAAACCCAAAACTGTGGTAATAGTTGTCATCAAAATCGGACGCAAGCGCTGAGGTGCCGCCCTGAGAATTGCTGTGGTGCGATCGACCTTTTCATCTTCCAGAATTTGGTTCGCCAACTCCACCATAATAATCGCATTATTTACCACAATTCCCACCAGCAAAATCGCCCCCACAATCACCGTTGCGCCGATCGCAGTTTTAGTCGCATACAGCCCGAAAATCCCCCCAGCCAAAGCCAGCGGCACCGTTAACATAATCACCAGCGGATCGACAAGCGAATTGTACTGCACCGCCATCACCACAAATACCAAAAACGCCGCCAAAGATCCCAAAACAATCAGCGAACTTTGCAATTCCCGGTTAGTTTCCGCCGCAGAACTCGGTATAACTCGCACTCCTGGTGGCAATTTGATTTCCGACAAAACTGCATCCACTTGTTTCAAAGCCTCGCCCAAACTCGCGCCCTTATTAACATTCCCAGCAATCAGGAAAACTTGGCGCTGGTTAAGCCTTTGAATTTCCCCAGGCGCTTTTCCCAGTTCAATATTCGCCACATCGCTCAAGCGGATAATGCTGTTATCCCTAGCAGTTAAAGGGATAAATTTTAGTGCAGAAATCGATTGAACAGAAGCGCGATCGAACTGTACCCGCACATCAACCAAACGGTTTCCCCGCTGCAATTGCGTGGGAACAGAACCTTGAATTGCTGTCTGAATCGCCTCTCCGATTTGCCTCGCATTCAACCCGTAGATTTCCGCTTGTTCCCAGTTGGGGCGAATCTGCACTTCCGGCTGCTGCGGGTCTGCATCCGGGCGAAAAGTAGCTAAAGTTACCTTCCGATCCAAAGTTGCCAATATCTCGCGGCCTGTTTGCTGCAATATTTGTTCGTTTTCGCCCTGAAGCAGGACATCAACTTCAGCGCCGCGCACTGGCGAATTAGTTAAGATCAAACCCCGCACATTTTCTGGATTCAGGCGCAAACGGGTATTTTTGGGCAAATCAATTTTTTTATTCAATTCTTGCGTAACTCGCTGCACAAAATTCAATGTATTGGTGCCAGGTTTCAGCGTAATGTTGCAGCCGCCGCGCAGCACATTCTCAACCGTATTGTTGCCGAACAACAGCCCGCCCACTGTCGTCAAAGTGTACAGAGTTTCTGGTTGGCTGAGGATAATTTTATCCGCTTCTGCCATGATTTTTTGGTTGGTTGCCAAATTTGTGCCGGCAGGAAACAAAGCAAACAATCTCGCTTGACCGGTGTTAATTCTCGGCAATATTTCCTGGGGGATTTGACCGGCCATCAGCCAACTGCCGCCGCCCAATCCAATAATTGCTACTGCAATGATCGTCAACCGCCACCGCACTATGCCCGATAAAAATTTACCGTAACCGGCGGTAGCATTGGTAAAAGCTCGATCGAATGCGCGCAGCGGCCAAAACTTGCTCAAACCGCTGGATACCCGCAGCGCTAGCAGTCGAGAAGCCATCATCGGTACAACTGTCAATCCGACAATCAGAGAGGCGGCGACGGAAAAGGTGATGGTGAGAATTAATTCGTTGAAAAGCAAGGAAACTAAGCCGCCTATTAGCAAAAATGGCAGTACGGCAACTAAGTTAGTCATGGTGGAAGCAAATAAAGCTGATTCTAATTCTTGGCTGCTTTTTTCTGCTTGCTGAATCAACTGCTTGTTACTTAAACGCTGCTTGCCGTTGGCACTGTTTGTATTGCTGGTTCCTTCGACAATATTCTCCAGCATCACGATCGAGTTATCGACCACAATTCCCACACCCAGCGCCAAACCGCCCAAACTGAAAACGTTCAGAGATAGGCCAAAAACTCCCATCAGGATAATCGCCATTAAAGTTGCGAGGGGAATTGCCAAGACAATAATCAAAGTTTGGCGCAGGGAAGCGAGGAACAGCAAAACAGCAGCCCCCGCTAAAACAGCCCCGGTCAAACCAGAAAATAAGACGTTGCTAATAGAATCGCGGATGAACTTAGACTCGTCGAAGGTATTGACGATAGTCGTGCCTTCGGGAATTGCCCCGGATTCTTTTAATTCTTCTAGCCGCTTTTTGATGCCGTCTACAACTGAGATTGTATTCGCGTCCGGCTGCTTTTGAATGCTAATTTTTACGGCTGATTTCTGATTGAGAAATACTTTAACTCGTTCTTCTTCTGTACCGTCAATTACCCGAGCAAAATCGCGCAAAAACACTCGTTTGGGCGGATTAGAACCCGATGCTTGAAAAGAAATTTCCTGAATTTCTTTTGCATTCCGAAACCGCCCGACGGTGCGGGTTAAAGGTTCCGCTGCTTCTTGCCGCAGCCGCCCGCCGGAAGTGTCGAGGTTGCGGGACTCGAGCGCTGATAAAACGTCGGAAATACTGACACCTAAAGATTGCAACCGATTTAAGTCAATATTTACTTGAATTTCTTCTTGCACGCCGCCGGCAACGTCAATTGCTGCGATTCCTGGAATTACGTTTAATTCTCTGGATAATTCTTCGTCGGCAAATACGCGCAAATCCACTCCTTGCAAGGAGTTGGAAGTGAGGGCAAATTCGTAAATCGGCTGCTGGGAAGGGTCAACTTTGAAGAGAGTGGGCGATTCAACTGTATCGGGAAGTCGGTTGCGGATGCGGTTGACAGCGGCGGTGGCGTCGTTGAGAGCCTGGTCGATGTTGCCCCCGGGTTTGAAGAATAAATCGACGCTGACTTGTCCTTCGCGAGTCCGCGAGAAAACTTGCATGACGCCTTCAGTGGCGGAAAGTCCTTGTTCGAGGGGGCGGGTAACTTCGTCTATTGCTACTTCTGGGGAGACTCCGGGGGCGTTTAAGCGCACGCCAATCCGGGGATAGGTGATGGAGGGCAGCAAGTCAACGGGCAGTTGGGTGATGTAGAAAAAGCCCACGATTATAATAGCAAGTGTCAGCATGAGGGTGCCGATGTGGCGGCGAATGGCCGTCGCGCTAATACTGAATCCGGGTTTGTCGGGGGTCATTCGATTTTAGATTTTAGATTTTAGATTAAAGAATTGAAAAGTTTACCCAGTCAGTCACCCTACAAAAAAATGAATCGGGGCGCTGGCAACCAAATTGTTTTCGGTCAGGCTGTATTTTGTATCGGGATTGAGAGAATATTTACGCTCCGCACCTGACAAGTAGTATAATAAATTTTAATAAATTGTCAAAAATGTTTTTTTGAATATTCCTTTAGAGGTAGTCGATCGCCCAAAACACAGATTGGCAGAAATTGCGAGGGGCTTTTGAATCTCTGTAAGTTACCGCAATCAGGAACAGGCAAGATGCCTGTTCCACAACAAATAAACTTTCTCGCTTCACAGGCATCTTGCCTGTTCCTAAAGTCTTCTTCCCTCTTCCTTCTTGCTGACATCCGTTACATCAGTTACCGAACTTCCTTCTTGTTGACATCCGTTACATCCGAAGAAAGCGAATCCGTTGCCGAACTTCCTTCTTTTACTGTACTTGAGAGCCGTGGGCGCGGGGGTCGGAGCTACTTGTTTTCACAGGCCCTGTGGGGGGAGTAAAATTAGAAACTTGACCTCCCGCTTGGACGTGTGGCAGAGGTTTTCCTGCAATTAAAGCTTCTAAGTTAGCTTCCATAATACTGCGCGGCATTTCGCCCATCGTTTCAGCAACGGCACTGCCTTTATCGTTCAAATAGACAAAGTGCGGGATGCCATCTACTCGATATTTGGTAATTTCTGGCAGCCATTTGTCATTGTCTACATTCAGCATCACAAAATTTAGCGGTTCGGCATATTTCTGTTTGATGTCCCTCAGATCGTTAGCCATTGCCTGACAGCTACCGCACCAATTAGCATAAAATTCCATGAGGGTCGGTTTGCCGTTTATCAAAGCTGTTTCTAATGGCGTTGAAGCTTTTGCCATATCGGTGAGACTGCTTGACGGCGTTTGGGTTTGCAGCCCGAGGAAGATGGATATTGACAGCACGATCGCTGCTAACACGATCAATAAATTTCTGAGGCGCGTGGCGACTTTTGTTTCGGGATTTTTGGCTGCGGGGACGACTGTTGACTTGGGGGAATTCTGAGTCATAAAATAAGTTGCGCTTTGATTTTTATGTTTTTATTTTAAATAATAGTTTCAGATTATACCACATTTTGAGATAATCAGACCCATCTCATGAAAATTTGTGCTAAAGGCAGTAATTTAGATCGAGTGCGCTAAAACATAAGATAACAAAGATTGTTTGTAAATTACCGAGGACTTGCAGGGTGAAAAAACGGGTAACACTGACGTTTCCCCAACGATCGATCCAAATGCCTGTCACCTATCGACTGGCAAAGGATTTTAATGTTGCAGCCAACATTATCCGCGCTCAGGTGGCTCCGAATCAAGTGGGCAAACTGGTGTTAGAGTTATCAGGGGACATCGACCAACTAGAAGCGGCGATCGACTGGATGCGATCGCAAAATATCGGCGTTTCCCTAGCCAGTCGGGAAATACTCATAGACGAAGATATCTGCGTTGACTGCGGTTTGTGTACGGGGGTTTGCCCGACAGAAGCCTTGACCCTTGACCGAGAAAGCTTTAAACTAAGTTTTGCCCGATCGCGGTGTATCGTTTGCGAGCAGTGCATCCCTACCTGTCCGGTCCAAGCTATTTCTACTAACCTCTAGACCCGGTAGAAACTCATCGGGATCGTCATCTCTTTTTGCCCGGTTCTCCTAATTGTGTCATTGGATGAAAAAAAACTCTTGGGTTTCCCTAACTCTACTTTTTGTGACTTATTTCACTTTGGGCTGGAAATTATCTGAGTTTGATGTTCCCCCCCACCTGACTTGGTTTCTAGCCATAGCTTCAATTTTAGTGTTGGCTGTCGGCTTGTCGTTCCCTCTGAGAGACATAAAAGCCTTAATTCTGCGGTGGTTTTCGAGTGATATCGGTGCTTTTCTTTCTATTATTGTAGGAGCTTTTGTGGCAGTGGTAATTTTTGCCTGGATGCACCTTTTTGCTACTTGTTTACTCTTGATTTCAGCCGGAGCTTTGGCAAGACTCGATATTCAAATGTCTGGTTGGAAGAATTGGCGGGCTTTTGCGGTATTAGCTACCATTTCTTTAACAGGTGTGGGGTTGGGCGGAGCGATCGAGTTTTGGCTAAAGACAGGCAGGCTCGTATTCTCTTAATGAGGAACGGGAAATTCATCCAACCAAATTCTATAACTCGCAACGGATATTTAGCCGAAAACGATCGGATCGCCCATCAATAAATACAGCTTATTTTTTTTCAATCCCCCACCCCCGGATTAATTCCCCCTTCCGCGCCGCAATCATAGCTGTTTTCAAGCCTCGTGAGGTACAGCTTGTCAATGGCCGATTCCCCGTTGCGCGTTACTAATTCCCGATTACCAATTACCTACAAACCTGGAATGGAACTGAAAATCCCTAGGGCAGTATTGAACTGTAGCGACTGTTGCTCAAAATGTTATTGCCAAGAGCCCGCAAGTCCCGCAGCCAAAAACTAGATCGCAATAAAAAAGCAGCTTTAGGGAGCTGCTAGTCAGAATGCATGAGGTATTGTTTTTAGAATAGGACAGGTAGAATTCGATCGGTGCTGGGTTACATTTTTTGATACGGGAAAATTGATGAGTGAATGGACGATCGTAAAATCGTCACATAGGAGGATAGCATTGATGCTAAATTTCCCGACAATCAAGTTAGCGTTTAACTGTCCTTGCGCCCTACAGCCCTTCAGCGGTGGGGCCATTTTATTTTTAGGGAGAACTCAATAGCCGGCTTTAACGCATTAGATGAGTCTGCCATTAGTTCTTGTATAAAATCTCCGCATCGCCACATCCTCATACTTCTAAAAGTTACGCATCACATCCAGTCAAACCCGGTGGATTCCCAAACATGGGGTGGTTAAACGGACACACTCAGACAAAAATCAGTATTTTCACCGAAGTCATACCATTTGAGATTTTAGATTTTAGATTTGGGGAATAACTGATGAAGCTGGTGGTTTGGAGCTTGCGTAGGGTTGCATTATTTTTGGGAACTAATACCAAAAGTCCTGAGAAACCTGTTATTTTCTCAGCAACCGGGTTTCTGAATGTATCAATTGAGATCGGGCCCGGTTTCTGGTTTGATAACTTTTTGGATTTCCTCGATCGCCCTAGTCGCCATTGCTTCAGCCCTTTCGCCTACACCAGCACAGACTCGGACATCTGCTTGAGTGTATAAACGCTCTCGCTCGTTCAAAAGGCTTTGCAGCTTAGATTTAATCTCGCCCTCCTGCAGTAGGGGTCGAGCGGTGTCCGAACGCAGTCGATCGTACAGTTGATCTACAGGCACATCCAGCCAAACTACTACACCGTAGTGCAAGTAACCCCAATTCATCGATCGCGTCACAATGCCGCCCCCCGTAGCCACGACCGAATTTTTATAAGCAGACAACTCACCGAGCACTTTAGTTTCTAGTTCCCGAAAAGCCTCTTCCCCTTCTCGATCGAAAATCTCAGCAATTGACTGATTAGTAACTCGAACAATTAGTTCATCAGTATCAAAAAAACGGTATTTTAATTTTTTTGCCAAAATCCGCCCCACCGTTGTTTTTCCCGCACCCATCATCCCGACAAGATAGATATTTACTCCCCTCAACCCATCCACTGCCAAATCCTCCGATATTTTTCTATTTTTTCAGGTTAATCGAGCCGCCACTGAGGTCATCATCGTCATCAAACTCATCACCCTCATCCAATCCCCAATCATCCTCTGCTTCTGCAAGAGGATTTATTGGTGCTTCATCAGCGGGTTTAGGTATTGCTTCTTGCGGGGGAATCAGCACTCGATACTCCGCATCGTATACAGCCTCAGTTTGCCCCACCCCAGACTGGCTCGGATCTCGATAGCCGTAAGAATATACTGAGCCAGCCCAAGACTTGCTTTTCGGTTCCTGTTTAGCTTCGTAATCCCTCGGATTTGACGCTGGAACATCATTGACCTGCGGTCGATCGGGAAAATCGCGATCGTCCCCCCAATCGTCATCAGCCCCTTGAGAACGCGATTTTGAGCTATCTGAGACCCAATCATCCTCATCGTCTGTCGCTCCATAAGTCCCCGGTTGAGCGTAATCCTTCGCCCCAGCAGGGTTCGGAGTTTCTTGCTGGAAAGTCCGGGCACTGTAACCCGCCGACGTGCCGTACTCAGTTCGGTAGGAACCAGCAGCCTGAGTTTGACTATTTTCCCTATTCAGATCCGGGTCAATTCCCTGTTTTCTGGGAGGGGGAGGCGGCGTGTAAGGCGTTCTGCTGTCCTCTGGGAAAGTATCGGGACGGCTGCGACTCGATCGGCCGGTGCGGTCTCGCGTTGCAGATAGATAATTTGAAAAAGCCAGCAAACCAGAAATCAATAAAGATGTGAGAGCTCCCACCGCCATGCTCAGCAAAATCCAGATAGATAAGGGCACAGCAGGCGATCGAACTCCCAAAAATACCAGCGATAATGCCGGCTCCACATTTTGCAGGGCAAAAATAGTCAGCCCCACCACAATTACTAGCAAAAATACAGGTCGCATATTAAAAATATTAAGAATTTGTTTGTTGACAGTTGTCAGTTGTATGTTGTCAGTTACTGGTTATTGGTTATTGGTTGTTACTGTCAACTGCTTTCCTGTCAACTGTCAACTGTCAACCGTCAACTGTCAACTGTCAACTGTCAACTAACTCCCTTCTTCTTCCTTCCAGCGTTTGAGAGGAACGCAATCAATCCCCAACTGGTCTAAAGCGCGAGCCACCACAAAGTCTACCAAATCTTCAATAGTTTGCGGATTGTGATACCAAGCGGGAATCGCTGGCACAATTCTAGCTCCAGCTTCTGCCAAGGTAGTCAAATTCCGCAGGTGAATCAAGCTAAAAGGCGTTTCCCGAGGCACGAGTACCAATTTTCTCCCTTCCTTGAGCTGAACGTCGGCCGCTCTTTCGAGCAAATCCGAGCTCAAGCCAGCCGCCAACTTGCCTAGTGTACTCATGCTACAGGGAATAATCATCATCCCTTGGGTACGAAAGGAGCCACTAGCAATATTAGCACCGACATCTTGCCAAGGATGGCACCGGAGTTTACCCATTGTGGGCACTCCTGCTTGTTCCCGCCAGAATTCCTCTTGTAGCGTCGGTTCTGCGGGCATTCGGGTGTTCTGTTCGCTTTGCCAAACCATGTAAGTAGATTTCGATGCTACCAGTTCCACAGCGCGATCGGCTTCCAACAAATATTTCAATGTTCGCACCGCATAAATCAGTCCCGATGCACCGGTAACTCCTACAATGAGGGGGTAGTTATTCGTCATTAGTTATTTGTTAGTTGAGGGTTGACTGTTGTTAGTAATTAGTGGTTAGATCGAACTTGTTAGCAGTGAAATTATTCCGATATCTCTTCTCTTCATCGGCGTGAATCTGCGTCAATTTCTTGTCATCTGCGCTTGCTGAAATGATCTTTTTTTTACCGCAGATGATGGCAGATTAACACAGATTAACGCAGATAAATTATATAAATTCTGGTTGCACCGTCTGTGATTGTTGAGTTTTGACTGGATTTGACGCGCGACGATGCTACCGGATTTGGTATTAGTCGTTAATTATTTTTTGATGATTGCTGAGTATAGTTTGTCGCCAACCTCTAAATACTTAGTTGCTAGACAATGACAACTAAGTATTGAGGAAAATCAACAGTCAACTCTCAACTGTCAAGTGATTATTCATCATCATCAAAAGCTTGGCTGCCGCCGCCAACTGCAACTAAATCAATTTGCTGGCGGTAGTAGTCAACACTCTTGACTTGAACTTCTACCCGATCGCCCAAACGGTACTGATTGCGGTTTTTGCGGCCCACCAGAGTTTGCTGGCGCGATCGATATTCGTACCAGTCATCCTTCAGCGAAGAAACGTGCACCAATCCTTCAACTCGCAGGATATCGCTCTCAGGCGGCCGCACCTCAATTTCCACAAAGAAACCGTAAGACTGCACACCTGTAATCAAACCCTGGAAAGTTTGACCGGTGCGTTCTTTCATCAATCCCGTTTTCTTCAATCCCTGCAAATCGCTTTCGGCATCCTCAGCAACTCTTTCGCGTTCCGTCAGGTGTACTACTACCGATGCAAACTCGGTCTCAAATTCGTGGTGCAAATCTGGGGGGAGAACATTCCAAGTAATTTGACCGTGACAGGAGGAATGGTGCAAGTCAACTTTTTCCTTAGCCCGTGTTGTGCGGCTGCTGCGGCCTTGCTCGAACACCGCTTGCAACACCCGCAGCACCAGCAAATCGGCGTAGCGGGAAAGCGGCGAAGTGCAGCGCGTGTAACCCTCTGACAGCGCCAAACCGAAGTGCGGCTTGGGAGTTGTGCTGTAAACAGCGGGCTTCATGGTGTCTTCTAGCAGGTAGGTGAGAACTCTTTCGGACTTGAGACCGGCAAACTGCTGGGTAAATCGCTGAAAGTCCAAGGGCAAAACTTCTTCTTCGGTTTCGAGATACAGTTCGCCTCCGAGGTTGTTGGAGAGTTTGATGAACTCTTGAATGTCTGCCGGGTCTGGCATCGGCTGGACGCGGTAGATTGCTGGGACTCCCAAGGCTTGCAGGTGAGTGGCTACGGCTTGGTTGGCGAGTACCACCAACTCGGAGACAGCGGACTGGGCGGGGGGAGCGACTGCAAAAGCTCCTAATTCGCCTTCGTCGTCGAAGTGAGAGTTAGCGTCGGGCAAATTTAGTTCAAAAGCTCCCCGCTTGAGCCTTGTCTGTCTGGCAGCCTGTGAGGCGGCCCCGATTTGATCTAGGAAAGGACGGAGGGCCGAGGACAAAGGGTGATCTTCGGAATCGGGGCTTGGTTCGAGAATTGCTTGAGCTTGCTCGTAGGTGAGGTGGTAGTCAATTTGAATGACGCTGGTTTGAATCTCGTATTCTAGGAGTTCTCCTGATTCGTCTAGGGTCAGCAGTATGCTGAAGGCCAGCCGTTCGCTGTCTGGCAGCAGGGAGCAGCGCTCGTTGAGGGTTTCTGGCAGTACGGCGATGATTTTTTCTCCCAGATGGGCGGCGGTGCCTCGCTTGCGGGCTTCGCGGTCGATCGGGGTTTCTGGCTGCACGTACTCGGCGGCGTCGCTGATGTGGATTCCTATTTGCCAGCGGCCGGGCTTGAGGGTTTCGATCGACAAAGCGCGTTCCACTGGCGGATCGGAGAGGAATGATGTCGGGTCAAACTCGTTTTCGCCTCCTCCTTCAGAGAGATTTTCCTCCTGAGCTTGAGGGCGATCGTTTTCGCTGTTGCTGGTTCCCGGTTCGTTTTTGCTGAAGCTAACAGTCAGAATGTTACGCAAATCTAGGCGTTTTTTGAGGTCGGTTTTTTTGACTTTGCTCGGCAAATTTTCCGCTGCTTTGATGACGGCGGCGGGGAACGATCGCGGCAAGTCGTGTTTGCAGCATACGATGTCGAGGTCGTCAGCGGCTTCGGCGTCGGAACCGAGTACCTGTACTACTTTGCCGACTGGGCGGTGGGTGCCGAGGGGGTAGCGTTTGACTTCGACGTGTACTAGGTGGTCGATCGCCTCTTGGAGATTTGTGCCGTTTGCGAGCAAGTCTAGTTCAAACAACAGGCGATCGTCCAGGGGGATTGCTCTGTAGCTGACGCGGCCGGTGGGGGTGGCGGTTTGCTTGACTCGCGCCAGTACCGAGGGGTTGGCGCGTTCGAGGATGAGCATGACTTCGCCTTCGGGCGATCGGCGGCGGCTGCCTTCTTTGATGATTTTGACTAAGACTCGATCGCCGTTCCAAGCTGTCGAGAGGTGACTTTCCCGCACGTAAACGTCTTCTGAGCCTTCGGCGTCTTGAATTGCAAAGCAAAATCCTTTGCTCGAACAGCGCAGTTTTGCTTCTACTACGTCGTCTTCAGCTACTCGGCGATAGCGGCCTTTGTCTTTGACTAATATGCCAATTTTCTCTAGAGCTTCTAATGCGATTTGAAGTTTGAGTTGACTGGTGGCGTCGTTGCAGTCGAGTTTTTTCTCCAATGCTTTAGGGGCCACTAATTTGTCTTCTGTAAAATTTGCCAGCAGTGCAGCGATAGAAAATTCCATGTAGCGATCGATCCTCTTGTTTCCAGCAATTAGTCTTATTTTGGCGAAATCAGCCGCACCCCCTCGGGCCCTCGTAGTGCCTGCTTCCCAACAAATGCGCGGGTTGATAGGTGGAGACGCGAGCACAGCCACCTTGTTTCATCGCGAGGTTTTTTTGAGATTCTCTCCCGACACCGCCTTGGTGCTAATTGTCTGCTGTCTGTCTTGAACTGACTGCTGACGGTGCAGACAACTGTCCCGCACGCTATTCCCCAATACAATTTTTTAGCGTTGATTTGTTTGCTTTTAGGTCAGCAGCGCGATCGCACTTCGCGAATTAGAAAGCCCCTGTCGCTTCTTAAAAGATGGCTCGATACTGAAAGCGACGGCTTGAGTCGAGGATGAGCATCGGGAGGGATGGAGAGGGAGAAAATGTGCATTTCTTCCTTCTGCCTTGTTCCTTCTGCCTTGTTCCTTCTTCCTTTTGAAGTGCCTCTTGCTTCTTGCTTTAGCAAAGAATTTACCGGATCTTTAAGGCAAAATTGCTAGTAGCTCGCTGCTGCGATGCCCCTATTTTTTTGCACGCGATCGGTCCTTGCGGACAGAGGTGCAACGAGCGGGTTGGGAGCAATCTGTGCTGTAGAAAGTGCAGGTACGCAAACCGGAGACTTTTACTACTTTTGCTTAGTTGCTGTGTCATCTCCTATATAGAAATGACGCCCGATGCTTGTTAGCTTAAACCGCTGGATGTGGCATGGGGTTTAGTGGCGTGTAAGGTTGCGCGGATGACTCACCTTTAATTTATTGTATGTTGAATATGTGCTTTCAGAAAACTGTTTTCTTTGGGCTGTACTACACTTAAGTCATAAGCCCCTTCTGGTTTCGGGGTCAAAAAATTATGTTTGCTGAATTTCGCGCCCTTTATCCCGCTGGACAGTTAATCTGTGAGTTGCTGACTGTTCATCACGGTAAGTTTGTTGTTCGCTGTTTGGTTCAGGTTGACGGCAAAACTCTTGCTACGGCTATGTCGGCTGCTGAGTCTGTTGAGGATGCTGAAGACCGCGCCCGGTTGCGAGCGATCGCTGTCCTTGGATTTGCTGCGCCCGATCGTGCGATCGCGAGTGTTGCTGCTGTTCCCCCTCCTGCTGCTGTTCCCCCTCCTGCGGCTGTTCCCTCTCCTGCTGCTGTTCCCCCTCCTCCTCCTCCTCCTGTTCCTCCGGTTGCTGTTGGGCCGACAAGTGTTCCTCTTCCGGTTCTAGAAATGCCTGTTGCTGACAAATTGCCTGATGCACATCAAAGCAACTTTGTCAAGACCGAAGCGAAATTAAGTGAAGAGCCGATCGCACCTGTACCGGAACCGCTGCCTCCAAAGGTCGATCGCGTCGAGGCTACTGGATTTGTACCGAAGCAGTTAGACTCGGACGCTTGGCTTTCTTCTAGCTACGGCGAACCACTTCAGGAACTGGATGTGCCGACTGCTAGCCAAAGTGAACTGCTACAGGGTGCGGCCGAAGTCAGGGAATTGCAACCGATCGCAGTGGGGATTCCCAGCGATGCGATCGAGGATAATTCTGATACGATCGCCCAAATAGACGCCATCCTCAAACGCCTGCGATGGAAAAAACCACAGGAAACCCAGTGTCTGGAACACAATTACGGCAAGTCGTCGCAGAGAGAGCTTTCTAGCGAAGAGTTAGTAGATTTCCTAGAATATCTGGAAATCTACAGCAGAACCACTGAGGAAATCCAGCGACTGGGCTGGACTGCCAACCAAGGAAAAGATCATCTCAAACAAGCTTATGGCAAAGAAGCGCGCCATTTCTTAAATCAAGTAGAATTGCTCGACTTCCTGCAATATCTAGAATCTTTGCCCTAGTAATTATGTAGGTTTCTAGGTGTGATGTTTTTTTTGAAAGCTACATCTAGCCTTTCGAGCGTAACATGAGGTGCTGATAGGGCATAGGGCATAGGGCATAGGGCATAGGGCATAGGGCATAGGCATAGGCATAGGCATAGGCATAGGACTCGCCCCCATACCTCACCACCCTTGAGAAGCGCTATATAGCAGTTTTCAATTGTATGAAATACAGTAAGGACTTAACTATGACGCCCTATCATGGGCCCCAGCATCTGTAATTCATTCCACTGAAAACTGCTATATGGCTGTTAAAAATTAAAAATCAAAAATGAAGAATATTTCCTCATTTTTGATTTTTAACTTTTGATTTAGACGACAGCGGCGATCGGGCGGCTGGCGGAAGGACGGCGATCGATCACTTGATCGACTAATCCGTAGTCCTTTGCTTCTTCAGCGGACATGAAGAAATCCCGTTCGGTATCTTCTTCAATGCGGGAAAGCGGCTGACCGGTATGGTTGGCCAGATGTTCGTTCAGGCGGCGTTTGTGGTACAAAATCTCTTTGGCCTGAATTTCAATATCGGTTGCTTGTCCTTGAGCTCCGCCTAGAGGTTGGTGGATCATAATCCGGGAGTGAGGCAAACTCATCCGCTTGCCTTTAGCGCCGGCACTCAACAGAAAAGCGCCCATGCTGGCTGCCAAACCGAGACAAATGGTGCAAACATCGGGGCGGATGTGGTTCATCGTGTCAAAAATGCCCATACCTGCTGTCACCGAACCCCCAGGGGAGTTGAGATACAGGTAAATATCTTTCTCTGGGTCTTCGGCGTCTAAAAATAGCAGTTGGGCAACGATCAGGTTAGCCAAGTCAGAGTCAACCTGTTGGCCCAAGAAGACGATGCGATCGCGCAGGAGTCGCGAGTAAATGTCAAAGGCGCGTTCGCCGCGACCGGATTGTTCTATAACTGTTGGGATCATTGACGCCTGCCTGCCTATTACGTATCTTTTTTTAATTTTAGCGATTAGGGCTCAGTTATAGTTAGCGATCGGTGGCGTGCGATCGAGAAATCGGCAAAATCCTTTAGCTGGGCGGGGTTGGGGCGGTAATTTGTGGAAGTTGTGGCGGGGGTGCGATCGGATTTCCGATCCTGCAGGCGATCGATGTTGAGGAAGCGGACATCAATAAACGTTAAATGTTGTTATGTGGCGATCGTATCATTGCCAGAAGTGAAATCGCTCGATCGCGGCTGACACTAGAAAAATGGTCTAGAAACTCATTTAGTCAATCACCAGCTTCGAGACAATCAAGCACAGTCTTCATCGGGACGCGAGTGGCGATCGAGACAGGAGTTCCCCCTAAAATTTCGGGGTCGCTATGAACGATAGGTAGTGTAGGGTTCATATAAAAATCTTCGGGAGTCATGAATCTGATGAAGGTGGGCGATCGTCCAATTCTACTAAAGCTACTTTTACACAGGCGCGCACAGCACTCCAATCACGTTCGGATAAATGCCCAATCAAAATCAGGTTGGCAGAAGGCAGTAAAGTAAGAATGAAACTGCGGCAAACAGATACAATTCTCAAACCTGCGGATGCCCAATCTTGCAGAGTATAGTCAGTAGAGCCAAGATTTGTTGTCTGGGTAATGATTAACCCAACTATGAAATCAGGGCGGTTTCTATTATAAGTAGTCGAGGACAAAACCACAACAGGGCGACGTTTAGTTTAACACCTGTGACACCTGGAAAATCTGCTGTTACTACATCACCAGGATTGAATTTCACTAATCCATCTCCTCACTCTCCGGGAAAAGTGTAGCTGCGTATTGCAAAGAAAAGGTTGTTACATCGAAACAATCTTCCTCACTCCAGGTATCACTTTGTTCGACGACAGCGACATTATGCTGTGATAACTCGTTGAGGATCAGAGTTGCCAAGCGTAACCGCTCCGTTGGTGACAAAATATGGACAACTTGAATATAGATTTCTTGAGCAGTAGTCGGCATAAAAAATCCTCGTGCCTTCAATTGTAACCTAAACAGGCGTACCGATCGGAAGATACCCCCGATCTGAGATCGTTAGAATAGTTATATCCACTAAATACTAAACTACTCAAATTTTAATCAGCCAACTTCTGCGGTACATTCCATACAAAATTAACCACCAAAATAAGACCGCAGTGACGGCAAATGCCAGAGAACCATTCAGCGGCCCCGCCCACGGCACAAACCAGTTTTCATAAATCCAAGTGTAAGTTGTTGGAGCATTTGCACCAGTACCGATATGAGTTTTTAACAGAATTCTGGCGACGATACCGGAAGCGACAAACAAGAAAATTGCATTCACTCCCATGATTTCAAACGGCCGCCCCCATTTCCAACCTCGCACTTCAATTGTTTCGTAGCAAGCTGCTAGCAATAGCAACGCCCAACCTGCGGTAAACACTACATAGGAACTTGTCCAAAGTTGTTTGTTGATCGGAAATAAAAATCCCCACAAGTGGCCGATTACCACGCAACTGAGACCGCAGATTGCTAAGTTGATACTGGTGCGGGTTTTGATTGGCTGCACGCGCAGCCACTCTCCGGTAAAGTAGCCGATTAGGACTGTTACAACTGCAGGTAAGGTACTCAACAATCCTTCGGGGTCGAAGGGGCCGCCTTTGTACAGGTGTTGGCTACCGAGAATTAGCCGATCGACATATCCCCCTAAATTTCCTTCTGGCGTGAGTTCGCCGGCAGTGTACCCCCCTACAGCAAATACGGTTAATGCACCCCAATAGCCCAAAAGCACGGCCGCAGCGAGCAGTTTTTGATTGCGGGGGGAAAGGTTGAGAATGGCGATCGCACCGATGAAATAAGCTAAGCCGATGCGCTGCAATACTCCCATGATGCGGATTTTACCGAAGTTTTCCACTGGGGCGCTGTTGAGAAGTACGTCAAGGGCGATCGAAGATGTATTTAGCAGCAATCCTAATATAAATAGAATCGCGGCGCGGCGCGCAATTCGCCAGTAAATATTTGAAGCAGGAAGAAGGAAGAAGGAAGAAGGAAAAGGGTTTTTGTCGGATTCTAATTTTTCATTTTTTTGTATAATTTTTGAGGTTTCTATTCCGGTTTTTGGATAATTTTGAATATATTTAGACAGCGAGAAAGACATCGCGCAGCCAACGATGAACAAGAAAAACGGAAATACTAAGTCTGTCGGCGTACAGCCGTTCCATTCTGCGTGATCTAGCGGTGGATACACCTGTTCCCAACTACCGGGGTTGTTGACTAGAATCATCGAGGCGATCGCAATTCCGCGAAAAACATCAAGGGATTTTAAGCGCATAAATTAAGTTATTTGTTCACTGTTCACTGTTCACTGTTCACTGTTCACTATCTTAGCTGATGCCCATTTTCTAATTCTTTTCGACCCAATTCCCAATTCCCAATTCCCAATTCCCAATTCCCAATTCCCAATTACCCATGCCCAATTCCCAATTCCCAATTACCATTACCAATTAGCTAAATTTCAATACCTTCCAGAGTCATAATGAGTGCATTCTTCATCAACATATCGCAGCGTTCTGCATAAAAAGCTGCTGCCTTATCATACTTGTTGATTTGCAATACGCGCAAAAACATTTGCCTTGCTTGCGCGAATTGCTGCTGGTAGTGAAAAAAAATTCCCTGTTCAAAATAAGTTTGAGTTTGTGCTTTTAGTTCGATCATGGTATCCGAGTCGCCATCGTAAATTTCAAATACAGCAACAGGTGTTTGTTTTCCTTTTACTTGAACGCGATCGAGAAACCGGCACTTGTAATGTTGAGGATCGTCTATCCGGCAAAGGGTTTGGACGCTAGCTACAATAGCAACTCCATAAAGCTTTGTCAATCCTTCCACGCGGGAAGCTAAATTAACAGCATCAGAAATCACCGTACTTTCCATTCGTTCCGCTTCGCCAATCGTACCTAACATTAAAGTCCCCGTATGCAAGCCAATCCCTATCGAAATAGGTTGATAGCCACTGTTTTGCCTGTGTCTGTTATAAATTTTCACTTGCTGCTGCATCTCAATTGCTGCTTGCACAGCATCTTCAGCTCTGTTAGGAAACAAAGCCATAATCCCGTCACCAATATATTTATCTATAAAACCGTTATACTCGCGGATAACTGGGCCAACTCGGCTTAAGTAAGAGTTAAGAAATTCAAAGTTTTCTCGGGGAGACATACTTTCTGACAGACTTGTAAATGAGCGAATGTCGGCAAACATAATCGTCATTTCTGCTTGTACAGAGTCTCCTAGTCTGGCATCAACGATGCTTTCTCTTTTGAGAAACTTCAAAAATTCACGGGGTACAAAACGGGCTGATGCGGCTGCAATTTTTTCTAGTTCGCTTTTGCTGGATTCGATTTGATTGAGCGATCTAAATGCTCTCAGTGCGGTAACTACTGTGGTAAATAATTTTTTGTTAGTAAGTTCAGTTTTGGTTTTGTAATCATTGATATCGTAGCTGACAATTACTACATCTTCTGGTACTTGTCCGGGCTGTCCAGTGCGTAAAATAATCCGCACTACTTGATTATTTAAAATATCGCGGATGTATTTAACTACTTCCAAGCCTGCTTCTTCTGTTTCCATAACTACATCGAGTAAAATCAATGCTATGTCGTAATTATTTTGAATTATTTCTTTAGCTTCTTTTCCTGAGTAAGCGCTGATAAAAGTTATACTTTTCCCTTCAAATTTAAAATCGTTTAACGCTAGTTTAGTAATATTATGAATTTCTACTTCATCATCTACAATTAATATTTTCCAACTTTCTTCTAGCGGTTTTTCTTCCGCCTCGTCTTCCTCGGCAAATATTAATTCATCGTCGCCCGCGGTGATTAATTCGTCATCGCCTGCAGCCAACAAGTTTTTACTAGCTTCTGACATATATCGTTCTCCTATATAAAACTTATATCCATGTTGGCGGTCTAATAACTAACTGCTTATTTTAGCGGGAAATTCAATCATAAATTTTGTGCCTTTATTTACTTGACTTGTGCAGCTAATTGTGCCTTTTAGTTTTTGAGTAACAAGGTTATAAATAATGTGCAGTCCCAATCCCGTGCCTCCCTGACCTCTTTTGGTGGTAAAAAACGGTTCAAAAATTTTACTGAGATTTTCTGGGTCAATTCCTTTGCCGTTATCGGCATATTCAAATATTAGCCGATCGCCCTCTAGTTTGAAATCAAAAGCCAGAACTCCTTCGTCTTCTCCATCGTAGGCGTGAATTAGGGAATTCAACACCAGATTTGTCACAATTTGACACACTACGCCGGGATAACTGTCCACTACAATATTTTCATCACACTTAATCTCTATTTTGTGCTTAGTTCTTTTTAGTTTGGCTGTTAAGGATATCAAAATTTCCTCTAGATAGTTTTTAACATTAAACGTCCGTTTTAACTCGCTCGACTGATCTACAGCTACTTCTTTAAAACTGTGAATCAAGTCGGCTGCCCGCGTGAGGTTAGATAAGATCATATTACTGCTTTGCATGGCGGTATCCAGAAACTTTTCTAACTCTGAACGTTTGATTGAGCCGTTACTGTAAACCTCAAAAAACTTTGTGGCTTTTTCAGCAAGCAAGGAGGCGGCGGTGATGCCGATGCCGATGGGAGTATTGATTTCGTGGGCAACACCTGCAACCAACCCTCCGAGGGCAGCCATTTTTTCCGATTCTACCAGTTTATTTTGAGCCGATTTTAAGTCTTCTAAAGTTTGGGAGAGTTCAGAGGTACGCTGCTGTACTAAATTTTCGAGATTCTGATTGAATTGGTGCAAGTTGGCGTAAAGTTGGGCATTTTCGATAGAGATAGAAATTTGAGAAGACAGCAGTTTTAATATTTCTAACCTGTCTTGTGTAAAAGCGCCTGTAGTCAGATTGTTTTCTAAATATAGAATGCCCGCGAGTTGGCCTTGATTAATTAACGGAGTGCAAAGAATAGATTTAGGTTGAACGGCTATTATATAGGGAGTGCGAGTAAATTGTCCTTCGCGGCTGGCATCGTTTAAAACTATACTTTCCTGAGTGCGGGCGACGTAATTCACAACTGCAACTGCCAGCAAAGTTACTTCTCGATCGTCGGCTACAAAATCTATCGGAATTGATTGCATGACAGCAACGCGATCGACATCTACAGCTCCTGATGCTTCAATCACCCATTCACCCTCTTTTTCTAGTATTAAAAAGCCTCTTTGTCCCCCGGCATTTTCAATAACAATTTTCATCATTTTTGCCAGCAGTTTGTCTAGAACTATTTCCCCGGCTAAGGTTTGCGATGCTTTAACTACTGTGGTCAAGTCTAGCACGCCTGCACTGTCGTTCGTAGTGGAAGCGCTGCTGGTAGATTTGTGAGTTTCAATATTAGTTGAAATCGAGCCTGAAGTTAGCAAGTGCGAGTATTTGGATTCTAAATGCGCTGCTTTGGCTGTTGCTCCCCAGCGCTGATAGCAATAACGCGCTTCTGTCAAGTAAGTTTTAGAATTTTTTTCTCGTCCTATGGATAAATAAAATGCTCCTGCCAATTCTGATGCTAGTGCTTGTATTTGTATGTATCCGTTTTCTTGGGCTCCTTCAATTGCGCGATCGTAATATTCCATTGCTCTCACAACATTGCCCAAAACGCGCGCTTTTTCTGCAGTAATTAAGTCGCATTTGTGCTGAAGATTCATGGGCGCAGAAAGCGCTTTTTGTTGCAGTTTTTTTCGGTTACTGACAGCGTAAAAAATATGCTCTTCTTGTTCTTCATTTGTGGCAGATGGATAGGCTGCTAGGCGGGCTAGAGAATCGTAAAACTGGTATTCAGAAACATTAATAAAGCCTGCAACTCCGTCTAAATATACTTCGGCTTGCGCTGCATTTTCTAGCGCTGTAGCGGTATCTCCAAATAAATACGCTAGTATTAATTTTTGCAAATAAAAGTGCTGTAGTCCCACCCTATCGTTAGATTTCAACAGCAGCGACAACAATTTTTCTTCGCTGTAGGCTTCACCTAATACCAGGTGTGGACTTTCCAATTTTCCCATCAATTGCAAAATAGTGTGCTGATATATTTGATTCCAAGTCAATACAGTTTCTTGTTTGAGTTGAAACAGCAAATGGTTGTAATTTACCATTCTCCGTTCCAGTTGGGGCAATTCTTGACCGATGAAATACAAAGACTGACAAATATTTACGGCTGAATATCCGACACATTCTAAATCCCCATTTTCTAGCGCGCTTTGATAGGCGTCCTCTAATAGCGGCAAAGAGTCTTTAACGTGATGCTTGCCGTTCATCAAAATGAATGCTACTAAATTAAGCGTTTTGCTTTTGAATTCTAACGCATTTAATCTATCGATCAAATTTAAAGCTAATTGACCAAAGCGATCGCCAGATTCAATATCTCTAACTATTCCTTTTAAAATTGCTCCGTAATTAGCATAACCGAAGGCAGAAAAAGTAGAGTTTCCGTAATTAATAGATAAATTAACTTGCTCGCACACAATCAGCGGCAGCAGCACAGGTTCAACTATAAATGTAGCTGACAACATACTGGAAAGCACGCGCATAGTTGCTAATTTGTGCGGATTTGTCATCACCGGCAAGTTAATTAAATCTTCTATTTTTTTGTCGCTTAAATAAGCTGCTGTTTTAGCCATTGCTTGCTGAATGTGGAGGGGAATCGGCAATTCTGGAAAGTTGATTCCTAACATTTTTAGTGCTTCCCGACCAATTTTTACCGATTCTTGGAGTTGGGTTTGCATCGCACAAGCTATGATTCTGATTTCAAACACTTTGATTTTGTCTAGTTCATTTTTTGCGTGTTGCAGGACAATTATCGCCCATTTTTCCATTGCTTCAAAGTCGGTATTCAGGTAAGCAGCTTCTGCTGCTGACTCGTAGAGTGCAAGAGTCAAGTCGTAGTCAGTTTGCCAACTTTCGGGGGGAAGCAGTTCAATACCTGCGGTTAAGTATTTGAGGGCAAGTTCGTAAGCTGCACTTGCTTTTGCTTTGCGGGCTGCAATTAAATTTAATTGGCATAATTTAAATTTTTCTAATTGACTGCCGATGATTTCTTTGGCATAATTGAGTTGGTTTACGGTATCAAAAATATGCTCTTCTAATTGCTCTGGCGGTGCATTCTGTAGTAAAAATTTGCCGATCTTGAGATGAATTTCTTGTTTTTGATAATCGGATATTAAAGCATAAGCTGCTTGCTGCACTCGCTCATGCAAAAATTTGTAAGTGGCGCTAGGAACATCAGCCACTGGTAGGGAAAATTCATCGGTAAAGTCTCTAGATATTGTGTCTGTTACTTCTGTCCTTGCTGCTAGTGCGATCGGAATTTTGTAGGCGTTAATCACGAGCAAAATCAGACCGGACTGAAGTGCCTCTCCGAGGTCTGTTGCTGCGGACGCTAGAGGTTTTTCGGCGATGGTCGAGAGAATTTCTAAATCAAATTTGTTCCCGATACAAGCGGCTAATTTAAGCAGTTCCTGGGTATTATCTGAAAGTTTTTGAATATTATCTATCATTAATTCTACAACATTTTCAGTTATTCCCATTTCTTTTATTTGTTCGATATCCCACTGCCACTCCCCTGTGATATGGCATTTTTTCACAATTTGCTCTGAGATTGGTTGCGCTAAGCCCGACAGGTTAGGTTCAGCTAGCTCGACCACATTATTCACTGGTGAACATTTAAATTGAATTAAAGTTTTTGAGTAAAGAAATTTTATTAATTGAGTTAAAAAGAAGGGATTTCCAGCGGTTTTTCGCAAAAGCAATTCTGCTAAACTTAGGGATTTTTCTGGGGCGCAGTTCAAAGTATCGGCAACGAATTGGTTGACGCTGCTTATATCCAAAGGCGAAAGGGCGATCGCGCTCACAGTGCCGCCTGCTTTTTTAATTGCTTCGGCGGTCAGCATTAGGGGATGATTTGCATCTACTTCCGGTTCTCTATAAGCTCCAATTATTAATAAATATTGAGTTCCCAGGTCAGTTGCTAGCAGTTCTATTAACTTGAGAGATGCTGAATCGACCCACTGCAAGTCGTCCAGGAAAATTACTAGAGGGTGTTCTTTTTGAGCAAAGACCCGGATGAAGTTTTGAAATACTAAATTAAAGCGATTTTGAGATTCATTTGCTCCTAAATCTGGGACGGGGGGCTGCGGTCCGACAATCAGTTCTACTTCGGGAATTGCTTCAATAATTACTTGGCAGTTGCCGCCGAGTGCTTTTAAAATTTTTTGTTTCCAAACATGGATTTCTGCGGCATTTTCTGTGAAAATTTGTCGCAACAAATCTTGAAAAGCTTGGAGCAAAAAACCGTAGGGAATATCGCGCTTAAATTGCTCAAATTTGCAGTCAATAAAATAGCCGCTTTCCAGCCGAATCGGCTTGTAAACTTCATATACTAACGACGATTTGCCCACACCTGCACAACCAGAAATCAGCACGATTTCTGTATTGCCCCGCCTCATCCGCTGGAAGATACTGAGAAGCATATTAACTTCTACTTCTCGCCCGTAAAATTTTTGGGAAATTTGCAGGTGACTTGACCGATCTTGCTCGCCGAGGGTGATGTGGGAAATTTCACCTGTAGTTTGCAGTTGAGCGAGACAATTTTCCAAGTCGTACAAAAGTCCGAAAGCACTTTGATACCTGTCTTCGGCTGTTTTTGCTAATAGTTTCATGACGAGATCGGAAACGACTTGAGGAATCTCCTTGGTTCCTACTTGATTGATTCTGCCTTCTATGCTTCTGCTTTCTACTTTTTGCTTTCTGTGTTCACAAGGAGAAACTGGCGTTTTGGCAATATGGCAGTGTACTAATTCCATGGGATCGATCGCCTGAAAAGGCAATTCGCCACAAAGCATTTCATAAAAGGTGACGCCTAAAGAATAAAAATCGGTGCGGTAGTCGATCGCCCGATTCATCCGTCCCGTTTGTTCGGGAGACATATAGGCGAGAGTGCCTTCGAGTAAATGGGGATGGCTGGGGGCGGGGTTTTCGCCCGGTAGCAGGGAGGCGATCGCAAAATCAGCAATCTTGACATCTCCTGTCTGGATATTGACAATAATATTGCTGGGTTTAATATCCTTATGGATGATGTGGTGTTCGTGGAGTTGCCCAAGAGTTTCTGCTAGTTTGATGCCAATATGCAGAAATTGTTGTAACTCTAGCTGGTTGTTGCTGAGAAACTTTTTTAGGGAAACCCCACCAAAATCTTCTAAAACTAAAACCGGAAAGTGATTGTATGTTTCTATTTTGTAAAGCTTGACTATTCCGGGGGAATTCAAATTTTTAAGAATTTCAGATTCGTGCAGCAGTTGGGATATTTGCGCTGGGGTAGGGTATGGCGGCGTGAGAGTTTTGAGGATAACGGGTTTTTGTTCCTCAAGCTGCATCCCTCGATAAATAACTGTGTGAGGGTTTGTATAAAGTTCTCCGTCAATGCGGTATCCTGGGAGAGAAATCATGATAGTTGGGGGTAATTTCAAAGATGCGGTTATACAATTTTAGATTTTAGATTTTAGATTTTAGATTGGGAATGATTGACGATCTAAGGGTTTGGAGCGCGGGCTTAGAGTTGCATTCTTTTTGATCGCAAGAATTATTAAGTAAGTGGAAATACACATCGACGGTCGAGGGCGGTTGTTACGGCCGTAAACTGGCTACTATTATATAGCTTAGCTAAATCCATCCCTAAAGAGTCCTCCTAGATACTTTTTTTGTCGCTTATTTAGTTATCTATATTTTAGTCTTCAAAAAATCAGAAGTCGCACTTTGCTATCCCGCCAGTGCCAAAATAAACGGGTGCGTGCAAATCAACAGCTAAAATCTAAAAAAATCATGCAGAATATAACTGCCTCAAATCCAGCTAAGGCGACCGATCGCGCTTTTGGCACCGCAGACATTCAATTGCTGGTAGTGGATATAGACGGCACGATCGCAGGTTTGTCAAATACCATCCGAAAACCAGTCAAGCAGGCGATTTTGGCGGCCTCGTCGCGGGGAGTGAAAGTGGCCGTCGCTACGGGCAGGATGTACCGCTCAGCTTTGCGTTTTCACCGCGACATCGGCTCAACATTGCCGCTGATTTGCTACCAGGGCGCATGGATTCAAGATGGCGCTACTCAAAAACGGCTGCGGCACTTGCCGCTGTCGAAACAAACTGCTCTGCAACTGTTAGACCATTTTGAAGAAGCGCATTTGCGACCGCTGCTTTCGATCCATTTCTACATTGACGACCAACTTTACGTGCCGGAAATTACCGAAGCTACCCGAATTTATGCCCAACGATCGGGCATTGAACCAAATGTGATTAAGGATTTGCGGCGAGATATTCCGGGGGAACCTACGAAAGTTTTGGCATTGTGCGAGAATCCGGGGGTACTCGACGGCTTGCTCAGCAGTATGCGACAGCGCTACACGCCTGCGGAGCTTTATTTGACTCGATCCGTTGCTACTTTTTTTGAAGCTACGCATCCTTTGGCGAATAAGGGAGATGCGGTGCAGTATTTAGCGGAGGAACTTTTGGGTTTGCAGGCGGCGAATGTGATGGCGATCGGCGACAATTTTAATGATGTGGAAATGATTGCCTACGCGGGCGTGGGCGTGGCGATGGGCAATGCTCCTGATGGCGTGAAGGCTGCTGCTGATTGGGTGGCGCCGGATGTGGAGGAAGATGGGGTGGCGGCTGCGATCGAACAATTTGTTTTGGGCGATCGTTGATATTTGTAGCACCAATACCGCAGGGGCGGGTTTGCCGACATTTTGAAAAAATGTAGATCGACCCGCCCCGACCCAGCGACAATTTATTATATAACTCTGTAGTTTTGAGTTCTATGCAATCAACTTTTGACGATCGAAAAAAATCCACACTTTCGGATTTTTTGATCTCAAGTGCAGTCAATTACTTTTTTTGCAACATCGAATATTTATTTAAGGAACCGCGAAGACGCTAAGAACGCCAAGGAAGAATTGAAGAAAGCGGGGCGGGCTTAAAGATATTCTCGATGTCAATTTATAGATAATTTCAAACTCTTGAAAATGGGTTCCAACAGAAAGAGCACCGACGACTGGCCGTGTTTCGTCTCGGTGCTCTTACTGGTTCGCTCCTCACACGTCCATCAATATAGCTGACTAGGACAAGCGTGTCAATACTTTTTATAAAAATTGTTTTTTGAGTCGGCAGCAGCCTGGGTGGCGGTGCGGTGGATCGAGGCAGAACCTTTGCAATGTAAGACTTTTGATGGATCGCCCAAGGGTTGCCTCGATCGGAAAAATTTTACTTCACTTCCAGCAGCCAGTCCAAAATCAGAGCGTTGACTTCACTCGGCCGCTCGTCGTGGGGACAGTGGCCTGTGTGGGGAATTGAAACAAATTTCACTGATTTACCGTTGGCGGCCAATTGTTGATAAATCTGGCTGCCGGCGATGGGCGTCCACGGGTCGTCTGCGCCCCAAAGTACCAATAACGGACGATCGACTTTGGGCAGCAATTCTGACGGTTGAGGGCCTGGAGGGGCTGTGAGAATCGAGGCAAACACTTGTTGAGCTCCGGGCTCGCAGGAGGGGGCGTGCAGGAGTTCTACGAGTTCGTCGGTGATGGCTTCGCGGTTCCCGTAGACTTGGCGCAGGGTGTTGCGGATGCGGTGTTTTTGGCGGATGTTGTTGAAGACAAACGGGCCGATCAGGGGCGATCGAACTAATTTAGTAAAAGTCCCCATCACTACTCGCAGCGGGAAATTCAGTTCGTCGGGCCGGTGGTTGAGCCCGCCGGCACAGTTGATTAAGACTGCACCTGCTGATATTTCTGGATGGTTGGCGACTACCATCAAACTCAGCAAAGCGCCGATCGAATTCCCCACAAATACAGCCGGTTCCTGTACCAGATCCGCCCAGAAATCTGTCAGCAATTCTTCCCACAATTCCAGAGTGTAATCTAGGGCTGGTTTGGCCGAAGCACCGAATCCCAGCAAGTCCAGAGCAAATACGCGATAGCCGCCGGCCGCTAGTGGGGGGATATTTTGCCGCCAATGTCCGATCGAAGCCCCAAATCCGTGAATCAAAATCAGAGGGCGGCCGGTTCCTTGGACGGTATATTGAATTTTGTGACCTTTCCAAGTCCAAATTAATTTTTCAAAGCTGGTTGCAGATACTAATTGTTGTGCAGTCACGGCTATTATGTAAAGTTTCGTTAACTACTTTCATCATAGCAGCACAATCCCTCTACGGGCGGGCTAGGGGCAACGCCCGACAAGAACATTCAACTTTGGCGAAGGATGCAAGATACCAGGTTAACTAAATAAACATACTCGCTTCTTCCTTCTTCCTTCTTCCTTCTTCCTTCTTCCTTCTTCCTTCTTCCTTCCCAATTTTCACTTTTTTTGTAGCAGCCAATAAGTCATCATATCCCCCTTACCTTTTACCGGAATCACGCCTCGCCTCTCAAACAAATACTTATCTTTCAAAAGCTCATAAGTAACATCCGTAACTTGAATGCTGCCTGCAAAACCCGTAGCTTCCATCCTCGCCGCTACATTCACCGTATCTCCCCACAAATCATAGGTAAACTTGCTCACACCAATTACTCCCGCAACCACCGGCCCGGAATTGATGCCAACGCGAATGGCCAGTTTTTCCCCTGTCTCGGCGCACAACTTTGCTATTTTTGCCTGCATTCCCAGGGCCATTTGGGCGATCGCCTCGGCGTGATCCTGTCTCGGCGTAGGCAACCCCCCGACTACCATGTAAGCATCGCCAATAGTCTTAATTTTCTCCACACCGTACTTTTCAGCTAACTGGTCGAAGTGCGAAAAAATTACGTTCAAGCGCTTTACCAACTCGGTGGGAGACATTCTCGCAGACAACTCAGTAAAGCCAACAATATCAGCAAATAAAACACTTACTTGGGCAAAACTGTCGGCGATCGTGCTTTGCTCTGCCTTCAAGCGTTCTGCAATTGGTTTGGGTAAAATATTTAACAGCAACTTCTCGCTTTGTTCTTGTTGAACTTTTAGCGCTTCTTGCGCTAATTTGCGCTCTGTAATGTCAGAAACAGTACCCTCATAGTAGAGTAGCTCACCTTTTGAATCTCGAACAGCCCGAACATTTTCTGACACCCAAATCCGGCGCCCGTCTTTGCGACATACCATAGATTCAAACCCCGAAACGGCATTTTCAGCATCCATAGCAGCCACAAATTCGAGGCGGCGTTCCGGGTCAACGTAGAGTTGCTGAGCAATATTTTTAATCTCGGACATCAGTTCTTCTGGCGAGTCGTAACCGTACAATTTTGCCAAAGCTGGATTAGCGCTGAGATAGCCTCCTGAAGGCGTGCTTTGAAAAATGCCTTCCATCGCATTTTCTACAATGCTGTGATATTTTTCTTGGGCAATACGCAGCAACTCTTCTGCTTGTTTGCGCTGAATCAAAGAACCTAATTGAGTGCCGACCGCATTAAACACGTCTATAAATCGTGCATCTTTCCCACCCGACGAACTTTTAAAGAAAACTAGCACTGCCAATACTTCATCGCCTACCAAAATCGGCACGCCAAAACCCGCTTTGAATCCGAGTTCTAGTGCTATCTGACTTCGGAAAAAATCGGGGTAGCCCCTGGAAATATCTTCTACCCATTCCGCTTGCTTGGATGCCCAAACTCGTCCCGGCAGCCCTATATTCATGGCAAATGTTAGTTGTTCGCTTTGCCTGCGGAACGCATCCATCCTCGCGTTGCTTGCATACCAGCCCCGGGCAGATTGCAGCACAGTTCCTTCTGCATCGGGAATCCAAGCTTCTCCTACATCCCATCCGATTGTTTCGCCAACTTGGTGCAAAATTACTTCTAAAGCTGAGTGAAAATCTACAGCTTCGCCGATCGCCCGCGTAGTTTCCAGCAAAAACCGGATTGATTCTTCAGCCCGCTGCCGTTCTGCGATTTCTTCCTGCAATCTAGAATTGCGATCGTGCAGTTCCCTAGCTTGCAGTTGCAGTTTGGATTGCAGCGAACGAAGGGAAAGTTGGTTTTGGACGCGGGCTAAGACTTCTTCTACTTGAAACGGTTTAGTAATATAATCCACTCCTCCTACTTGAAAAGCTTTAACTTTTTCCAGTACGTCATCTAGCGCACTAATAAAAATTACCGGAATATCTTTACTTTTTTCGCTTAACTTTAACTGCTCGCAAACTTCATACCCGTTCATTTGCGGCATATTAATATCTAGTAAAATTAGATCGGGAGGAGATATTTGCGCCCCTTGCAGAGCCAAGTTTCCGTTAATAGCCTTCCTGACATGATACCCGTGAGATGTCAGCATAGTAGATAAAAGTCGCAAATTATCCGGCATATCGTCAACGATCAGAATGTCTTTAGGAATCGCTGGTAATGGATGGTCGTTCATCATAATATAATTGAGTTAAATCGATAATGATATCTATCCGAAAATTATCGACTAAATCTGTTAAAGCCTTAGCGAGATTTGCCTCAGTTTCGGGAATTTCCTCGATCAGTTCGAGGATGCGGTTGTCGTCAACACAAAGTGCTGCTCGGTGCAACTCGACCACCCAGTCTGTGGGCATTACACTCAAATCCTCGGTGGTCAAACTTTTAAGCAGCGTCGGTGTTGAAAAAGAAGTAGATAAGTTTTCTTTCTCATAAATATAACGCAGGTTGAGGTGATGCGCTATCTTTTCAAAGAGTACCTCTTCCCGAAACGGTTTACAGATCAAATCGTTACAACCAGCAGACAAAATTATTTGTCGCTGCTCGTCAAAAGCACTGGCAGTCAGGGCAATAATTATTGTTTCTCTACCTTCTAGAGTTTTCTTAATTTGTCTTGTCGCTTCATACCCATCCATCACGGGCATCAGCATATCCATTAATATCAAGTGCGGTTTCCAAGTTGAATGCAAAGCAATTGCTTCTTGACCGTTAGTTGCTTCCCGGACTTCAAATCTCAGGGGTACCAACAGCTTAAGCAGCAGTTGGCGATTTTCCGCTACATCTTCAACTATTAATATCCGATAAGTGTCTTGTCCGGCTTCTAAACCAATAACTTGTTTAATCGGTGATTTTTCTTGTTCATCACTTTCTGTTACTAAGTCAACCCAGATATTAAAGCTGAAAATTGTTCCTTGACCGAGTTGACTTTTAACAGCAATCTCACCCCCCATAATCCGGACAAACTGTTGGCTGATCGGCAACCCCAGACCAGTTCCCTGCATGGATTTTCGACCAGTTTCGGTTTGTATAAAGGGCTTAAATAATGTGGCAAGTTCCAAGGGAGAAATGCCTGGCCCCGTGTCGGAAATTTCAAAATATAATTGGGATTTATTTTCTTCTGTGGCGTCTTTTTCCGCTTGGCTGCTGACGCGCAAAGTAACGGTTCCCTGCTGAGTAAATTTAATCGCATTGCCGACCAGGTTAATTAAAACTTGCCGCAATTTAGCTTCGTCTGTTTGAATGTACTGCGGCAAATCATCGGCATTTTCAAAGATTAGGTGCAAACCTTTTGAGTTGGCTTTTAGTTGCAGCATTTCTTTGAGACTGTTGAGAAGGTTGTAGAGATTGAAGCGGCTTGGATTGATGGTAATTTGACCTGCTTCTATTTTGGACATTGACAAAACATCATTGATGAGTTCTAGCAAATGTTCGCCACTGCGGTTAATAATTTCTATGTATTCTTTTTGTTCTTCCGTGATAGAACTGTTGCGGGCCATGACTTGGGAAAAACCGAGAATGGCGTTGAGAGGTGTGCGGAGTTCGTGGCTCATGGAAGCTAGAAATTGGCTTTTGGCGCGGTTGGCAACTTCGGCGTTTTCTTTGGATTTAATCAGTTCCATGGACTGCCTTTGAGTGCGGGCGAACAATTCCGCTTGCTGTAATGCTACTCCTAGCTGAGTACCTACATCAACTGCAACGTTGATTTCTGCTTCACTCCACTGGCGGGGAGCAGAATTTTGATAGGATGCTAGTAATCCCCAGAGCTTCTTGCCGGAAAAGATTGGTACAATAATGTAGGATTTAGCTTGAAATTTTTCTAGCAATTGGATGTAACAATTATCGAAACCTTGCTTGTAAATATCTGGGACACAAAGGTAAGTTTTACCTCGGCTGTAGGCTCCGCCTTGGGTTTGTTGCAAATAGGTATCGTGGACTTCTGGTGAGATACTATCTAATTTTTGGACGAGGCAAAGTTCGCTGTCTAAAGCGCCTTCAGTCAGGTTAGAATTTACATCCTGTGCTTGGATGAAAGAAACCCACTTGCGGTCAAGGGATTCGGCTACAAATTCGCCACTCCAGTCTGGATTGAAACGGTAAATAGCGACTCGATCGCACTTCATGGTTTGGCGCAATTCTCGGGTTGTGGCGTGAAAAATTTCTCGGATATCTAAAGTCTGCCGCATTCTTTCAATGATGCGGGCGATCGCTCTTTGTCGTAAAGCACTTTCTTGCAGTTCGGTTTCTGCTTGCTTGCGTTCGGTAATATCTACAGCCATTAAAGCAATGCCGATCGCTGTACCGTTATCGTCAATTAGCTGAGTATTGTACCACTCGCAGATGATAATTCTGCCGTCTTTAGTCAGATTTTCGGTAGTGCCGCTGGATTTGGCATTCAAGTCATGATTGAAAATCTCAGATAATTGCGGGTGGTAGCTTTCAGGTACGATCAAATCGGAGGCGACTCGACCAATCGCTTCTTGCTCACTGTAGCCAAAAATAGCAACGGCTGCGGGATTCCAAGTGATAATTTCTAAATTGAGGTTTAATTCGATAATTGCGATCGGCGTTTGCTGCAATAAAAATGAGATTCTTTGCTGCGATGCTAGCAGTTTTTCTTGGGCTAATTTGCGGTCTGTAATGTCATTAGCAGTGCCGAGAATTTGTTTGGGTTTACCATCGCTTGTTCTGAGAAATACTGTATCCCAACTGTGCATCCACCGCCATTCACCGTTTTTGTGTTTCATTCGGTATTGACATTCAATGACCTCACCGTCTTTGGCTTCATTTACTTTTTGGATGCTTTCAAAAAAGTTTGGCAAATCGTCGGAGTGCATCAGAAGTGGCATCATTGCTGTACCCATATCTTGTATTTCTTGGGCGGTGTATCCGAGCATCGTCGAAATTTGTCGGTTGGTATAAACATTCCGCTGTTCAATTACATCGTAAACGTACAATAGGTTGGGATTGGAATCGGCGATCGCTTGAATGAAGTGCTGGCTCTCTCTGAGTGCGGATTCTGTTTGTTTGCGAGCGCTAATATCTCGCGCCACGATAATCACTGAATCTGGAGTCAGCGGAGAAACTTTAGCGTCGAGGCAAACTTCGCGCTCTCGGACTTCAAAGCTATATTCAATATTGACGCTTTGCTTCGTTTTGAGAACTTGTTGGATGGCATTTAATACTAAATCTGCCACAGGTTTCGGCAAGACTTCATGGGCGGTTTTGTTAATCATTTCGCTGGGAGGTTTCACCAAATTCGTTGATGCTGTGGGGGCGATTTTGATGCAGCGCCCTGCTGCATTTCTCACTAAAACTGTGTCAGTCATGGCGGCAAAAATAGCCCGTAATTCTGCTTCAGATTCTTGCAGAGCTTCCTCAGCGCAGATGCGGGTGCGAATTTCTGCTTGTAGCAATTTATTTTGCCGATCGAGCTGCACAAGCCGGTTTTTTTCTCGATCGATCAGTTTAGCTTGAGCGATAGCGAGCCCTACTTGAGCCGCCACAGCTTCTAATAAGTCGATTTCATCGGAAGTCCATTCCCGGTAACGATCGCATTGGTGCAAACAGATAGCGCCGTTTGCCCTGCCTTGGTAGGAAGTGCGAATTGCCAGCATCGATTTTAACCCAACCTTCTGGCAAATCGGTTGAACAGCTTGCAACAGAGGATCTGAATAAACATTGTTGGAGGCGATCGCCGTATCTTGTATCATCATTTGTACGACGTGAGGATTGCCCCAAATTGGAATGGGTACGTTCCAAATAGATTGGCACTCGGGTTCGAGATACTCGGCCGCCAGAGGAATATCGACTTGAGGAGTAGTAACGTAAGTATGAATTAAACAGCGATTGACGCGGAATGCCAAACCGATTTGAGTTGCAGCTATTTGAAATATTTTTTCTGGCTGCAAGCTCGATCGAATTTCTTGAGTTATTTTTGCAATCAGCAATTGTCGCTGAACTTGCCGTTCTAAAGCAGCCTTAGCTCCAGCCATTTCTATTTCTGTGTGCTTGCGATCGCTGATATCAAAAAGTACGCCATACCAAACAATATCGCCATTATCGCGCATTTCTGGTCGAGAATTTGATTGCAGCCATTTGAGTTTACCCGACGGCGTAACAATCCGCCATTCAAAGGCAAAAGGTTCTAAACTTCGAGCGCTCGCCGCAATTTTTTCATCCAGATATTCTCGATCGTCTGGATGATTTTGATCGAAGCACAAGGAGGGATTTTTTAATATTTGTTCACACTCTAATTCGTAAATCTCCCGACAAGCATAACTAATGTATTCAAATTGGAAACTTCCATCGGGCTTCTTGATAAATTGATAAAGAACTCCCGGTATATTGACCGCCAATTTTTGCAACCGCGCTTTGCTTTCCCTGAGTGATTGTTCTGTCTGCTTGCGAACTTCCACCTCTTGTTGCAGTTGGGCATTCTGCTGTTTTAATTGTTTTGATAGCTGTTGTATAGTCAATTGACTTTCGATCCGCACTAAAACTTCTTCCACTTGAAAAGGCTTAGTAATGTAGTCAACACCCCCTACTTCAAAAGCTTTGACTTTGTGAAAAGTTTCATCAAAAACGCTCAAGAAAATAACCGGAATTTCCCTCATTTTCTCATTAGCTTTCAGTCGGGTACAGACTTCGTATCCGTTCATTTTGGGCATGGCAATATCTAGCAAAATTAAGTCTGGAAGAACGGTTAAATTAGCATTGACCGCCATTTCTCCCGAAATCGCCCGCTGAACTTTATACCCTTCTTTCGTCAATATGTTTGATATAAACCGCAGGTTTTGGGGCTGATCGTCAATAATTAAAATGTGAATATTTTCTTTTTGAAATATCATTTTTTGTCTGATTATTGTGATTGTTTTAATGCTAGCAGAAGATTGAGGATTTAATAAATTTAGCGATTCCTTCAGACCGTAATTATTTATTAAACCTTTTAAAACTCAGCCAACAGAGGATTAAGTTTAGATATTCGCCATCAGCTAACGCACATTCTCTTCTTTAAACTTATTGGTTGCTTGTCTTAAGTTTGCCACTCAAATAAACCCTATTTCACCATATTTTATTCCCCAAACAAATCCCCTTATTAGATATCCAATTAAGTGTGCATAAAAACACTCATCGTTTAGGCACTTCCGACCAAAGTAAGAGGGTTTTTTAAGTTTTTTCAAGGGCTGCTACCAAGTATTTTCGTACAACCCGGTTGATGCGTCCAGGACTGTTTTTTTCCTTGACTTTTGCATTAAAAGTCCCAGGAGGATAACGCAAGTTTCTTGACATTTTGCTGCCACATTCAAAGGGTTTTAGCCGAGATACAGCGGTTCTCAAGCGTGGTGAGGTATGCCCGCTCCATGCCGCGGAGGCCACTCCAGGCCGAGAGTACCTCATTTTTCGCTCGAAAGACTATATACACCGGAACGTAGCGCGAGGCGAAGAAACCGGTTTTTTTTACTATTGTCGCTGCAACGAAGTATGGCTGTAAAAAACCGAGGTTTTGACGCACCCGCCCATCAGTCTTAAGATATTTCTAGGGGACTAAGAGTATAGATGCGATCCCTCCATTGGCACCCAAAGCCTACCATATAAACTATTTTCTCGGTCTTTTCTATGCCAGCAATTCCTTAAGCTTAGCAAAATTTTCATTGCTCAAGTAAATTTTAACTTCTAGTTCTTGCTCAGATTCCCACAGCAGCAGCATATTATCTTCCCCCAAGGCGATTTCGGGATTGTTTAATTCAAGTGTTTGATATTTAACTTCGGGAATTCCTACGCGAATTACCAGTTCCGATTCCAACTGAGGATAGATGTACAATTGCTGTTGCAAATTGTCAAGTTCTAATTTGTCAACAGTGTTGTTACGTTGGACAGGAGAATCGGGTTTGTACCAATAGAGAGTTTCCTCCCGAATTTCGGGATTGACTATCACAAATGTTTCGTCAAAACGCTGGGGTTGCCAGTGAATTTCGCTCAGACCGCCGATTTGCGGAATCAGTCGCTGTACCCAGCTAATTTCTTTGCCGTTGAGGTTTCCCCACCACTGACTGATATTATGGAGATTGTCAGCATTCTCGGGGTCGGTGCTGCCGGACTGCCAGACTGTTTTTAGTTGTTGCATATACAGGTTCTCCAGCGAATGTAAATTTGAGATTGCAGGCGTTCAATTGGAGATTCATTCGTTATACAATAATTTTAATGAAGTTACCAATTATTTACCACGAAGATTACGTTGCACCTCTGCCACCGAATCACCGCTTCCCGATGGCCAAGTTTCGGATGCTTTACCAGATGCTGCTCGCGGACGGGGTAGCAGATAAATCGCAATTTCACGCTCCCGAACTTCCGCCTCAAGAATGGATTGAATTAGTCCACGACCACTGCTACGTTCAAGCTTACTGCAACGGGACGCTCGATAACAAAGCTCAGCGCCGAATAGGTCTGCCTTGGAGCCGGGCCCTTGCCAATCGCACTTGCACTGCGGTGGCAGGAACTGTACTAACTGCCAAGCTCGCTTTAGATTGCGGTTTGGCTTGCAATACTGCGGGCGGAACTCATCACGCCTTCCCTGCTTTTGGGTCGGGTTTTTGTATTTTTAATGATTTGGCGATCGCCTCTCGCGTATTGCAAAAAAGTGGTTTAGTTCGCAAAGTTTTAATTGTCGATTTAGATGTCCACCAAGGAGACGGAACCGCCGTAATTTTCCAAGATGACAGCAGCGTTTTTACTTTCTCGATGCACTGCGAAGTCAATTTTCCCGGCACTAAACAAAAGGGCGATTTAGATGTACCTTTGCCTGTCGGTATGGAGGACGACGAATATTTACAAACATTGGATAAATTTTTACCAGATTTGCTGTCAAGTGTCAAGCCAGATTTAGTTTTGTACGATGCTGGAGTAGACCCTCATCAGGGCGACAAACTGGGAAAATTAGCTTTAACTGATACGGGCTTATTTCGCCGGGAAATGCAAGTTTTGATGGCGTGTTTGGCGGGCGGCTATCCCGTTGCCTGCGTGATTGGCGGGGGCTATTCCGATGACGCTAAGGGGTTAGTTTACCGACATTCGCTGCTGCACCGAGCAGCCAGTCAAGCCTACAGGCAGTATCGACTTTGATCCAGAGCGGCGATACTTCCGAAATATGGCAGAAAAAACAGTCTCCCTCACCCAAACAAATAAAAATGCTATAAGCGATCGCTCCAGCTTGCCAGATAGGTACAACTTGAGCTAAAAAGTTGTTAAACAAACAGCGGTACTTATGTCGAAGGCCAGCGAGTCCAATCACCCCTATCCACTGCTGGTTGTCATTGTTAACTACCGAACCTCTAGTTTGACAATTGACTGCTTGCGCTCTCTAGTTAGCGAAGTTCAATCGCTGCCCGGTATGCGAGTTGTAGTTGGCGACAATGCTTCAGGCGATCGCTCCGTCGCAGAAATTAGTAGTGCGATCGCAAAAGAAGGTTGGAGCGAATGGGCATCCTTCGTTCCCCTAGACCGCAACGGCGGATTTGCCTTCGGAAACAACGCCCTCATCCGTCCCGTCCTCCAATCCACCAATCCTCCCCCTTACTTCCTGCTTCTCAACCCAGACACCATAGTTCGCCCCGGTGCCTTAAAAGCCCTCGTCGATTTCATGGACTCCCACCCCGAAGCAGGCATCGCCGGCAGCCGCTTGGAAGACCCCGACGGCACGCCCCAGGAGTCAGCTTTTCGGTTTCACAACATCTTGACCGAACTCGATTTTGGTTGGCGCACAGGCTTCATATCCAAGTTATTAGCCAACTGGGCTGCCGCGCCTCCCATTTCCCAAGAAACCTGTCAAACTGATTGGGTCGCTGGAGCCAGCATGATCGTCCGTCGCGAAGTATTTGAAAAGATTGGCTTGATGGATGAAGCTTATTTCATGTACTGCGAAGAAATGGACTTTTGTCTGCAAGCGAACAAAGCTGGCTGGAGTTGCTGGTACGTACCGGAGAGTCGCGTTGTCCACCTAGTCGGTCAAAGCTCAGGCGTCACTGACACCAAAAAGCCGGCCAAGCGGCTGCCGACCTATTGGTTTGATTCCCGGCGTCGGTACTTTATCAAAAACTACGGCTTGGTTTACACAGCATTAACAGATGTATCCTGGGCTTCTGGTTTTGCAGTCTGGAGGGTGCGCCGCGTACTTCAAGGCAAACCAGATGGCGATCCACCAAAATTACTCAGGGATTTTGTATTGAATAGTGTATTTTTTAAGGGAGGTAAGATTGAAAAATCAAAAAACTTTTAAATGGAGTTGGTAAATCCGTCAAAGCCAAATAAACCAGGTTAACCTAGGTCAGCAAAATATTTTCGGATGTAGGTCAGACATTAGTATGGTCGATGGAGAAAACCGGGTTGCTCCTTCCTCAAAAATCCGATCGACCAATTAAGATCGTGGGCATCTAGCAATAGAGTAAACAAGAAATAGTGTGAATTACAGCTTATGGTAACTGAGCAAAACTTAATCACCAGTGAAAATCAAGTAGAAAGCCCAGAATTAGGACTTTGGCAACAAATAAAAGAAGACTGGATTGCTCATGGTCGGGATTGGACAAAACCGGGATTTCGTGCCGTAGCAGTTCAACGCTTCGGTGTCTGGAGAATGAAAGTTGAACCCAAGCTACTGCGGGCTCCTTTGAGCATTCTTTATCGATCGCTCTACCGAAAAGTTCGCAATAGTTACGGGATAGACTTGCCTTACACTGTGAAGCTCGGTCGTCGCGTGGTGATTGAACATCAAAACGCTATTATTATTCACGGATACTGTAAAATCGGCGACGACTGCATTATCCGCCAAGGTGTAACGTTGGGAAACCGCTATTTGGACAAACCGCTAGAATCCCCTCAATTGGGCGATCGGGTTAACGTCGGCGCTGGTGCAAAAATCCTCGGAAAAGTAAACTTGGGAGACGACGTAAATATCGGTGCCAATGCTGTAGTTTTATCAGACATTCCAGCCGGTCAAACTGCTGTTGGTATTCCTGCCAAGATTCTTCAATCTACGAAAAACCAGGAAAATGCTTAGATCGACATTGCAAAAAATTATCCGCCATCTTGCCATGCGTTACGGCAAGTTCCCGGGTCTTTACGTCCAATTCTGTAACCCTTGTTCCAAAGAATACACAGAATTTCTCCGCCGCCACGGCAACTTGTACGCGATCGGCGAAAATTGCAGCATCTGGCCAAATACCGTCTTTGGAGATCCCGCCTACACCCGCATCGGCAACAATGTTCACTTCTCATCTTGTACCCTGCTAGGCCACGACGGCTCGATCGCCATGCTTGACCGGGCTTACAACGTTAAACTAGAGGCCGTAGGCAAGATAGATATCCGCGACAACGTATTTATCGGCTTCAATGCGATCGTCCTTCGCAACGTCACTATCGGCCCAAATGCGATCGTCGCCGCCGGTGCCGTCGTCACCAAAGATGTCGCCGAGGGCGATATAGTGGGCGGCGTCCCCGCCAGACCGATAGGCCGCGTCGAAGACTTAGTGAAAAAATTGCAAGCCGAAACTCAAAGCCTGCCCTGGGCAGATTTGATTAACAGCCGCGAGGGCAGCTTCGACCCCGAAATTGAACCCCAGCTCGTAAAGTTACGAGTGTCGCACTTCTACGGCAACACATCCACTCCAACTGCGGCCCAATTCCAGCAATCTACCTACTCAAGTTAGAGATGCCTGTTAAGGTAAACTGCACAAATAAGCACAATTGTCAACATCATCAAAATATTCCACAAACAATGGTTGAGTCAATCACTAAGCCAATCGTTTCTGCTACAGAAGCAGACTGGAGCCGCGAAAAACCCAGCAATTGGTGGGAGCCGAGTCGCCAACTGCTCAAATCTATCCGCAACTATCAAAAGTGGCAGCAGCAGGGTGGGATTTTCGGCTATTTTTTATGCCGTTGGAACATCATTCAGTATCGATTCTGGAGCGTTGTAACTGCAACAGACATCCCTTTAAACTGCCAAATACAAGGAGGACTGGTACTGCCTCATCCTAATGGCATTGTCATTCACCCAAGTGCTTCCATTGGCCCTAACTGTATGATTTTTCAACAGGTGACAATTGTTGCTGATGTCAAAATCGGCGGTCACGTCGATATTGGTGCAGGAGCGAAAATTATTCGCTCCGTAACGATCGGCGATCATGCTTTGATTGGTGCTAATGCTGTGGTGATTTGTGACGTGCCACCAGGTGCAACCGCAGTGGGAATTCCCGCAAAAATCATCGAAAAAAAGACCCCGAAAGTCTGATAAAAATTATAGAAGTCGCAGAAAAATTCTGAAATTAGCTGGACTTTTATTAAAATATACAACGAACTACTCAGTAGTCGAATTCAAGAGGTAAACCTTGAAACAAATTGGATTAGTGGCGATCGGACGAAATGAAGGGCAGCGCCTCCGCCAATGCCTAGTCTCGGCCACAGACAAAGTTGCCCGCGTCGTCTATGTCGATTCCGGCTCAACAGACGGTAGCCTAGAGTTAGCCCGATCGATCGGAGCCGATACACTAGAACTAGACTTATCTATACCGTTTACCGCAGCACGCGCCAGAAACGAAGGCTTTGCCCGCTTGCTGCAACTAGCGCCAGACATCGAATTTGTCCAATTTGTGGACGGTGACTGCGAAGTAGTTGATGGATGGATCGATCGAGCTGAGAGCGAACTCGCAGCCCAACCAGACGTAGCAGCAGTATGCGGGCGCAGGCGCGAACGATACCCCGAAGCAAGCATCTACAACCAATTGTGCGACATTGAGTGGGATACCCCCATCGGCGAAACCAAAGCCTGCGGTGGCGACTCCATGATGCGCGCCACCGCATTTGAGCAAGTCGAAGGTTTCAATCCCGCATTAATAGCCGGCGAAGAGCCCGAACTGTGCTTGCGGCTTCGCCAAAAAGGTTGGAAAATTCTTCGCTTAGACGCAGAAATGACCCTGCACGACGCGCAAATGACCAGTTTCGCTCAGTGGTGGAAGCGGGCTCAAAGAGCGGGTCATGCCTATGCCGAAGGCTCCTGGATGCACGGAAGCGAACCAGAGCGCCATTGGGTCAAAGAAACGCGCAGCACCTGGTTTTGGGGCTTAGTCTTGCCAGCCCTAGCTTTGGCCATGACATGGCCGACAAAAGGCTGGAGCCTGTTACTATTGAGTGGCTACCCCTTAGCAACCTATCGCACCTATAACTATTATATAAAGTATCGGGATCTCACAACTAAAGACGCAGCCATCTACGCTTTGTCATGTGTATTAGCCAAATTTCCGCAGTTACAAGGTCAAATCCAGTTTCACCAGCGCCGATTGCTGGGGCAGCAGAGCAAGCTAATCGAATACAAAACAACCAACTCTATTAATTCAGCCAGCTAGAATTACAGCTAACGTCCCAGAAAGTCCACCCCTGAGTAGCAAACAAATGAGTAATAAAAAATTAAAAGTTTTACTAATTGTAGAACAGTGCAATCCTGAATGGGCATCAGTACCTTTGGTGGGATACAATTTTTTTCAAAAAATAAACAATTTAGTTGATGCCACACTCGTTACCCATATTAGAAATAAACCCGCCCTTGAAAAACACCCAGAATACGAAAAAGTTTTCTATCTTGAAGAATCAAATTTAAATAAACAATATTATAAAATAGTCGAAAAGATTACGGCAAACGGGCGAATAAATTGGCCTCTTTATAATGCCTTGAGCTACCCCATATATGAAGAATTTAATCGGCAAGTATATCAAAAATTTAAAGCAAAAATCCTAAACGGAGACTATGACATAGTTCATGGAATTACCCCGATGATGCCGCGGTATCCGTTTAAGGTAGTCAGTGTCTGCCAGCAGACTCCTTTTATTCTCGGGCCGGTGAATGGGGGAATTCCCTTTCCACCAGGTTTTCAAGAAACGGCCAGACAAGAATTTGCTCAATTCAACTTTTTGAGAGCAGTTGGTAGAGCATTAATTCCAGGTTATGTAGAAACTTACAAAAAAGCAGACAAAATTTTAGCAGGTTCAACCTATACTTTAAATATGCTCAAGGATTTGTTTGCAATCCCCGAGCAAAGAATTGATTTGTTCTACGAAAATGGCATTTCAGAGGAATTTTTAAATCAGACAAATATCCCTAATAAAGATTTCAGCCATATCAATCTGCTTTTTGTGGGTCGATTAGTTCCCTACAAATGCGCTGATATTGTCATTGAGTCTATTGGGAAATTAGACTATGCAATTCAAAGTAAAATCCGCTTAACCATAGTAGGAGACGGCTCAGAAAGAAACAACTTGGAAAACCGAGTGAAGGAGCTTAATTTAGGCGAAATAGTCAGCTTTGCCGGGTGGGTAAATCAACAAGAAACTCTGGATTATTACAGGAAAGCCGATATTTTTTGTTTCCCTTCGATCCGAGAGTTTGGCGGCGCAGTGGTAATGGAAGCTATGGCTTGCGGCCTCCCCTGCATCGTTGCCAATAATGGCGGTATTGGTGAATACGTAAATGAAGAAACTGGTTTTAAGATAGAGCCGACTTCTAGAGAGTATCTCACCCAGGAGTTGACAAATAAAATAAAGATGTTAGTCGAAGATGATCGGCTGCGGGAAAGTATGTCAGCTAAGGCGATTGAAAAAGCCAGAGAATTTGAATGGGAGAACAAGGCCAGAAAAATCGTCGAGATTTATGAAAAACTGCTCGGTGAGAAAGGTACTCGTGCATCGGCATAGTAGTCAGGGTAAACGCATCTAAATTAAGTTGACAGAAAATCATATTTGTGCGTGAGTCTTTTTCTGGAAAAATCCTTCTTAAAACTCTTAAATCCGATGGAATTAACCAAGTAAAAATCGAGCTTTAAGAACTTCTAAATTCTCGAAGCTGAATCAATTTAGATCGGGAATCTGTTTGAGTTTTCGAGTGTTAACTGGCAGAGTTTAAGATTTGGACTAAATAATTATTATCCATTCCCGCCAGATACCGCTTCATTTTTAAACTTCCTTTAAATCCTTTTTCTTGTTTCAGTAAATTGATGGCACTCGCGACGTATAAGAGCAAAGTTTTCAGGAGAATTATCTTTACGAATCCGACTCTTGTCTTCACAAAAAGTAACATCCAATGTCCAATGTAAGCTATTTTCAATACCCCAATGACTGCGAATTGCTTGAGAAATCTTCTCGGCATTACTGCCTAAACTACTCAAATAAAAGCGAACTTCTGTGGTTGTTTTATTCCACAAACGTCTTTCACTTACGATCATCACAACCGTTTTTAATCCAGCCCATAAGGATTGATTATGAAGAGATGGAAGCTCTGAGACTGCCACCGTCCAAATTTGTCTTTTTTCAACTCGATGATGCCCGGCTTCTATTTGTTGATAATAGCTATGCTCTCTGCCACCAAACTCTTCTTTTCGAGCTAATTCAAACCAGTTTTTTACGTCTTCATGAAGAAGTTTTTGATTCCCTTTTAGCGCTAAAAGATAATCTCCTTTCTTCTTAATTATGAGCGCTGCTATTTCTTTCTGACATCCCAAAGCATCGATGGTTATTATGCTTCCAGCAATTTCTAGCAGCTCTAACAAAGCCGGAATTGCCGTCACTTCGTTGGATTTCTTATTGACTTTTTTTTGCCCTAAAACTAATTGATGGGATGAAGACCATGCACTGACTATATGCAATGGCTTTTGGCTGTGATTACGGTCATAAGATTGTTTCATTGTTTTGCCATCAATGGCTATGACTTCTAGCTCCAACTTTTGGGTGATTGAATTTATCCAACTCAAAAAACACTCTTGAAACTGCTGCGGTTCAATTCGAGCAAATACTCGACTAAATGTATCATGAGAAGGAATTCCGTTCGGCAGTTCTAGAAAACCTTTCAGCCATTCATATTTGGTTGTTCCATAGAGTTCTATTGCTTCCCATCCATCTGCACCGCTGATGACAGCTAGAATCGCAATTGCTACAATATCTATTAATAAATGCTGTTTACTTCTTTCTATTCTTGGATCGGTCAAGGTTCCAAAATGGTTTAAAAAACAAGCGTTTAATAAGTGTGTCGGGTTCGATACACCTATTGTTTTTTGTTGGGCAGTTAAAGTCGAAGTAAACCCTTTCGCCATCGATCGCACCTAATTACGCACTTGATTTAGCCCAATACTTCATCATATCATGTTTTAGGTTGAAATTAAGATGCGTTTACCCTGGCATAGTAGTAGATAAATATCCTTGACCTAAAAATTAGAAAGCAGGTACCAAATGAAGGCAAAAATTGGATACTTTCTTCCACAATTTCCAAGACAAACACACATTTTTTTGTGGCGGGAGCGACAATTTATTGCATAACTTGGAATTGAAACAGATTTGATGTCAGCTCAACTGCCCCCGAAAGCGATAGCTTCTCACGTATGGGCAGAAGAAGCTAAAAAAAATACTTTTTATCTATTTCCCTTGGCTGCCAAAATTTTTATTAACTCATTTGTAGAGGTTCTCAAAGCTGAGCCTGCTGCATGGTGGCAGTGCCTCGCAGTTATTGCCAAAGCGGGAGATACATCTTTATATCAAAAGGTTCGGCTATTGGCATTGGTTTTTGTTGCTGGCAAACTAGCAAGGTTAACAAAAACGGCATTGCTGAATCACGGTAGGAAAATAGATAAGTTGGAAATTCCGAAGCTGTTCTGACGCGCTGGTTTCATTTTTTGCAGATTGAGTCGTTCATACCATAAATCAGCAACGCCACAAAAACAAAAGGTTGGTCGCACATCCACGTTCATTAGGGACTTGCGTAAAAATAACATACCAGCTAGGGCGGGCAGATAGTGATATCCCATTTGGGCAAACTTTCCTCCTGTTGCCAAAAAACTTTGGATTTAACTTGGATTTGCTCTAGCTCTTGAGTCGTAATATCAAATAGAAAAAATGGTGCTACAAATAAAGCGAAGGCGATTTTAGGAAAAAGTGTGATGTCAGGAATACTAAAAATAGAGATGGGAGAGTCTTTAGACAGCCTCAAAGAACTATTGGGCAAACAAAAAACTGGGAAGACCAAAGAAAGACTCCAAGCGCTGTATTGGTTAAAAAGTGGGCCAAGTCAGACCGTCGATGAACTGGCATTACGTTTAGGACATCATCGAACTACAGTATCAAGGTGGTTAAGCCTTTACCGTACAGGCGGACTCAACCACCTACTAAACATTAAAACCAGTTCGGGGAGGAGCCCAAAGGTCTCTCCAGAAATTGAAAATCGTTTAGTGTCAGAACTCTCTGACCCAGAAGGTTTTGCGAGTTATCAAGAAGTGCAAGTGTGGTTGAAGATAGCGTGGGATGTAGAGATGTCTTACACCGGAGTGCGTAAATTAGTCCGATATCGCTTGCAGTCGAAGTTAAAAGTGCCACGACCGCAGGATGCTAAACAAAAAGAAGGAGCAGTAGAGAGCTTTAAAAAAAACTCTGTCAAAGTATAAATGAACGGCTTGAACCCCTAGGCAGTCTGCGAGACATCTATAAAAACCTGCGCTACTGGTGTGAGGATGAAAGCCGAATAGGACTCAAGACATCCTAGGGAAAAAAGCTAACTCTCAAAGGAGTGCAGCCAGTAGGAATCGAACAATGGCAATTCGAGTATCTATGGTTGTATGGGTTGGTTGAACCCAAAACTGGGTCAAGCTTTTTTTATGAATTCTGTCATCTAGATAGTATTTGCTGTGAAAAGTATTTAGAGCTATTCGCCAAACAATATCCGGAAGACTTACATATTATCCAGTTAGATAATGGTCCTTTACATCAAGCTTGGGAATTAGCCATTCCTGATAACATTGTGTTATTATGTCAACCCCTTATAGCCCACAGGTCAATCCCATTGAAAGATTCTGGAAAGAACTGAAAAAACAGTTAAAATGGCAGCTTTTTGATGACTTAGATGACCTGCGACAAACTTTGTCCAAAGAAATTAATCAATTAACTCGTGAACTGATTAGCTCTGTGAGCGGATGGAAATTTATTTGAGACGCCCTATCTGTAGCAAACATTTAGGTAATTGATCTGGGGGGGTGACAAAGAGGTCTACGATATAGACTGTATAAGGGTTGCTGCCCGCATACCTTGTTGATAAAAGCGCCGTTTAGAAGGAGTTAACTTGCGTTTACTGTTCAACCTCGTCAGAATATTGTCCCTTGATAATTCACCCACTTTTCTCCATCTAAACCAACACCAAATGTACTCCGTCTTCGATATCTTTTTTTAGGTTCTTTGCGACGAGATACATATTTTTGTACCTGCTTTTTCTTCAGTTCAGTGCCTTGAAATATTGCCCAAGTGTACGCAAGTGTCATGAGCAGAATCATGTTAATAAGTCGGTCTCCTTTTAAGCTAGTTCCTTCAAGATCGTAGCCGACTGTTTTACAGTCTCGGAACATTTCTTCAATACCCATCCGTTGCTTGTAAGCATCGATAGCTGCCGGCAATGACCCTAAATCTGTGAGAATAAACCATGCTTCATCGACCTTCCATCCCCCGTAGTTTCTTTTCCACGCTACTTGCAAGCTCAAATCCAGTAGCAGGCTGACTTTTTCTCACTCTTTTACCTTGAAAATATAAAGAGGTGCCTGGTACTATTCCTAATTCATCTAACCGTTGCCAAACTAAATGTTCCGTTTCGACACAATGATTCTTTTTCAGTCTTAAACAAAAAAATACACCCTTTTCCCTCAGCCAGTTTCCCAAATCGACAGAACAAAATTCACGGTCTCCTAAAACGATGACTTTATATTCTGAAAATAATGGTAAAACTTGCTGTAAATTGGTAGTCTGTGACTCGAAGCTACTGTTTCCCAATTTTGGCAACAGTGACCAGTATAATGGAATTGCTCTTCGCTCCCAGATCAGGCTAACCATAAAGAGATTAATCTGCCCCCATTGACTGCGGTCGATTGCGATTGATAAAGTTTGACCAACACGGCAATAAGTAATCAACCAATAAGTAATTAATGGGAACCAAATTAGTGAGATAGTTAAGTGAGGCAAATCGAGAAACCTTTGTAGTTTTCTACGCCGACTTTCTGTTGTAATTGGATAGGGAAATACCCGCGAGAGCCGTTCTAATCTCACTTGTTTTTCTGATTGTATCAAGGGTAGCAAGATTTCAATCAGTTTAAATTGAGCTGAACTTAGTTGTTTTTTTAAATGAATGAGGTAGAATGTTGGTATCATTATTTTTGAGATAGGCAAGCGTGTAACAATTATGCTGCCTATCTTTTTTGAGCAGCGGATTGGCTCAATCCTTACAAAGTATGGGTTTGGGGCTGGTTGTTACCCCCCCAGGTAATTGATATAACCAGTCTTAGTTGTTCCAAAGAAGAAATCTAATCTAAGATTACATAAATCCAGTTGGACCCAAAATAAGTTATGCGAATTTTAATTGTTGCTCAGAATGCCTCAACTAAATTCGGTGGCGAGGCATTGTTGCCGCTGAACTACTTCAGGATACTTCGATCGCGCCAAATAGAAACATGGTTAGTAGTTCACGCACGCACACAGGCTGAACTAAAAGCTCTGTTTCCGGAAGATGGCGATCGAATGCACTTCGTGTCCGACACTTGGGTACATCGGCTGCTTAACAATATCTGCGGATTTTTGCCTCCAAGCATAGGCGCACCTACTATAGGCTTGCTCAGCCACCTCTACACCCAACAGATCCAGCGGCGCATTGTCCGGCGGCTGGTGAGCGAACACCAGATTGATGTTGTACACGAGCCAACACCAGTATCGCCAAAATTCCCTTCGCTAATGTTCGGATTGGGAGCACCGATAGCGATGGGGCCGCTCAATGCGGCAGTTAAATATCCTGCGACATTTCAACTATCGCGCAAAAGTCTTGCAATCGAGAGTTTAATAGGATTCGGTCACAAGTTTGTCGATGTCTTCAACCGCCTGTTACCCGGCAAAATCCAAGCCGAGACACTGTTAGTGGCAAACGATCGGACGAAGCAGGCACTTCCATCAGGAGTGCGCGGTAAAATTATTGAACTTGTGGAAAACGGCGTGGATTTCTCGGTGTGGCGATCGGACTCTACCGCACCAAAGCAACCCAATCAACAGGTTCATTTTGTGTTCTTGGGGCGGCTGGCAGACTGGAAGGGTGTAGACATACTGCTGGATGCCTTCGTAGCCGTCGCAGCTCAAATCAGTGCTGTCTTGGAAATCATCGGCGATGGGGAGATGCGGGGCGAACTAGAAGCTCAAACAGCTCGTTTGGGACTGGGCGGCAGAGCTGTATTCCGGGGCTGGCTGTCTCAGGAGGAGTGCGCTATCAAACTGCAACAAGCTGATGCGCTGGTGCTGCCGAGTTTGCGGGAGCCTGGGGGAGCAGTGGTGCTGGAGGGAATGGCCCTGGGGCTGCCCGTCATTGCGATGAATTGGGGCGGTCCCGCAGATTATCTGAATTCCACTTGCGGTATTTTAATAGAACCGACCTCTAAAGAAGAACTTGTCAAGGGACTGACAGATGCGATGCTCAAGCTCGCTCATTCACCAGAATTGCGGCAGAGTATGGGTTGTGCGGGACGGGAACGAGTCCGGCAGCATTTTGATTGGGAACGCAAAGTCGATCGAATACTTGAAATTTATCAACAAACGATCGACGATTACCCCAAGCATTAGGTAGCCGACCATTAAAGCATAAAGCAGCAGCTTTCAACCTGAAAGCTGCTGAGTGGGGGTGCTAAAAAAGTATGTGGCGGTCCCAAGACCCCCATCTACATCCTAGCGAGCTAAAAACGGGTTAACCCGTTTGTTTGGTTAACCCGCGAGCTTGGAAAGATGCAGTTCAATTAGTTTTGCACTACCAGCTTAACGTTGGCATTTTGCAAACCGCGCTGCTTGACTGCTGCCAAGGTTTTGTTAACTGCGTACTTCTGGTTGATGGAGTTGATTAACTCAGTTTGATTGTGCTTTTTGGCGACGCCCCAGAGGTCGGCAATCAGGTCAAAAGAACCATCGCTATTGCGAGACCAACCCAGGTCATATTCGCCTTCCAGAATCGCTACGATGTCGGAGCGAACGCGCTGACCGTTATAGCCACGAACATCAGCTTCTGACTTGACTGAAATGCCCAAGTCGCGCAGGGAAGCTTTCAGGATTTCGGCATCGGTGATTTTGGTACGCAGTGTGCTAAAGTGAGACATTGGATTTCCTCCTAATACAACTGAGAGAGAAACAACAACGGTCTGGATTTAACGGTGCCGCTTGGCGGCTCTTGAATCGAACTGCTAGCTGTTGCTAGCCTTTGCTCCTGTTTGGACCAGGAGAAAGCTTTTAGAATTCCATTCGCTGGTATTCAGCGACGGAAGACGCAGCGGGCCGTGCACGCTGTCTAGCCCAATCTCGCAGGGCGGTGACCTGTTCGGTCATTGTTTTAGACAGTGGCATTGTGGATTTAATGGCCGCGATGATGTCTAGCTGCGTAAACTCTCGATCTTGAGCGAAGGCTTCGTACATTGCGGCTACTAGCGCTTGCTCAATCTCTGCACCTGAAAAGCCCTCGGAAACATTGGAAAGTTGCTCTAAATCGAAGCGAGTAATTTCCCGACGCCGCTTTGACAGGTGAATCTTAAATATATCTTGGCGTTCTTCTTTGGTAGGCAGGTCAACAAAGAAGAGTTCGTCGAACCGACCTTTCCTCAAGAATTCTCCCGGCAACCGCTCGATTCGGTTGGCTGTTGCCATTACGAAGACAGGGGAAGTCTTTTCTTGCATCCAAGTGAGGAACGAACCGAAAATCCGGCTGGACGTGCCTCCGTCTGAGTCGGCTGAACCAGTGCCTCCTGCAAAGGCTTTGTCTAGTTCGTCGATGAAGAGGATGGCTGGAGAGATGGATTCTGCAGTTTTGAGGGCATTGCGGAGGTTGGCTTCCGATCGACCCACCATTGAGCCGTCGTAGACTCTACCCATATCTAGCCTCAGCAGGGGCAGTCCCCAGAGGCGGGAGGTGGTCTTGGCAATCAGCGATTTTCCGCATCCCGGTACGCCGAGAATTAACATCCCTTTCGGTTGGGGCAGGCCGTATTCTCTCGCCCTTTCTGTAAAGGCGTTGGAACGCTGTCTCAGCCACCGCTTCAGCTCTTCTAAACCGCCGACTGCATCCAGGGTTTCGTCTTCTTCAATGAACTCTAGAATGCCGTTGCGCCGAATTAATTGCTTTTTCTCCGAAAGAACTATGTCTACTTCTTCTTCTGTTAGGCGCCCCGTCGAAACTTGGGCTTTGCGATAAACTTTTTCAGCTTCGTCCTTGGTCAATCCCAAGGCTGCTTTTAAAAGCTTTTCTCGCCCTTCTGTGGTAATGCGTCGCGATTTCGTTTGCTCCAACTGACCAGACAATACTTGGTTGAGTTCCTTCATGTCTGGCAAGGCGAAGTCTAATACCACTACTTCCTTTTCTAGCTCGATCGGAATTTGCTGCAAAGGAGACATCAGTATAATTGTCTTTTGCGTTCCTTTGAAGTTGGCGATCGCATCTCGCAACCACCTCGTTACCGGAGGAGAATCTATAAAAGGATGCAAATCTTTGAAAATGTAGATGCTAGCGTTACTGTTTGGTTCTCGCTGCCTGATCACCCATTCAATTGCTGCCTCTGGCGAGACGGTGTTGTGTTGGGTGGTGGTGCGGGGTTGACCGTACTCCACAATGCCGTGAGTTACAGTCCAGATAAATACTCGTCGCTGTGGTTTTGCTTGAGCTATTGTCGAAATTGCTTGCTCACACCGCTCTTCCTCGGATGTCACGAGGTAGATCAGAGGATATTGAGCTTGGATTAGAATACTGATCTCTTCTTGCATAGTCCTCGACCCACTAGAGACGGTGCTATCTTTGCTGAATCTCAATGCTGCCCTTCGCCCTCTTACTGAAAATTTCAGTTTTAGCTTTTTGGGGAAGCAAGGCATTCTTAGCAGGGAACCAATTCTTCCTCTCCCGGTTTGGCCGTGCCCGCGGCGACGCCCGACACCTGCTTTACTGGAAGATCCTGTTCAGCCAATACGCTCGGCTGACTTGTTACCGATGCCAGTTCTCCATCTCGCATTACTACTGAACCCGTGCATTCTGGACAGTTGTATACCCGATGGGTTTGTCCGTAGGAGGCTTCTACTTCGTCAACCAGTTCGGGATTTCCTAGGTAGAAGACAATTGCCCTTTCTGCAATTGATGACATCGGTTCAGTTTCGACTGCGGCTCGGATTTTGAGCTGGCGATGCAGTTCTGGTGGAAGATACAATGTAACTTTTTGCTTTTCTTGCATATGACAGTGAATTGACTTACCCGGGTATGTATATCAGATTAGCCGCTTAATTCTTTGCTGTCAAGCCTCTATGCTGCTTTAGCGTCATTTTGTAATATTCCGTTACATTTGAGGTGACTCTGGGGCAGTTAACAACGAAAAAGCTATGGCTGTAGCTGATGAGCCCGAGGTGCAGCGGCAGGTATGGGTAGCGTCAAGGACGATCGACCAACTATAAATATGAACAATAGATATAGCCTTTCGAGCTCTCATATGAGGTACTCTCGGCCTGGAGTGGGCATAGGGCATAGGGCATAGGGCTCCGCGGACATACCTCACCACGCTTGAGAACCGCTGTATATAGGACTAAGGCCAACAAATCCTGGCGTTGCTTAACCTGGGTATGAAAAAAATAACTTGAAAATCCCGAAGTTTTGTGGATACTGGTTCCTCTGACTTGCACATTTAGCCCTTCATACCCTAAATCAGCAACGCCCAAATCCTTTGAGTCGCCATATCAGGTAAGGTGTACCATAAAGACCTAGCCCGCTCATGAGTGGTGAAGAATGCCCGCTCTATAAAACTTACCCAAAGCTACCCATTGCTCGAAAGTTTTGGACTTTAGTGTTTACTTCCTGTTTCAGCGTAGTCTCAGAATGACTTCTGAGGGTTTGCCTACTCCACAGGCAATCTCGGTAGAGCTTACCGTTTGACTTACTTAATCTGAGCGAATCGGAATGTGAATTCCTTCAAACCATCGCTCAATGTTTTTAGCTGCGTTCAAGTCTCTGTCCTCTGTATGACCGCAATCAGGACATACATAGACTCGATTCTTTAATGGCATTTTGTGGCGGTGATTCCTACAATTTGAACAGATTTGAGAACTAGGAAAGAAGCGGTCAACTAAAATCAACTGACTAGAAAATTTCTCAGTTTTATATTCAAGTTGTCGCTTAAATTCGTACATTCCACAATCGGCAATCGCACCCGCCAATTTGTGATTTTTCAAAAATGCTTTGACGTTCAAATTCTCAATTTTAATCACGCTGTGGTTTTTAGCGAGATGATTGGTGAGTTTATGAATAGCATCTTTGCGGATGAATGAAATTCTAGAATGCAGTTTTGCCAGCTTTCTAACTGCCTTAGTTCTGTTCTTTGAGCCTTTAACTTTGCGACTAACAGAGCGCTGCAATCGCTTCATTTTCTTACTCATTTTGCGGTAAGCTTTGGGGTTAGCAAAAACCTTTCCGTCACTGGTGACAGCTAATTCCTTAATACCAATATCAACACCAATAGAGGGGCGATTTAGAGGTATTGGTGGCTGTTCAATCTCATACTTGATGGCTATGAACCATTTGTCGGCAGTGCGACTAATTACGCAATTATGAGTAGCCGTAATGGGGAGAGGTTCGTGCAATCGCACCCAACCAATTTTAGGGAGTTTAACTCGCTTACCATCATTGCTGATACCAGGTTTTGCTTTAGTGCCTTGCTCAAGATAAAAACTGTCTTTAGACTTGCCTTTCTTCTTGAATCTAGGCTGTTTAGAGACTTTTTTGAAGCATCTATCCCATGCCGTCCTTACCTCTGCCAGAGCCTGTTGTGGACTTGCTTTGGAGCTTTGATAATACCAGGGATTAGCTGGTTTAATCTCAGCGACTAGACGTTTGTGCAAGTCAATAGCAGAGGGAATTTTGATTGTTTTATCAGCCTCTCTAAGTTGTAAAGCTTCCTGAATAATAGCATTGCCAAAATTGTAAGCGTGTCTGGCTACTCCACAGTGTTGACGGAATAGAGTCACCTGTCTATTGTTAGGTTTTAATTCCGTCTTGAAACTGAGTAGCATTATTTTACGTCCTCCACTGCTTTAGCTATACCATCAATCTAGTTTTTTGTTTTTGTGACTTCTAGCGCCATAAAGTCTAGCGCTAAAAACCTGAATTAATTCAATCATATCTTGAACTAATTCCTGTTCAAAACTCAATTCATCCGGCGATTTATTGACTATTACTACCTCGCATTCAAATTCCTCACACATTGCGAAAACTAACTCGGAACCAAACCTTAGAAGCCTGTCTTTGTGAGTAACAACAAGTCTGCCAACCTCACCGGACATGATTCGTTTGAGTAGTTTTGTCTAGTCCTTTTTTCTTGTAATTAAGTCCAGAGCCTAAGTCTTGAATTGTTTCAAATTGCCAGCCATTGGCAGCGCTAAACGATTCCAAAACAGCAGCTTGACGCTTTAAATCTTCTTTTTGGTCATGACTAGAAACTCTGGCATAGTTGATAGTGATTCGATCGTCTGCCTGGTTTAAGTCTCTGGGAGTAATTCGCTTGATATCGGTAAGGTAGAAGCGTCTCTGTCCCGTGGGAGAGCGCTCAAACTTAATCTTGCCTGCATCAGTCCAGCGTCTCAGCGTCTTTGTCGAAATACCAAGCTCCTTAGCCGCTTCCCCGATTGAGAGTGTCACGTCTGATTGAGTCTCCAAAGTTGCTTACCTCTAATACTACAACTCAATAGTTACCCAATCCGGGAAGAATGTCAATACCTGTCTAAGAAATCTATTTCAGCGCCTCACCCCAAAGGCTTGAAATGTCATAGCGGGCGATCGATAAATCTTCGGCCTTGCATAATTTGAAGATGATTCTTGTGGGGAGTAGGGGTTAGGCGTCCCGCCTGCTGTCAAAATACACAGGACGGGCTCATGGGCCCATCCCACAAAAGAATCAAAATCATCCCGCAATTATGCAACGCCAAATCTTCTTCATAAGATAGATTTATCGCAATAAATAATATCTATTGCCCATACCCAACGGCTACAATGACACAAACACGGTGACTGCACTCAACAGCGGGCTGGGTGCTGATGGTCAGCCCGCTGTTGAGTGGCTCAAAAGCTTGGGCTAAAAGTCCCTCAAACGTTTGAAATGTAATAGTTTGTAGGGTGCTATGCGGCACAAAGGTTGAGTTTGTAGAGTGCGCCGCAAGCACCGGTGGACTAAGTAAACAACGAGGTTACTAACTTTGGGCGTTTTGATTTTGAAACCCAGGTCCCCCAAGCAGTTTTTATTGTTTTAAGTTTGAAAAATCAGAACGTGAAATAGCCGTTTTCGGCTTTTTATCGGTCTCAGATTTAACACACCTTGACAGCGCTAGCGCTCAGCACCCTATGGTTAGACTTTTTGGATGACCAAGAAAATGGGACACAAGCCCCGTCCTTTTAGGACGGCTTTTCTTGATTCCTAATATACTCCTTTAAGACTTCTAGAGGTGCACCACCTACGGAAACTGCGAAATAACTGGGACTCCACAAAGCTTCCTTGTGTGGTTTCTTGTGTCCGGCTTGCCCATATCGACGGCTAGACACCCCTTTTAGCGCATTCACTATTTGAGAAACAGAAAGTTTAGGCGGATACTCAATCAGCGCATGAACGTGATTGCCTTCACCGTTAAACTCTAGAACCTGAAAATTCATTTTTTCGGCAACCTCTCGAAATGATTTTTCAATCAAGTCAAGACTTTCACTTGTAAATACAGGCCGACGATACTTTGTCACGCAGACCAAGTGGATCTTAAGTTCTGTAACAGAATGTCGTTCTCGGCGATAGTCGGTTGTCATTTTTGGCAAACCAAGATATGATTTAGTTGCAGACCAAATTTAGCACAGTTTTGAAATCACGATATCGTTACAGATTCTACCCAACCGACCAACAACGACAGAGCCTAGCTCAGTTGTTTGGCTGCGTGCGTGTAGTCTGGAACGGTGCGATTCGTTTGCTAGAAACCAAATCCAATAAGAAGGGTTTGGGGGATTAGCAGCAAGGACAAAAATAGGGAGTAATCCCGAAAATGAACCTTGACAACTGAGCGACCATGAGGGTGCAAAACCCTCCCCTGTAGATGCCAGGTGAAAGCACATCCCCTGCGGTAGCGACTAGCCCTCAATCCGTAGAGCGGGGATGAAAGCCTCTCAACACTTCCAGTTCAGGATAGTGCGGGGCAAGCAAAGAACCCATGAGTAAAACATTACGTCTGAATCCACGACTGAACCATCGTCAACTACAACCAGCAAAAAGGACTGATTAGCTGGAGCCAAAAAGGCAAAGGAAAAAAAGGTTGGCGGTTCGTTCCCCGACCAACAGCATCTCTAAATAAACCCGGTGGATAGTGGAGCTCTAAAGGTTCATAGCATGGTCGTTCGGAACGAAGTAACCCCTCGTATGTTCTCTCGGAAATCAAATACCGTGAGCAGGTGCTAACCGGATGCTGCGAGTGGGTGGGATTGAGTCAGAAGCAAACGCCTTGCTGTAATGACAAGGATATGCAGACAGACTCACGGTGATAAGGAAGGAATAGTGTAGAGTAGCAGTACAAATGTCTAAAACACTGAGCAATCAGATGGTGGAATGGAGAGAGACGGACTGGCGTAAGCTGGAACGGCGAATCTTTAAGCTGCAAAAAAGAATATTCCAAGCCTCTAGTCGTGGTGATTTGAAAGCAGTCCGCAGACTCCAGAAGACATTGATGAGGTCTTGGTCAGGAAAGATGCTAGCTGTACGTCGCGTGACGCAAGACAACCAGGGCAAGAAAACAGCCGGAGTAGACGGAGTTAAATCACTCTCACCCGTCCAAAGGATAGCACTGGTGGAAAAACTTGAGCTAAAGGGGAAAACCAAACCCACTCGACGGGTATGGATTGACAAACCAGGAACGGATGAAAAACGCCCCCTTGGTATTCCCACGATGTACGACAGAGCGCTTCAGGCGTTAGTGAAATTGATGCTTGAACCGGAGTGGGAAGCAAGGTTTGAACCCAACTCCTATGGATTCCGACCAGGACGTTCATGCCATGATGCTGTCGAGGCAATCTTTAACGCTATTAAGTCAAAGGCTAAATATGTGCTGGATGCCGACATCGCGAAATGCTTTGACCGCATAAACCACGGGGAACTTCTCAAAAAATTAAATACATTCCCGACCTTAAGACGCCAGATAAACGCTTGGCTCAAATCGGGAGTGATGGATGGCAATCAATTATTCCCCACATCTGAGGGTACGCCACAAGGCGGGGTCATCTCTCCGCTACTGGCAAACATTGCCCTTCACGGGATGGAAGAACGGATAAAGCAGGTGGCTGAAACATTGCCAACACCACGAGGACATAGTAAGCGAGGAAATCGCCAATCTCTAAGCCTAATCCGGTACGCCGACGACTTCGTAATACTGCACGAGGACTTAACCGTTGTCCATAGATGTAAAGAAGTGATTTCTGAGTGGCTAAACGGCATTGGACTTGAATTGAAACCAAGTAAAACGCGCCTTGCCCATACATTGAATAAACATGATGAGCAAGACGCGGGGTTTAACTTCCTGGGGTTTAATATCAGACAGTACCCAGTAGGTAAATATAACACGGGTTGTAATCCTCATGGGGAACCACTTGGATTCAAGACGCTCATCAAACCCAGCAAGCAGAAGCTAAAGCTACACTATGACAGTATCTCTGAGGTAATAGAACAGCATAAAACAGCTCCACAAGCTGCGCTGATAACTCATTTAAATCCAATCATCAGAGGATGGGCTAACTATTACCGCACTGTTACCAGCAAGGAAACATACTCCGAACTGGGACACAAAGTGTACAAGAAGCTAAAAAGCTGGGCACATAGACGCCACCCGAATAAATCAGGGGAATGGATAGCCAACAAATATTGGCAAACCATAGGCGATGATAACTGGGTATTCGCAACCAGGCAAGAAAGGAAAAACCCCTTGCGGTTACAAAATCACAACGCTACAGATATCGTGCGTCATGTGAAAGTCAAAGGCGATGCTAGTCCCTATGATGGCAACCTTGTGTACTGGAGTGCAAGAATGGGCAAAAACCCCGAAGTCCCTAAAGATGTGGCAACACTCTTGAAACGACAGAAAGGCAAATGTACCCACTGCGGATTACACTTCACAGAAGAATCGGTGTTAGAAGTAGACCACGTTATCCCTAAGTCGAAAGGCGGAAAGGATAGCTATGACAATTTGCAACTACTCCACCGACATTGCCACGATGAAAAGACAACCAAGGATGGAAGTCTTGGCAACAAATCTGGCTGTAATCGCGCCAAGCCTTCACCCTCAAAAACGGGGAATAGAGGTACTCATGACAAGAGCCTTATTACTGAGGAGCCGGATGAGGTGAAAGCTTCACGTCCGGTTTTGAAGACGAGCAGGGCTGGTGACAGCCTTGCTTAGTTTACCATGCGCTTGCTCTGTGTAAGCAGTCCGAGAAAAAGCCGAGTTCAGTAGATTTGCAAAAAATCGTAATTACCCAGGCTAAAAATACTGAGGAAAGAGCTTGGCTAGGAGATGTGTCCTGCGTCCCATTACAGCAGTCGGTTGCCGACCTGGATGTTGCTTTTAAGAACTTCTTCAACTCCTGCAAAGGGAAAAGAAAAGGACGTAAAGTCGGATATCCTAAGTTCAAAAAACGAACTAACAGCCAATCGGCGCGTTTTAGAGTTGGAGGGTTTTCCCTCAAAGGTGATGGAGTTTATTTAGCCAAGATTGGAATTGTTAACCCAGTCTGGTCTAGAGAATTGCCATCTGAACCTAGCTCTGTCACGGTAATCAAAGACTGTGCGAACCGCTATTTTCTAAGTTTTGTTGTAGAGGTCAAACCAATTCAATCCGAAGCTAAAAGCCCAAGTATCGGGATTGATTTGGGAATTAAAACTTTTGCAGTAATGAGTAACGGTGAAAAAGTCGAAAGCCCTAGCTATAAAAAACTAGACCGAAAAGTTCGCAAACTACAACGCAAATTAGCCCATCAGCCCAAAGATTCTAGGAGAAGGAATGTAACTCGCATCAGAATTGCGAAACTGCATAATGGAATTGCCGACACCCGCAAAGATTTTCTCCACAAACTGTCAACCAAAATAGTCAACGAAAACCAAGTGATTATTTTGGAAGATTTGAATGTGTCAGGAATGGTCAAGAACCGGAAACTTTCAAGAGCGATTAGTCAGCAAGGCTGGTACGAATTCCGAACGCTTTGCGAGGCTAAATCAGAGAAACTTGGTAGAGAGTTTAAGGTAATTAGTCGCTGGGAACCCACTAGCCAAGTGTGTTCGGATTGTGGATTCAAGTGGGGCAAAATTGATTTATCTATCCGCTCAGTGCTTTGTCTAAGTTGCAACACCGAGCAGGATAGAGATGAAAATGCCGCTAAGAATATAGAGAAAGTCGGGATGGGGAATCGCCACGACTCTAAATGTACGCAGAGACAGAGTAAGACAACTTCGGTTGCATCAGTCGGTGAAGCGTAAAGAATCCCCGTGCGTTTACGCCGGGGAGTATTTCAAATTGTGTAAGCTGTTACGCACTTAATTTTTTTGCCTAAAGGCTCGCTACAAGGACTCTAGGCTGCTAAATCTTAAATTTAGATGGGTGTCAGCTTATGTTTAATAGAGCAGTGCTGGGTAATATATACTTGGATGCGGACCTGCTAACCTGAAATTTTTAATTTTAGATATCAAAGAACTGACTGATGGATTTAGACCAACAGATTCAAGCATTGATCGAAAAAGCTCCGCCCGACGGTTCGACGCCACAAATCTTAAAGGCGATCGCCCCGGCCCTGGTGTTAATTGCCCAACAGCTACAGCACCTCGAATACTCGATCCTGCAAGCGGTAGACCAAAGTTGGGCGATCGTGGTTTTGAGCAATCTCAAGCAACCGGGACGGGAGAAGAAGGTGATTTATGCTTGGAGCAGTATTAAAGATGCGTCGCAGGCTGCGGCTGCTGGGGGCGATCGCCTCAGACCGGTGCTTTTGCCTGTCACTCACATTTTATTTCAGATGATAGCTCTGGAAGGTCTTGACAGCATTGTTTTTTTTGAAAGTCCCGGAAATCAGGAAGTCGGGACAGAAATCCCTCGCGAGCAAGTCAAGAGTTTAATTAACGTTTACTTGCAACAGTATCGATCGGCTCCACCGCCGGATATTGCCTAACCAACTCAATTTTCTATTAATTGGTAACAGGGCATTAGGCATTGGGAATTCCCCATTACCAATTCCCCATTACCAATAAAGTGTAACTTTTTAACCTCTAATAAAGTCTACTCAAAACATATTCAGCCAAATCAATCAAAGCTTGACGGGACTCTGAATGGGGCAGCACAGCTAAGTATTCGACGGCTTTCTGTGCGTGGTTTGTAGCTAGTTCTCGCGATCGCTCTATGCCTCTAGAATCTTCGACCAGTGCCAGAGCCTGCTCTAGATCTCCTTCTTGGGCAAATTCGCGTTCTATGAGAACTTCCAAGTAAGGTTTTTCTTCTAGGGCAAATAGTGCGGGTGCTGTCAGATTACCGCTTCTGAGATCCGAGCCTGCAGGTTTCCCCAAAGTTTCTGTTGAAGCGGTGAAATCTAATATATCATCTACTATTTGGAATGCCAAACCAATGTTCCGACCGTAGTTGTACAAATCGTCTGCTATTTCCGCTGAAACCTCGCTCAAACAGCCCGCTGCTTTGGAACTGTTGGCAATTAAAGACGCTGTTTTGTAATAACTTTTTTCGAGGTACGCTTCGATCGACAAGCTGGTGTCAAATCCATTGAGTCCCTGTTGAATTTCCCCCTCAGCTAAATCCATAATCACTTCTGAAAGCAGTTTGACTACTGGCAGGTTGTCGAGATTTGCCAAATGCCAGGAAGATTGAGCAAACAGAAAGTCTCCCGCCAATACTGCCACTCGGTTGTTAAACCGACTGTGAACCGTCGGCACTCCCCGCCGCAGATCCGACTCGTCCACCACGTCGTCGTGCACGAGACTAGCTGTGTGGATCATTTCCGTGATTTCAGCGAGGCGGCGGTGTTTTTCAGTGATTTCCCGATCGGGCATAGTCGCCTTGGCCATCAACAGAACGATTGCGGGTCTCACTCGTTTTCCCTTTGTGCCGAATAAGTATTCTGCAGCCGCGTACAAGATGGGATGACGGGCACCCACTAACTGTTTTAAGTTTTCTGTCAACAGTCGCAGGTCTTCTTCAACCGAGGAAAATAGGAGAGTGCTAGAGATCATGGATACGCCGACTCAAGCCGTAAAGTAACAAAATTTTACATATCATATCTTTATTTTAAGGTAATTCTCTGCAATAGAAAAGAAAAATCTAGGCGATCGCCAGTTATTTGTCATCTGCCGCCAGATGGGAGTCACCCGCCTGCCAGAGGCGAGTAGCCGGCTGCCAGAGGGGTTGCCCCTATTGTATCGAATTGTTAAGGACACTGCCAAAAAATCTCTAAATCCCAAAAACCCTGTGTTATTATGGGTATTAAGGATTTAAACAATTCTATACATTAAGTACAGCCAGACTGGCAGGTAGCTTTTAGGTGCCTGTAAAAGTTTCGTAGAGCCAGCCTTGTTAGTCGATCGCAGCCAAAATTTCTGGGACAGATTTTTAGTTCCTCGCGACTAAAAGTTTTCAGAAGTTAAGAGTAGCGCATCTTATGTGCACGGTAGCTCAAAGCAGCTAAAGTGGATGGTTTTAGGCTGTTTAAGCATCTGTAAAGCAGTAAATCATTATTGATGACCGGGAACGCCTAAATGTTCCTGCAGGCTTGATATGGAAAAACAGCCTTCAGAACCAAGGCATGGTCTGGCGTGCTGACTTAATGTAGTAGGTCTTGAACTTGTCCTGCTCCTCCTCGTCCTTGACTTTTGGTTCTAATTATGATTTATCGCGATATTCCTCTAATTATTCCCATTTTGGCCGCCGGCTATGTAATGACTATTTATGTACTGCTGATGTTGGCCCAACGCAGCGCTAAAATCACTCGATTGGGCGAGTAGTGTACTGCTGGGCAGCCGAAGTCGGCAGCAGCGCCCTCGCTTCACCGTTGAGAATTCGGAATACTCAATAATAACCCTGCCTGGAATGCTTGCGCGCAAAGGCAGGGTTATTATTTACAATTGCGGGCACGGTGATTTTCTGGGCTGCTAGTTACTGCAACACGTAGCTACAGTTATCGATGTTCAATGCCAAAAGCCTCAGAGGCAGGATATTATATTTAGTACCAGCTTGTATCGCTCACAGCAAGTTTCATGTCAGGAAAACCCTGCAAATGTTCCGACAAAGCTATTAAAGTGTTCTCAAAAACGCTGAGTTTGAAGTTGTCGGTTATTGTGCCGACAATCTCAATATTCCTATTTGGTAGGGTAAGAACTTACAGGAATAAAACGCTAAATTTATGCATCTAGCAACCTGCTTGCTCAACTGAAGGAAGCCATAAACTTGCACGGCAATCAAATCTCTCATTAAAGGGTGCTTAACTTGCTGAGTCAGGCAGATAGTCTCTGCCATTTATTCACAGATTACCAAGAACAGCATCGGCTGCACATAGAGCCGCAAAAGTAATTTTTGACTTAAAAAAATATTCTCGCTTTAACTGTAGGGAAGAAAAGTAATTGCCAATATTACTGACACCCTTAAAACTATATTAACTTTAGATTAAAATAACTAAAACACAGAGTAGAAGTTGTCATAAATTATCAAGCTCCACTGGCTAAATTGTTGTCTGAGGCAGACGAACTAAAACAAGTTTCGATAAATCCGATCCACAATGCTTTACAAGCGATAGAGAATTACCGAGTTTTAAAAGTAGAGGTGAGAGCAGAAAATCAGAGCCTGCTCGTCAGTGGCAACTGAACTACCCGGGAATTTTGCCACGAATATTTGATCCGTTCTCTACCACAAAACCAGATGAAGGAAGGGGGTTGGGACTGGAGATTGTTAAAAAAAGTGTGGAAAAACCTTCGGGTAAAATAGAAGTAACATCAGTTATCGGTCAAAGGACGTGTATTGTGTCAATTCCGATCGCCGTTGAGCGCGATCGCACTAAAAATCATACCAATGCGCGACTACAAATACAACTCTAGACCGATGTCAAACCTGGATTGCGGTCAGGGTACCGCGACTGTAAAATCTGACATCTAAAATGGTATTAAGTCCCAGTTCCGCCTGCATCTATCCCCCTTGATTTGCCCATGTCAACAACAGTTTATGATACCCAAAGCTTGCTAGAACAGGCGATCGACCCCAAACCGCCGGTGCTGCCTCCAGACACACCCTTGAACGTCGCAATTGCTGCCATGACTGAGGCGAGTGCCAGTTGCATTTTAATCGCGTTTGAGCAGCAATTGCTCGGAATTTTTACAGAGCGCGATGTTGTGAAAATAACTGCTAGCGAAATACCGCTAGCAGGGGTGGCAATTTCTGAGGTAATGACTGAAAACCCGATCGCCATTTCCCTCGATCGAGCGGGCAATATCTTCAAGGTATTGAGCATATTGCGATCCAAAAGAATCCGTCATTTACCCCTCCTAGACGAAGGTGGCAACTTGCTAGGCGCTATCACCTGCGAAAGCATCCGTCAAATCCTCAAACCGGCCGACTTGCTGAAAATGTGGCGCGCCGAAGAAATTATGACTACACAATTAATAATTACCTCAAGCAGCGCCTCAGTTTTAGAAGTCGCAAAACAGATGAGAACCCAGCGCAAAAGCTGCATAGTCATTTGCACTGACAGCGACAACAAAAATCACAAACCTGTGGGCATAATTACAGAACGCGACATTGTTAAATTCCAAGCTTCTGGACTAGATTTCGCAGGCACTCCCGTCACCGCCGCGATGAGTTTTCCCCTGATACCGTTGCAGGTAAAAGCCACATTGTGGCAGGCTCACCAGTTAATGCAGCAGCACGGCATCCGGCGCTTAGTGGTAGTGGACGAGGAAGGATATTTAGCCGGAATTGTGACTGAAATTAGCCTGCTGCAGGCCTTAGATCCGGTAGAAATGCACGCAAATGTCGAGCTTTTGCAAGAAACAGTTGCCGACAAAATTCAGGAGTTGAAAAAAATGAACGAAGAATTGCAAAAAGAAGCGTTGCGGAGAACAGAAGTCGAGGAAAAATTGCTAATTTTAAATGATAATTTGGAAGAACAAATAAAACAGCGAACTTTAGAATTAATTAATGCCAACAGTCAGCTAAAAAAGGAAATACAAGACCGCACCACTGCTGAAGCTGAAGTTCGCCGCCTCAACACCGAACTAGAACAGCGAGTTCTAGACCGCACGGTTCAACTAGCAGCCAGTAACGAAGAATTGCAGCAACAAATTAGCGGTCGAAAATTGCTCGAAGAAAAATTGCTCTTTTCTGAAAGGAAAGTCCGTGCCGTTTTTGAAGCGATGACTGACATTGTTCTCGTGCTAGACAGTCAGCGGAACATAGAAATTTTGCCAACGAATGTGGCAGCGGTTTCTGAGCCTGATTGCGATATAGTCAGCTTGACCATAGAACATTTTTTTGACGACGATAACCCGGATGATTGGTGGGTGTTAGTTCAGCAAGTGTTAGAAACACAACAAACTCTCAATTTTGACTACAGCTTAACAGTTGGTGGTCGCGAAATTTGGTTTTCCGCCTGCATTTCTCTGTTCTCAAAAGATGCAGTCATTTGGGTTGCCCGCAACATCAACGCCCGCAAAATAGCGGAGTCAGCGCTGTGCCAAAAAAATGCAGAATTATCTCATACCTTAGAAGAACTGAAGCGGACTCAAAAAGAACTCATTCAATCTGAAAAAATGGCAGCCCTCGGACAGTTAATTGCCGGAGTTGCTCATGAAATCAATTCTCCTTTAGGGGCGATTCGGTCTTCGGTGCAGAACATCGCCGACTTCTGGACGGAACAATTGCAGCAGTTGCCGATATTTTTTCAACAACTATCCCCGGAACGGCGACAGGATTTCTTTGCTTTGCTACACAAGTCCAGCCAAGAAACAGATACATTATCTAGTAAAGAAAAACGTCAGTTAAAAAAAGTTTTGCAGGGGCAATTAGAATCAGAAAATATTGACGCCGCCGCCAGTCTTGCCTGTACTTTATTAGATATCGGCATCGGCAATAATGTAGAACCTTTTTTACCTTTGTTGAAAGACAGCGAAAGTCGAAACATTGTACAAATCGCCTACCAATTTGCTACGGTACAAAAAAGCACTAAAAATATTGCTACTGCTACAGATAGGGCAGCCAAAATCGTTTTTGCTTTAAAAAGCTACTCTCGTTACGACCAGTCGGGTTCCAAAGTAATCGCTAATATTACCGACGGTATTGATACTGTTTTAACGCTTTACCACTACCAAATCAAACACGGTGTGGAAGTATTCAGAAACTATGGTACTAATTTGCCCTCTGTGCTATGCTATCCTGATGAACTCAATCAAGTTTGGACAAATTTAGTTCACAATGCTTTACAAGCGATGGGCAACAAAGGAGTGTTAAAAATTGATGTCAAAAACCAAGCGAACGCAATATCAGTCAGTATTACCGATAGTGGTCCCGGCATTCCTCCAGAGATTATGCCGAGAATTTTTGAGCCGTTTTTCACAACTAAACCTCCAGGAGAAGGCAGCGGTTTGGGATTAGATATAGTTCAAAAAATTATCGATAAACACCAAGGTGAACTGCAAGTAGAAAGCGTGCCTGGTCAAACAAAATTTACTATATCCTTGCCCATCGGAATTCCTTGATAGCAATAAAAAAAAGAGGGCAATGCCCAAAATTTTAAATTTTAATAAAAGTAAAACTTTATGTCTAAACCAGTAATTTTGTGCGTTGACGATGAAGTTGTGGTCTTAAATAGTTTAAAAATTCAACTTAAAAAAGAATTTGGGGATGCTTACCTCTATGAAGTAGCCGAAAATGCAGATGAAGCTCTGGAAATTATGGAGGAAATTCAAAAAGAAGATGAAAGTGATATTTTGGTCATAGTATCTGACTGGTTAATGCCTGGGATTAAAGGAGATGATTTTTTGATTAGGGTTCACCAAAAATATCCTAAAATTGTGAAAGTCATGCTGACCGGGCAAGCTGACGAAGTAGCAATAGCACGGGTGAAAGAGCAAGCAAACTTGCACCGTTGTTTGTACAAGCCGTGGGATCGCAAAGAATTAGTAGAAACTATAAAATCTGGTTTGACAAAAATATGAACAATAAACCTGTGATTATTTGTGTGGATGACGAACCGATAATTCTTGAAAGTTTGAAAATAGAGTTAAAAAAAACCCTGGGGGAAGAACACTTATTAGAAACTGCTGAAGGCGGCGAAGATGCTTTAGAGTTAATCGAGGAATTACTGGCAGAGGGCTGCGAAATCGTAGCAGTGATTTCCGACTATCTGATGCCGAATATCAAAGGGGACGAATTGCTGAAGCAGATTCACATAATTTCTCCAAAAAGTATCAAAATTATGCTGACGGGGCAAGCAGACCTAGAAGCAGTGGCGAATACTATTAAATATGCTAAATTGTACCGATACATATCGAAACCTTGGCAGTCAGAAGATTTGAAGTTGACGGTAAAAGAAGCGATTAACAGCTATTTTAGGGAGAAGCAATTAGCGGAACAAAATGCTCAACTCCAAAAGCTAAATCAAGAATTGGAAACTTTAGTCGAGGAGCGGACTGCACAACTGCGCTTGTCTGAGGAAAAGTTTGCTAAAGCTTTTCGTTCTTCTCCCAACCCGATTACTATTACCCGACTTAATGACGGTCGTTATTTAGAAATTAATGAGGCTTTTTGCCAGACAATCGGTTATTCTGCGGCAGAAATACTGGATCGCACGGCGCTTGATTTGAATCTTTGGCAAAATATACCAGCCCGCGCCGAGTTGTTTAAAATGTTAGACGAAACAAAAATTGTTCTCAACTACGAATTTGATTTTCGCACTAAAATAGGGGAACTCAGAACCGGGCTGCTGTCAGCAGAAATCATTGACATTCATGGCGAAACCTGCGTAATTTCTGTGATTCAAGATATTAGCGATCGCAAATTAGCCGAAGAAAAACTCCGAGCTGTAGCGGCTTCTTTAGCAGCAGCGCAAAGAATCGCCCGTGTCGGTAATTGGGAATGCGATTTCTCTGCCAATACAACTACTTGGTCGGAAGAGTTATCTCGGATTTTTGGGATCGATCTAACCCAGCCTGCGCCAACACTAACTGAGTTTTCGCAATACGTGCATCCGGACGATCGACAAAAGTGGCAAACAACGATCGACACTGCTATTGCTAGCGGGCAATCTTACACTTTGGAATATCGAATTCTGCGACCGGAACCGAAAATTGCTGCGGATAATTCCCCGTCACAAATAAGTGAAGCAGGCTTCATCCGCTACATCGAAGCAAGAGGAGAAGTAGTTGTCAACCAAGAAGGGGAAGTGACAAAACTCTTCACAACTTTGATGGACATTACTCCACGCAAGCTGGCAGAAATAGCCCTAGCAGAGAGCGAAGAAAAATACCGTCATTTAGTTGAAACTTCCCAAGATATTATCTGGTCTTGCAATGCTGAAGGGCACATTACTTTTGTGAACCAAGCAGTTAAACAAATATACGGTTACGAGCCTGAAGAAATGCTTGGTTGTTCTTTTAGCGATTTCTTGGCTCCAGGAGAAATAGACTGGAAATGGGAACTTCAGCAGCGCTTGCTGACGGGAAAAACTGTGTTTCAGTACGAAAATATAGTATTAGGAAAAGACGGCAGAAAGATTGATGTAAATACCAAGGCGATCGCGCGCATGGACGCTGAAGGAAACATCATCGGCACAACAGGCACTGCTAGCGATATTACCGAACGAAAACAAGCTGAAATAGTCCTGCAAAAAGCCAAAGAAGAAGCCGACAGAGCGAACAGGGCAAAAAGCGAATTTCTCTCGAATATGAGCCACGAATTGCGAACTCCCCTCAACGCAATTCTCGGTTTCAGCCAACTGCTGGCCCGCGACCCAGACCTCGGTGCCGACCAACAGCAATACTTAGGAATTATTACCCAGAGCGGGGAACATTTGCTCGTTCTGATCAACAATATTCTGCAAATGTCAAAAATTGAAGTCGGGCTGGTGACACTTAATAACAGCACCTTCGACTTGCACAAAATGCTAAAAAATACTGAAAATATGCTGAAGCTGCAAGCCGAAAAAAAAGGGTTGCAGTTAATTTTTGATTGCCCCCCAGATCTACCTCAATATATAGAAACTGACGAAAGCAAGTTGCGACAAGTATTGATCAATGTAGTCGCAAATGCTATTAAGTTTACTGCGGAAGGTGGTGTTAATTTGAGAGTCAAACATGAGGGTTTAAAAACTAAAAATTATGGAGATATTCCGCCAAGTGAAAGTTGCTGCTTGCTATTTGAAGTTGAAGACACTGGTTCAGGAATTTCTGCGGAAGAAATGGAGAATTTGTTTAAACCTTTCGCGCAAACAGAAAGCGGGAAAAAAGCTCAAGAAGGAACTGGTTTAGGCTTGCCAATCAGCAAGCAGTTCGTTCAGTTAATGGGAGGGAAAATGACGGTAACAAGCACCCTCGGTCGCGGCAGCATTTTTAGATTTGATGTTAAAGTTTCGCTCCCTAATGCAGTGGAAATTCAGGTGGCTCAAACAGCTCGCCGAGTGGTGGGTCTCGAACCCGGACAGCCAGAATACCGGATTTTAGCTGTTGACGATCGCCTGGAAAGCCGCTTGCTGTTGGTCAGAATGCTGACATCGCTCGGCTTTGCGGTGCAGGAAGCTGAAAATGGCGTTCAAGCTGTGGAAATGTGGTCGAGTTGGGAACCTCATTTGATTTGGATGGATATGCGGATGCCGGTGATGGACGGTTACGAAGCTACTAAACAGATTAAAGCGCATTTGAAAGGTCAAGCAACGGTGATTATTGCTCTGACTGCAAGTGCTTTTGATGAAGAGCGATCTGTAATTTTGTCTGCTGGTTGCGATGATTTTGTAGCGAAGCCTTTTCGGGAGCAAGTGATTCTGGAAAAGATGGCTAAGTATCTGGGAGTCCGCTATGTTTACGATCGAGAAGCTTCGCTAAGTCCTGATGCTGCGGTGTCCGCCGAGGTTTCCACGGCAACTGAAACGGCTGATTTGGCTTTTACGCTCAATACTTCATTTTTGGAATCTATGCCTGCTGAATGGGTTGATGAGTTGTATTCTGCGGCGGATGCGGTGGATAACGAGGAGATTTTTCGGCTGTTGTTGTCGATTCCTCCTATTAATGCTAGTTTCGGCAGCGCGATCGCCGATTTGGCGAATAACTTCCGGTGCGATCGGATTATCGATTTGATTGAGGAGTTTAGAAATTGTTGAAGGATGAAAGAAGAAAGGATAGGGGTAGCAGGGTAAACGCATCTAGTTACCAGAGAATATTTGAAACCCCTAGTTCTCCTTAAAGTGGGGTTTAGATATGACAATATGCTCAATAAACATTGATTGATGAGAATGCGTTGGGCTGAATCTCATTAAATTCAAACGGTAGAGCAAGGCTTTCAGCCGCTGATTATTCTTCCCAAACTAGATGCGTTTACCCTGATAGGGGCAGGTTCAGGATTATTGATGATGTAGGTCGATCGCCTATTTGTAAACTCGCCCGCAGGCGATCGGCTAATTTACTTGTAGCCAAGCTCCACACCTTGATAATCATCAGTCATTCCCATTCTTTCAACGGGAGCATCTCATATTTGTAAAAACACTTCTTCTGGCTCCTGACTTCTGCCTTTTTCCTCCTGGCTCCTGGCTCCCAACTACAATTTCTAGCGGAGGGCTGCTTTCATTGAGATGCTTCCCTTTAATCTTTAATCTCACATCTCAAATCTTAACTAGGATAAGTTCTGTAAATATAAAAGGAGTTGATTGAGGAGGGAGTGCTATAATAACTATTTAACCAGTTTTGATAATTTCAACAATTCTTAAATTAACAAAAAATAGCCAGCGATGACCAACAATCTAATAGAAGAAAATAAAGGCAACATATTAATTGTTGACGATACTCCAGAAAATTTGCAAGTTTTATCAGCAACGCTGTGCGATCGGGGCTACAAAGTCCGCGGCGTAATTAGCGGCAAAATGGCAATCAGAGCCGCGCGCTCTGGTGTTCCAGATTTGATTTTGCTCGACATCAAAATGCCGGAAATGGACGGCTACGAAGTCTGCAGGCAGCTCAAGGCAGATCCTAAGACATCAGAAATTCCCGTGGTTTTTATCAGCGCTTTAGATGAGGTATTGGACAAATTAACCGCATTTCAAGTGGGAGGGGTAGATTATGTCACCAAACCGTTTCATGTAGCAGAAGTTTTAGCGCGAATCGAACACCAACTGACTATCCAAAGACTGAAAAAACAATTAATCGATCGCAATAAAGAACTGCAAGAAGAAATAATAGAACGCAAAAAAGCCGAAGAAGCAGCGGCCGCTGCATCGCTCGCAAAAAGTCAATTCGTTGCCAACATGAGCCACGAATTGCGGACTCCTCTGAACGCCATACTGGGTTTTACGCAAGTCATGAGCCGCGACTCTTTGCTGGGCCACGAAAATCTCGAAAATCTCCGAATTATTAACCGCAGCGGTCAACATTTGCTGGAACTAATTAACGATGTTTTAGACTTGTCGAAAATAGAAGCAGGGATAATTGCCTTAGATGAACGCAGCTTTGACCTTTATCTACTCCTCGACACTCTCGAAGAAATGTTTCAAATCAAAGCTGAAACAAAAAAAATGCAACTGAGATTTTCCGTCGAGGCTAATGTTCCCCAATATATAAAAACTGACGAAAAAAAGCTGCGCGTCTGCTTAATTAACCTGCTGGGAAACGCCATGAAATTTACTCGCGACGGGGGCCGTATTTGGCTGCGCGCGAGCGTGGAAAGCAACCAGCAGCAGCCGGCAGAATCGGCAAGTTACCCTAACTCTACCTCGGTGGAACCATTGTTAATTTTGTTTGAAGTTGAAGACACGGGAATTGGCATAGCAACAGCAGAAATTGATACTTTATTTGATGCTTTCGTGCAAACACAAGCGGGGAAAAAAACGGCTGATGGTACGGGATTGGGTTTGACAATTACTAAAAAATACGTGCAGATAATGGGCGGGGATATTTGGGTAAAAAGTGTTTTAGGTGAGGGAACCAGTTTTAAATTTAATATCCGAGTATTTGCTGCTATTTCGTCTGAAATAACAGTGGCGACATTGCAGCGGGCGATCGCACTAGAAGCAGATCAACCGGTTTATCGGATTTTAGCAGTTGACGACAATCAAGACAATCGGCTGCTGCTGGTTAAAATGTTGCAACCAATTGGTTTTGAAGTCCGAGAAGCGGAAAATGGCTACCAAGCTGTTGAACTTTGGGAAAGTTGGCAGCCTCATTTAATTTTGCTGGATACGCGAATGCCAGTAATGGACGGTTTTGAAGCTGTCCGACAAATTAGAGCGAAAGAGAAACAAACTCAGTGGCGAACTGTAATTATTGCTCTGACTGCTAGCACTTTTGAGGAAAGAAAAGGCGAAATTATCGCCGCAGGTTGCGACGATTTTGTGCAGAAACCTTTTCAAGAACAAATCCTCTTTGATAAGATGGCTTGCTACTTGGGAGTGCGCTATCTTTATCAAAAGTTGCCCCGGCTCCCAGTCGGGGCTTTACGGCGTTATTGTGTGAGCGAAAAACCCGATTCATTTTTCCGAGGGCTGCTGGCTCAGATGCCTCAAAGCTGGGTGCAGGAACTCTACGACGCAGCTAATGATGTTAATGAAGAGCTGGCGATTCAAATTGTCGATCGCATCTGGGAAAGTCATCCAACTTTAGCTGAGGCTTTAAAAGATTTGCTTGCCGATTACCGACTCGACAAAATAATGGATTTAACTCAATCGAGTTTAAAATAAATGGATAATAGCGAAATTAAAGTATTGGTGGTTGATGACCAACCAAGTAATCTGCGGTTCTTATCCAAACTGCTAACATCCCAGGGGTATCAAGTTTACCGAGCTATTTGCGGTCAACTGGCGTTGAATGTGGCGATCGCCCATTGCCCGGATTTAATTTTGCTCGATATTAGAATGCCGGAAATGAACGGTTATGAAGTTTGTCGGAGACTGAAAGCGGCACCAGAAACAGAACAAATTCCGGTAATTTTTTTAAGCGTATTAGATGAAATGAACGATAAATTACAAGCTTTTCGAGTAGGAGGCGCCGACTATATTACTAAACCATTTCAAGTAGAAGAAGTGTTAGCACGCATCGACAAGCAAGTCCGCTTGCGAAAACTGCAACAGCAATTAAAAGAGCAAAATTATCAACTGCAACAGTCGCAGTCGCTGCTTGCTAGCATATTAAATAGTTCCTTAGACTGTGTGGTGGCATATTCTGCTGTCCGCAACAGTGAGGGAAATATTGTAGATTTCCAGTGGCTCTTGAGCAACCCGGCCGCTGAAAAATTTGATAGTCTCCTATTAAATGACATAGTTGGCAATAATTTGTTAGCCAAAATTTGCCAAGTTAGTAATAACGAGTTATTTGATTTGTATGTTTCTGTAGTAGAAACAGGAGAAACTGTAGACCAAGAATTTTGTTACGAACAGGAGCGAGATACAATTGTTTGGCTGCACATTGTGGCGGTCAAATTAAACGACGGTCTGGCAGTAACATTCCGCAACATTACCGAGCGCAAACGAGCAGAAATTGCCCTACGAGACAGCGAAGAACGCTTCCGCGCGATATTCGAGCAAGCTGCAGTCGGCATAGCTAAAACCGCGCTTTGCGGTAAATTTATGCGGGTAAATCCCGGCTTTTGTCAAATTGTCCGCTATGCACAATCCGAATTGTTACAGAAAAATTGGGAGGCAATTACTCACCCCGATGACAGAGAAGCGGACAGAGAATACCTGCAATCGCTTTTATCGGGGAAGATTCAAACTTTTTCTGTGGAAAAGCGTTTGCTATGCAAAGATGAGGCAGTGCGCTGGGCAAATGTTACTGTTTCGGCCATGCGCGATGTCAAGGGGACGCTGCAGTATTTGATTTGTGCGATCGAGGATATTTCCGAACGCAAGCTGGTACAAGAATTGCTGCAAGAGAGTTTAGACACTCAAACCCGCTACGCTCAAGAATTAACTCGTTCTAATGCCGAACTAGAACAGTTTGCTTACGTGGCTTCTCACGATTTGCAAGCGCCTTTGAGCACGATTGCCGGCTACGCTCAACTATTAGAAAAACGCTTTCCCAGCCAACTTGATGCCCAAGGGAGTAAATTTATCCGCAATATTGTTAATTCTTGCGAGCGGATGCAGGCGCTGATTGATGACTTGCTGGAATATTCGCGGGTAGGTCGCAGTCAGAAACCTTTTGAGATGATAGATTGCAATCGGGTTTTTGAGGATGCTTGTGCTAATTTGCAGGTAGCCGTCCGCGAGAATCAAGCTTCAGTTACGAGTGGGGATTTGCCAAGGGTAAAAGGTGACTGTTTGCAACTGCTGCAACTGTTTCAAAATTTAATTGGTAACGCCATTAAGTACCGCAGCAGTGAGGCGCCGGTGGTGCAGGTGGACGCTTCGCGTCAGGGGGATAGCTGGGTGTTTTCAGTGCAGGATAACGGTATTGGAATTGCCTCACATTACCATCCGCGAATTTTTCAGATTTTTCAGCGCTTGCACACCCAAAAACAGTATTCGGGAACTGGTATCGGTTTAGCTATTTGTCAAAGAATTGTCGAGCGGCACGGGGGCAGCCTTTGGGTAGAATCAGAACCCAATCGAGGCTCGACTTTTTATTTTTCTCTTCCTATATCAAAGTGAATTAAGCATCCCGCCTGAAGCATTCACCAGTCCTTTACTTAAGCTTTCAATATCGGGAGCATCTCAATGAAAGCAGCCCTCCGCTAGAAATAGGAGTTAGGAGTCAGGAGTCAGAAGCCAGGAGAAAAGAAGAAGAATGAAGAAGTCAGGAGCCAGAATCAGTATTTTTACAAATATGAGATGCTCCCTTCAATATCTTTATGTTTTCTTTACAAAAATGCTTATAAAGTGTAGCATGTTCACTGATGACATCGAGCTAAAAATCTATCAATATAAATCTATTAGCTCGATCCTTATACAACTTATAAATCAGCGGTGCACGCAAGACTTGTTAATTTATTTCAACTGTATCCAGAGCATCTTGCTTTGGGATACAGTAGTTTCCCTAGTAGTTCGCGGACAAGAATTTGTCATGTGTTTGCAGTTTGCCGGTTCTCGGACAGACTGCCAAGCGAAACAAGCATGATTCGCAAACCTTTGCAAATGGAGAAAAACGGTAAATTACTGCAACACAATTTCAGTGTTCTCAGCCAGGTTTACCGGATGATGGCAAGAGATGCTTTGCAGGTACTCAGACACGGCTCAAAGTCCCGCAACCTCACAAAAGACGTTCGTAGTGAGGCAAAGCCGTGAATTATCAAAAGGAAAAATTTACTCTTTTAATAGCCAACGATGACGAGGATACCCGCTTTTTGGTGAAGGAAGCACTGAAAGAAGTTCGATTAGCAATTACGAGCGAATTTGTGGAAAATGGAGAACAAGTGCTAGACTACTTGTACCGTCGCGGTCAATATCTTGGTAGCAGCAATTGGCATCAGCCAGACTTGATACTTTTGGATCTGAATATGCCGAGGCTGGACGGACGAGAAACACTAACTTCGATCAGATCAGACCCCCATTTGCAACAAATTCCGGTTGTAATTCTCACAACTTCCCACCGCAGAGGAGATATCTTGCTTTGCTACCGATTGGGAGCCAATTCTTTCATATCCAAACCAGTCACTTTTGAAGGATTGCTTGAAGTAATGAAGACTTTATGTGAGTATTGGTTTGAGATCGTTTCACTCCCGCCGGATATGTAAGCTTTAATGGAGGGCTAAATGCCTAGTTTGAGTGTATAGTGAATTTGATAAGCCGAAATATTGGCCGATCGCAAGAGAGCATCTCATCTTTGTAAAAACACTTCTTCTGACTCCTTCCTTGTTCCTCTTTCCTTGTTCCTCCTGCCTCGGGCCTCAAAAATCCAATTTCTAGCTTGGCTGCAAAAGTCAGATGCTCCCGTTCGCCAGTATCGCTATCAAAACAAAAAAGTTGCCTTCGACCCGCTCCGAACGCTATAGTTGTGTTAACACGTCACCAATGTCTGAAAATTTTGTTGGTTGAAGATGACCTCGGAGAGCCGACAATGATCGAAGACCTTCTAGGGTCATTCAGCGAGTCTCTATTTCTCCTCCAAACTGTTAAGTCTCTGGAGAGAGGAGTCGGCTGTCTGGAAGTAGAAAAGTTTGACGCCGTACTATTAGATTTGTCAGTGTCAGACAGCTTGAGGGGAAGCGAGGCGATCGCAGTTTTGAAAGGGCGATGGCCCACACTGCCAATTGTGGTGCTGACAGATATCAACGATGAAAATATTGCCCGGTCGGTATTGCGCTGGGGCGCTCAAGATTGTTTGGTAAAGGGAAGATTTCACAGAACTCTGCTGGTGCGGGCAATCCATTACGCGATCGAACGCCAGCAAATCGAAGAACAATTGCGGCAGCAGGCTCTCCGACAGCGGCTGTTGGGCAAAATGATCGAACATATTCGATCGTCAATAGATCCGGCAAGCATTCTCCAAAGTACCGTTGCAGAAGTGCGCCAATTTCTCCAAACAGACCGCGTTTTAATTTATCGCTGTCAGGATTGGGTGTCTGAATTGGACGGGGAAGAACAAAAAGGTGCGATCGTCGCAGGTGACGGTTTGCCAGAAGGTTATATTGAAAACCAAAATATTAGTGCTGCTTTGGCGGTGTCATGCTTTGTTTTAGTCGAATCCCAGTCTGTACAAGCAATAGCAGATGTCAGCACTGCCCCCTTGGCTGGCAGTTGCAAAGAATTGCTGGCAGATTGTGAAATTGCAGCAGTTATCAGCGTGCCAATTTGGCAATCAGGCGACTGGGAAACGGCAAAAGAAATACAAGAAGCAACTGTTTGGGAAGTTGAGAACAATCAAGATGTAGCGGAAAATTATATCTGGCACCACGGGAGTGGCAAAGCGCAGGCGCAGGGTAAAAATTTGCCGGATTCGATCGCAGAAAATGGCAATAGTTTGTGGGGAATGTTGACAGCATACAATTGCTGCGGTGTCAGGGAATGGCAGCAGTGGGAAATAGATTTTTTACAGCACTTGGCCAATCAAGTGGCGATCGCGATCGAACAATCTCAACTTTACCGCAAGCTAGCAATAGCCAATAAAAAATTGCAGCAACTGGCAACTACTGACGGACTGACTGGCATTGCCAATCGCCGCCAGTTCGATCGCGTTTTGAGCTTAGAGTGGCGCAGATTGGCAAGAGAGGAACTGCCGCTGTCTTTAATTATGTTTGACATCGACTTTTTTAAACTTTACAACGAGTTTTATGGCCACCTCGGCGGGGACGATTGTTTGCGCCAAGTTGCCAGGGCGATCGCCAGAGAGGCCAACCGACCTGGGGATTTGACTGCCCGCTACGGTGGCGAAGAATTTGCCCTAGTGCTGCCCAACACCAGCGCCCAAGGGGCAAACGCTGTCGCCCGGAAAATTTGCGACGGCATCGCCTGCTTGAAACTGCCCCACGCGCGATCGTCGATCGGCCCCTACGTTACCCTCAGTTGCGGCATTGCGACAGCGATTCCTTCTGCCCAGGAATATCCCAAAACCATAATTCGCAGCGCTGATAGCGCCCTTTATCAAGCCAAAACCGAAGGCAAAAATCGCATTTGTCACGCCAGCAGTAACTCGGAATCTTCCCCGATTTTTATGTAAAAGTTGAAGGTAATTTGTAAGATCGTGTTTGATTTTTCACTCACAACTCATAACTCATATTGTTGACCTTTGCATCAAAATAATAATTTTCTGAGTGTACTGCCTGCAGAATGCAATCGAGTGACCCGGATCAAGGATAATACTCGCGGGCCGGGTATAATTCCGAGGTTACTGTATTTGATATTACTGAGATGTTGCACCATTCTCAATTACTTGTTTAGGAACAGGCTTTTCGGCCTGTTCCACAATAAAATTCTCTCTGTGTGGAACAGGCCGAAAAGCCTGTTCTTGAGAATCGTGCAAGATGTGAGATATTACCCATTTCCGCTGCCCAATTTCCAATTACCAATTGCTAATTTATTGCCCCAAATTTGAATTCCTACCAGTTAAATTCGGCCGCACTGGAATTTCAATCAAAAACTCCGCTCCCTCACCCGGTGTCGAAATACAGCTCAATCTGCCGCCGTGCCGATCGACAATAATCGAGTGAGAAATCGACAGTCCCAAACCCGTGCCCTTGCCCACAGGTTTAGTCGTGAAAAACGGGTCAAACAGCCTCGATAGCACTGACTCCGGTATCCCCCGCCCGTTATCCGCAATAGATACCGCTACGAAGCCGGCAGCCGCCTGATAACTGCGAATAGCGATCGTGCTGGGATGTCGATCGCACTCCTCGATCGAACGCTGCTTGTCCCGTTCTTCCAAAGCATCGATCGCATTCATTAAAATATTCATAAATACCTGATTCAACTCGCCAGGAAAACATTCAATTTGTGGCAATAGTTGGTAATCTTTAACTATCTGAATTTCTCCATGACTGCTGTGAGATTTTAACCGATTTTGCAAAATCATCAAAGTGCTATCAATTCCCTCGTGAATGTTAACCGACTTTCCAGCGGACTCGTCCAATCTGGAAAAATTACGCAACGATTTCACAATCTCGACAATTCGCTCGGTTCCTACTTGCATCGAATTAAACAATTTCGGGAAATCCTCAGCAATATAATCCAAGTCTATTTCATCAATTTTCTCCAACACTTGGGCTGGAGGATTGGGACAGTAATGCTGGTAAACTTTAATCAATTCAAGCAAATCTAAAGTGTAATTGCGAGCCGGATTGAGATTGCCGTGAATAAAGCTAAGGGGGTTATTAATTTCGTGAGCAACACCAGCAACTAACTGACCCAAGCTCATCATTTTTTCATTTTGAACGAGCTGAGCTTGAGTCGTTCGGAGTTTATTAATAGCTGCTTCTAACTCTAGCGCTTTTGAACGTTCTCGCGCTTCCGATTCCTGCAAAGCTGACTCGGCTTGTTTGCGATCGGCAATTTCACTTTGTGCTTGCTCAAACAGCATTGATTGCTGGATCGCGATCGCCAACTGCACGCTAATTTGTTTGAGACACTCGACCTCAATTTCCAGCCAGTGGCGGGGGCCCGCGCACTCGTGGGCAATCAATAGCCCCCACAACTTCTCGCTTTGCAAAATCGGCACTACCAAATTAGCTCGCACCTGAAATTGACTTAATAAATTAATGTAGCACTCGGAAATATCAGCTTGGTAAATATCATCTACAGCTACAGCACGACCGTGTTCGTAAGCAGAAGCATAGCTGTCTTCAAAGCAGGAATCGTTAATAGTTATTCCCTGAATAGCCAGCCAATTTTTGCCCACCGACTCGACATTTACAAAACCGCTCCAATCGGGATTAAACTGATAAATAACTGTCCGATCTGTTTGCAAGAATTGCCGTACTTCAGCAACAGTTTTTGTCAAAATCTCTTCTAAATTAAGAGAAGAGCGAATGCGTTCCAGCATTTTTACCACTAGGCGTTCTCGCTTTAATTGCTGGCGCAAGATGGCCTCGGCAAGTTTGCGAGCGCTAATATCTTCAATCACAGCAATTACATAGCTAGGTTCCCCAAACCCATCCCGCACTAAAGATACAGTCATATTAGTCCAAACAAATGAACCATCTTTGCAAATAAAGCGTTTCTCTATTGAATAATTAAAAATTTCCCCAGCTAACAGTCTGTCGCGCGACTCGACATCGGCTGCTACATCTTCGGGGTGAGAAATATCCCCAAAATTTCGCGATTTTAGCTCTAATTCTGAGTAGCCGACAATATTGCAAAACCCTTGATTTGCATTCAAAAATTGACCGTCGCGCCACACTTTAACAATGCCGATCGCCGCTTGTTCAAATACAGCTCGAAATCGCTGTTCGCTTTCTTGTAAAGCAATTTCTGCTTTTTTGCGATGGCTAATATCCATTGCCGTGCCAAACAGCCGCACCACCTGACCTAACTCATTTTTAATAGCTTGTCCTTTACAGTTGACATGCCTAATTTCTCCTGATGGAAAACAGATCCGGTGGTCGATGTCGTAAGCTGTCCCTTCAGTCATTGCCTTTTGTACAACTTCTGCAAACCTTTCTTTGTCATCGGGATGAATTTGATCTAAAAGTTCTTCCATGGTTGGCGGCCGATTCAATTCTCGACCGTAAACTCGAAACAGTTCTTCCGACCAAGTAATAACTCCTGCCTCCCTATCGAATTCCCAATTGCCGATGCGGGCTATTTTTTGCGCTGCTTGCAACTGTTCGGCAAGTTGTTGCAAAGATGCGATCAACTGAGTTTTTTCGGCTTCTGCTGCAACGCGGGCACTGATATCTTTGTGAGTGCCTGTTATCCGCAGCGGCGCACCCCATTCGTCGTACTCGACTACCTTGCCCATAGCCAAAATCCACTGCCAATTTCCCGCTTTGTTGAGCATCCGAAATTCAAATTCATAGATATCAGTCTCACCTTCCAAATAGGAATTTAAACATTCCATTACCTTCACTCGATCTTCTGGATGCACCAAACTTTCCCAACCTTTGAGGTTGTTTTCAATTTCGGTTTCTGCGTAGCCTAGCATTGATTTCCAATAAAAGTCAAAATAAGTTTCGCCAGTAGCTATATTCCAATCCCACAGCCCCAAAGAGCTGCCTGAAACCGCCAACTGCAATCGCTCTTCACTGATTTTTAATGCTGATTCGGTGCGTTTTATTTCTGTGAGGTCGGCAATTATGGCTATCATTCCTATCGGTTGACTAGCACTATCTTTAATACAGTTAGCTCGCAAGAAAGTTTCTATAATATCGCCATTTTTACTCTTAATTTCAATTTCACTTTCCCAGGAAAAACCTTTCCGCATCACCCTAAATAACTTTCTCAAATCTTGAGATTTTGGGTACATTACTGCTGGGCCACCGGCATTATTTAGTTCCTCAACTGTATAGCCGTAGCGCTGAATAAATGCTTGATTGTGATAAACGGAATAACCGTCCAAATCTGCGATCGCGATCGCATCACTAGCGCTGTCTACAGCTTGAGTTATCAGGCACAGAGTCAGTTCTGCTTGTTTGCGATCGGTAATATCAAAAATCGCTCTGTCGAGCCACAAAACCAGCCCTTCTAGATTGTAAGTTGGCCTACCTCTTTCCGACATCCACCGCACCGCGCCGTCAGCGCGAACAATCCGGTATTCTAGATTGTACGGCTGTTTCGACTCTACTGCTGTGCTGATTTGTCGATCGACCATTTCCTTGTCTGCCTCGTGGACAATGGTCGCAAAACTCAAGCGGTTGTTGCCAATAAAATCCCCAGCAGGATACCCGCTAATTACCTCAATTTCATCGCTAATAAATACTATCGTCCACTCAGCATCGTACAAGCTGCGGCAGATAGCGCCGGGGATATTCTCAACGAGCGATCGAAATCTGGCTTCGCTCTCCCGCAAAGCTGCTTCTGCCTGTTTTAAATCAGTAATATCCAGCACCATGCCTTCCCAAACGATATCCCCTTCTTGCCCTATTTCAGTCGGACTATCAACTCGTTCCGGTCTCGACGAACCGCCTTGCATCCACTTAACTTTTCCCGACGGTACAATCGCGCGCCATTCCTGCTGCCAGGGCTGCATATTTGCCGCAGAAACAGCAATAGATTCTTCAAATCTTTGGCGGTCGTCTGGATGAATAAAACTAAAAAGTAGTTGAGGATTCTGCTGAATTTTTTCTGGTGCCAATTCAAATAAATCGCGGCTGCCAGAAGAAATATAAGGAAAACTTTTTTTGCCGTCGGTTGAGAGGCGAAATTGATAAATTATTCCCGGCAAATTGGCAGCAAGTTGGCGCAGTCTAGCTTCGCTTTCTTGCTGGGCTAATTGTTTGCGCCTCTCCTCAGTGATATCTCGAATTATCCCGACGAGAATTTTACTGCCGTCGGTATTTTCAAAGACAGTTTTTTTAGTAGACAGAATGTGCTTTGCACCGTTGGCGTCTGTAAATATTTCCTCGCTCTCGTTTTCTTTCCCCGTCTTAAAAACTTGTTGGTCAGTATGCCAAAAAATCTCAGCTTCTTGTTTTGGGAAAAAGTCGTAATGCGATTTGCCCAACAGTTCCTCGCGCTGCTTCCCGATTAGCTTGCAAAAAGCATCATTTAACAGTATCCAGCGGTGCTGTTCGTCCTTGACAAAAATGGGGTCAGCCAGTGCATCTATCGTATAATTCAAAAACTTTTTACTAGCTTCCAGTTCGGAAAGTGCAAAAATTTTATCCGTAATATCGTGGATAGTTCCTGTCGTCCCCTGCGCCGCGCCATCCCAGCCCAAAATCAAAAATTCTTGCACTTCCACCCAGCGAATTTCGCCATTTTTGGTAAGATATCGAATTTGATAGCAACTGGATGTTTCTTGATTTTCGCTCAGACATCTCAACGAATTTAAATATTGGTATTGATCCTCAGAATGAATGTAACTCAAACAGGAAGTTCCTAAGCTTTGATCGACGGTAAATCCGGTAATTTCCGTCCAAGCGGGATTGAGAAAAGTCCAATTGCCAGCAGTATTTGTTTCAAAAACTACTTCTTTGATATTGTCAACAACCTGCTGGTATTTTTCTTGACTTTTTTGCCATTCTGCTTGCCGTTTCTGGCGGGCGATCGCGCACCTGAGCGTCCGCACCAGCAGCCGGCTGTCTACCTGTCTTTTCACCAGATAATCTTGGGCGCCGGCGGCAATTAACTCGACAGCCAGTTCTTCGTCATCTGTGGCTGTCAGAATGACGATCGGAATATTTATACCGCAATCTTGAAGTCGGAAAAAAGTATTAAATTTTGGGCTGTCAGGAAGTGAAATATCTAATAAAATTACATCAAAAATTTTGTCGCTTAAAATTTCTATCGCTTCCCGGAGGCGGACTACATTGGTGACATCAATTGATTGTCCTAGTTGGGGGTCAGACAGCAGTTCTTGAATGAGTTCTGCATCTTCTGCACAGTCTTCTACTAAAAGAATTTTTAAACAAGCAGGCGTTAAAGTTGACTCAAAAACAGATGTCATACCATTTTATATTTGAGATTTGAGATTGGAGATTTGGAATGACTGATGACTATCGCGGTTTGGTTCTTGCGTACAGCGGCATTTTTTTTACTGGTATCCTTTTGCTATTTTTTAGTAATTATAAAATCTCAGCAGTGGATGCAGCTACCTAGCTGATGATTGGCGAACTTGCACCGCAGCCTTTAGAGTGCGCTGTGTGCTTGCAGACCCCGCAGATTTATTTGTAGAATTGAGTTGTTCGGTGCAAGTTTTCCGCCTCGCCCCAAACCTAGTGGCCCAAAACTATCATACTCTTACCAATATTGCAACTCAACTCTATTTTAATTTACAACCTTTGGCAGGGGAATAGCAAGAGGCAAGTCAAAAGAGCCTGGAGTAATCAGGATTAGAATTGCTGATAGCATTTGAAATTTTAGATTTTAAATTGCCGTTTAAACCTTGCCTAAAGTTCCATTATTTTTGCAAAATGGTATTACTACTAAGCTACGATAATTACCGGTGATTTACAAGATACGCTCGCTAGGTTGTGTCCGGTTAATTGCCCGCAATTAGCGCCTGTTTGTATTGAGCAATGCAAGTCCTCTCTTGATTGAGAAACCAAGACTTGCATTCCTTGCTACAAACCTAATTACCAACTTAATTACGGTTGTCTAACCGGACACAATTTAACTGGGTTGACTCGCTCAATTATTCTGCGGTTTGGGCAGCACAACTGTAAACACGCTGCCTTGACCGACATTGCTGCTAATAGCAATCTCACCGTTAAAAGGTTTTAAAAGTTCAATACAAGTATAAAGTCCTAGACCAGTTCCTGTCGGTTCGCCTTCGGTTTTTTCCTCGCCTTTAGGTGGCTTTGATGTGTAAAAAGGGTCAAAAATTTTTGATAAATCTTCAGATGATATGCCGCATCCCGTATCGGCAATATCCATGTATATGTTCGAGTCGTCTTGCCGAGTCACGATAGTTATTTCTCTGCTTTTCTTTTCCCACATAGCATCCATTGCATTATTGATTAAATTATAAAATACTTGAGAAAGATAGGAATAAATTAATGGAATGCTGGTAATTTCTTCGTCATAAAAGTATTTTTTTCTAATTTTATTTTTAAAATACAGGTTGCCTTCCAATAGCTGAATTTCTCTCTGCACTAAATCGTTGATATTCACCGGGTGCAAATCTTGCTGTTGCTCGTTTCGGCTTTTCATCATCAGAGTATCCATGATCTGATTGATTTTTGTGACAGCTTGAAAAATATACTTAGTATAATTAAACAGAGAGTCTTCTTGAATTTGTGTGGCTTTTGTTTCAATCAAATCGACGCTAGTCTGGATCACTTGCAGCGGACTTTTGAGGTTGTGAACCATTCCTTGGGTCAAACGTCCGATGATGGCTGTTTTTTCCTGGTTTATTAATTGCTTGGTTTTTTGTTCAACAAGTCTTTCCAGGTTTTGGTTGAGGTGGGCAAGTTCGAGGTTTTTTTCTTCGAGTTTTTTTTGCAAGCTGCGGATTGTCAAGTGGGTTTGAATCCGGCTCAAAACTTCTTCGTGCTGGAAAGGCTTAGTGATGTAGTCAACGGCTCCTGTCTGAAAGCCTTTTACTTTATCAGGCGTATCGGAAAGGGCGCTCATGAAGATGATGGGAATATCTTGCGTTGACGGGTCTGCTTTCAAACGTCGGCAAGTTTCAAAACCGTCAATTCCTGGCATCATGATATCCAACAGAATCAAGTCTGGATGGATGTAGTCAATTTGCTCGATCGCACTTTCGCCGTCTAGAGCCACTAATACTTTAAACCCGTAATTCCTTAACAACTCGAAAAGTACGTCAAGATTTGTTTGGTTGTCATCGACAATTAGTATGATGCTTCTTTCGGAATTCTTATCGTTCATATTCAAGGGAAACATTCAAATTTTTGATTTTTGAGTTGTGGGTTGTGACGTTAAATCGGATTCAATGAATTTTCTGCGGATCTACTAGAAACCCGGTTGCTTCGTAGATGCTTCTATTTGCAATAACCCTTTGAGAAGCCGGCTGCGAGTCCGGGCCGCCCAAGCAAATTAAGTTGTCGCTTCGCGGGAGCCTAGAACCCCTGATTGAGAATGGTACTCAGGGCGCGAGATTTAACTGATTTTGAGTTGTCTGTTAGCTACCGTCAATTTTAGGACAAATGTTGCTTCAAAAAATCTCGAATTTGCTTGAGCTGAAATCCTTTAGCAAGTTGGCGCAGGTGATGAACGAAAGGCACTAATGTCGGGTCAGAATGTTCGAGTTTAGCAGTTTCTTCCAGAATAGCTTCAATATCCCCCATCGCAGCCAATCTTAACAACGCCAAGACAGACTCTGAGGCAGGAGACACCATCCTTGAGTCAGCAGCAGCAATCTCAGAAGATGCTTTTGCAGTTGGCTCTCTCCGCTTTTTGGTTTGCGATCTTTCTTCGTAAACCCATTCTAGTCTCAAATGCAGGCGCAATAATTCTAAAAGCTCGTTAGTTTGAATCGGCTTGGTGAGAAAATTATCGCAACCTGCAAGTATGCTCTCTTGCTTGGTAGTCTCGTAAACGTTAGCGGACAAAGCAAGGATCACCGTATCTTTTAATTCCGGCAACTGTCGCAGTCGCCTGGTAGCTTCCCAACCGTTCATTACGGGCATCAGCAAATCCATTAAAATTATATCCGGTAGAAATTCCTGCGCTTTGTGCAAGCAGTCTTCGCCGTCTGTAGCTTCTGCAATTTCAAAGCCTAAATGAAAAAGCAGCCTGTGCAACATGGCGCGATTTACTTCGTGATCGTCCACGATTAGCACTTTCCGCTGGGGGCCGGTAAAACCTACAAGCCGCCTTTTTTCTGGCCGGGAGGGGAGTTCCGAACAGTGGGCGACTGCGGGCAAGTCTAGATCCACCCAAAATATGCTGCCTTTGCCGGAGGTACTTTGGACGCGAATTTGGCTGCCCATCATTTTGACTAATTTTTGGCTGATGGAAAGTCCCAGTCCGGTACCTTCGACGAAATTGTTATGATCGCCCACTTGATGAAAAGGCAAAAATATTTCTTCTAATTTATTCTGCCCGATGCCAATGCCGGTATCTTCGATTTGAAAGCGAATTTTAGGGGTAGGGGGACGATCGCACGTATTTGCTGCTGTTATCACCTCGCGCGCTTCTGTTGTTCCCAGCGGCGGTAGCGACAGAAGCGGCGCGTCTAAATTCGCGGTCAAATTGAGCGTTTGAGTGGCAATTTCCGCTGTCAAACTAGAATTTTCGCAGTTGGTTTGAGGAGAATTGTCGGCGAAATTTTCTGCATAACCGACTTTGAATGTAACGCTGCCGCTGTTCGTAAACTTAACGGCATTGCTGAGCAAATTAATCAAAACTTGACGCAACCTTTTTTCGTCTGCCAAAATGCCGTCTGGCAGTGCTGATACCTGCTCGTAATTAAAGGCAATTCCTTTTTGAGCAGAACGCATCTGGAACAAATCAATAATACTTTTAACAAAACTGGAAAAATTCACGTTTGTCAGCGACAGATCCATTTTACTAGCTTCGATTTTTGAGAGGTCTAAAACATCATTAATCAGCATCAGCAGGTGGTTGCCGCACTGGTTAATGTTGTTAAGACTTTCCTGCTGATCGGCGGTAAAGTTTTTATCGGCTTTGAGCAGTTGAATGTATCCCAAAATCCCGTTCAAAGGCGTCCGCAATTCGTGGCTCATGTTGGCGAGAAAGTCGCTTTTAGCGCGGTTGGCGGATTCGGCGGCTTCTTTAGCTAATTGCAGGGCGGCTTCTGCAAGTTTGCGATCGGCAATTTCGGTTTGTGCTTGTTCAAATAGCATCGATTGCTGAATGGCGATCGCCAACTGCACCCCCAATTGTTTTAGGCACTCTCCCTCCAATTGCTGCCAGGGACGCGGGCCCGTGCAGTGGTGGGCAATTAACAGCCCCCACAAGTTTTCGCCTTGCAAAATCGGCACTACTATATTCGCTATCACATCGAGCCGAGTCAACAAAGCCAAGTGGCAGTCGGCGAGGCCGGCATTGTAAACATCTTCTATTGCTCTAATTCTGCCGTCTTGGTAAAGAGAAACGTAGGCTGCCCCAAAACAGGGGTCATAAATTTCCATTCCTACAATTGGTCGGCAATTTTCGGCAACCGACTCGACCGCGATAAAGCCGCTCCAATCCGGATTGAATTGGTAAATAACAGTGCGGTCTACTTGCAAAAAATGCCGTACTTCTTCGACACTTTTGGTAAGAATTTCTTCGAGATTTAGAGAAGATCTAATGCGTTCCAGCATGGCTACTGCCAACTGTTCGCGTTTTAATTTTTGGCGCAAAATCAGTTCTGATTCTTTGCGTTTTGTGATGTCGGTAATTACTGCAATTAAGCCGATATAATTCCCATTAATATCTTGAATACTGTCGGCTCGCACCAGAGCAGTTACTGCTTCGCCGCTCTTAGTTTGCAGTGAAACTTCGCCACACCAAGAGCGACCTTGGCGAAGGCTTTTATAGATTTGTTTGTAATTTTTATGCCGGACATAAAGCGCGGCCATATCGCCCAGATCGTTGAGTTCTTCCACCGTATAGCCGTAGCGCTGAATGAAGGCTTGATTGTGGTAAATAGACCGCCCTTTCAAGTCGGCGATCGCGATCGCATCGCTGGTACTTTCGACGGCTTGAGTGACCTGCTGTAAAGCTAATTCTGCTGCTTTGCGATCGCTGATGTCCGTCATCGAACCCACCATCCGCAGAGGGTTTCCGGCTTCGTCCCACACTGCTTGAGCGCGGGCGAGCACCCACTTATAGCTACCGTCTTTGCACTGCAAGCGGTATTCGGCGGCGTAATTGGGAGTTTGGCGATCGAGATAACCTTGGATCGCTGCTTGGACTCGCGAGCGATCGTCTGGATGAATGCGATCGATCCATGCGCTGTTGGTGCTGTCGATTTCGCCGTCTGTGTAACCGATAATTTCTTGCCAGCGGGCCGATCGAAAAGCTTCATTTGTTTGAAGATTCAGATCCCAAATTCCGTCTTGATTGCCTTTGAGAACTAACTGCCAGCGTTCTTCACTTTTACGCAATTCTTCTTCGGCTTGTTTGCGCTGAATATGATCGCCCAACTGAGTCGCTACAGCCTTGACCAACTCTACAATACGCGGTTCCATAGTCGATCGCTCGCGCTTGCAGAATACTAAAACTGCCAGCACCTCTGAATTAGCGTGAATTGGCACTCCGAAACAACCTTTCAATCCGACTGATGCTGCCATTTGCGCTCGGGCAAAAAGATGATTTTTGGCTAGAGAAATATCTTCAATCCATTCTACATTTCTGGTTGACCAAATCCGTCCAGGTACTGCCACACCGGCGGCGAATCTAATTTTTTTACTTTCGCGGCCGAACCTATCCAAATCGCGATCGCTAGCGTACCAAGTTTCGCTGTGTTCCAAAAAAGTACCGTTAGCAGTCGGTATCCAAGCTTCCGCAAAATTCCAGCCGATCGCATTGCACAGCAACCGCAGGATATCTGGGAGGGCGCTGTAAAAATCTGCCGACTGACTAATGGCTTGAGTTGCTGCCAGCAATAGCTTTATTTCATCTTCGGCTTGCTTGCTTTCTGTAATATCAGTTGCCGTGCCGAGAATTTGTTTTAACTTACCGTCTGCTGTTTTCGCAAATACAGTATCTCGGCTGACCATCCAGCGCCAAGAACCATCCTTGTGCCTAATTCGGTATTCAATTTCAAAGATATCCCCTTCGCTGCCTGTTTCGACTTGCTGTAAATAATCAGGCATTTTGATTGAATCTTCGGGGTGGATTAAAGTTGACATCATCCACGGCTCCATTGCCTGAATCTCTTCTACTGTATAGCCCAGAATGTGGTATATAGAAGCGTTCCCATAGATATTTTTTTTTTCAATTAAGTCACAAACATACAAAATATTAGGACTTGCCCCAGCAATTTGTTGAATGAATCGCTGGCTCTCTCGCAGTGCTGCTTCGGCTTGTTTTCTTTGGGAAATATCGCGAACAACGCAAATAATTTCTCCGTCGGCTAGCATTGTCAGCGATACATCTAGAGGAACTTTCGAGCCGTCGCGGCGGCATCCTACTGCTTCGGTCATGTACGAACCTTCCTGCACTAAAACAGGCACAAATTCTTGCTCAAACCTTTGCAGTTCTGCACCTTCGTAGAATACTTTCCAACTTTTGCCTAACACTTCTTCGAGAGAGTCGTAACCGTAGATTTTTAGTCGGGCTGCGTTGCAATAAATCAACAGTCCGTCGGTATCGATGATGGCTATACCTTCCGAAGCAGCAGCCATTGCCGCTGCTTGCCTGTGGAGTTTTGACTCAAAACGTTTGCGATTGGTGATGTCGCGGACGATCGCGATAATTTCGTCATCCGTGCAGAAAACAATTCTCGCTTCAAAATCGTACAGTTCATCATTAACTGGCATTTGATATTCTACAACTTGAATCTCGCCGGTGGCGATCGCTTGTTGATGGCCCGACAAGATTTTTTCAGCAAAAGCAGCCGGTAATATGTCTTGTGCTTTTTTGCCGATTAGTGCTTTTTGTGGTAGGATATTCTCGAAATTTTTGGCCGGCTTGAAGTCTACAAAAGTGCCGTCTGCCCGACAGCGAAATATCATGTCTGGTATCGCATTTAAAAGAGCGCGGTTGGTGGCTTCGCTCTTACGCAATTCAGCTTCAGCTTGCTTGCTAAATGTAACGTCGCGAGCCACTGCATAAATCAAACCTTCTTCTGCAAACGGCGATGCTGTCCATGACAGCCATTTATAAGTACCATCTTGGCAAAGATAGCGGTTTTCTAAGCTAATAACCGGGTAGCTTTTTTTTAGTTTTTCTAATTCCGCTACAGTAATTTCTAGGTCTTCTGGATGGACTAATTCTATCAAAGGTTTGGCTAAGATTTCATCACTGCTATAACCTAATACATTTGACCAAGCGGGGTTTAAGCGTTTGAAATAGCCATCAAAACCTGCAATGCACAGTAAATCCAGCGAGAGATTAAAAAATCGATCGCGGTCTTGCTGGGTTTGTTTCAATTCCGTAACATCCATCACCAAACCGTCCCAAACTATATCGCCGTTGGCTTGCATTTCTGGCTTCGACGCGCCTTGCAACCATTTCACTCGATCTCCCATAACTTGCCGCCACTGGTGTTGCCAAGCTTGCTGAGTCGCCGCTGAAGTTGCGATCGATCGCTGCAAGTCTGAGATGTCATCTGGGTGAACTGTTGCAAAAGCCAAAGTGGCATTTTCTTCTATTTCTTCTGGCTTTAAATTGTAGATCTGCCAACTGCCGGAAGAAACGTAAGTAAAAGATGTTTTACCATCTACATAAAGCCGATATTGATAAATCATTCCCGGCACGTTGTCTGTCATTACTTGAAAGCGAGCTTCGCTTTCCTGCAACGCAATTTGCTGGTGTTTGTATTCGCTCACATCTCGCATTGTTCCCACCAACATTTTACGACTATCTGCATTGTTAAATACTGTTTTTTTGGTAGATATAATGCGTTCTTTTCCGCCATCGGTAAAAATTTCTTCTGTTTCCTGAGAAAGACTTCTTTGCAATACTTGCTCGTCTTGTTCCCAAAAAAAAGCCGCTTGTGCTGGGGGTAAAAAATCGTATCCTGACTTGCCAATCAGTTCCGATCGCCTTTTTCCTATCAAATTGCAAAAAGCATCGTTTAATACGATCCATCTGTGCTGCTCATCTTTGACAAAAATTGGGTCGGGAATAGAATTAATCGTGTGATTTAAAAACTCTTCTGATGCTTTTAATTGAGCTTCGTAACGGTAGCTATCGCTCACATCCAATACTACTTTAATCAAGTGGTCGATCGCTCCGTCTCGGGCGCGCATACAACGCAGATAAACTCTAGTATAAACTATATTTCCGTCTTTTCTGCGCCACCTTTGGTCTAAAACATAGCCTTCACTCTCCCCTGCTAAAATTTTATTTAACTGCTCTAAACTCGCCTGCAAGTCTTCAGGAAAACTCCACCTCTCCCAATTCTCATGCAAAAAATCTTGGCGATCGTATCCCAGCAAATCACACAAAGCATCGTTGACTTCCAACCACTCGTATTTTTCTGGTGCTGAGGGGGAAATAGGAGGAGCAAGAATGGCAATTCCGACTAGAGAATTCTCGACTACCGAGCGATATTTTTCTTCGCTTTTTCGCAAAGCTTCTTGGTTGTGCTGTCGCTCGACTGCGTAGCGAAGCGATCTAATTAACACTTCGCTGTCAATTTTTCGCTTGACTAGATAATCTTGAGCTCCGGCTTGGATTGACTGGACGGCAAGCTCTTCATCGTTGCGGGCAGTCAGTACGACAATCGGAGTATTTAGGCTATATTCTTGTATTTTGACAATTGTATTTAAGTCTTGGCTGTCGGGCAGCGAAAGATCTAATAAAATCACATCAAAATGTTCGCAGACCAAAAGTTGCTGCGCTTTGCTGAGACGGTCTGTACAACTTACTGATAGCCTTTGGGGTTCGGCTCTACTGACATTTGTTTCTAATAATAATTCTTCGATCAGCTCGGCTTCTGCTTGATTGTCTTCTACCAGAAGAACTTTAAAGCCATTTCGCTTTGCGGGTGGACTCAAAACTGATATCATATACCTTGTTTTTTGTCAGAAGGCAGTCTAGCGGACTATTATAGCATATAAAGAATTGTATAGCCACAAATCCCGCCGTTCCCAGTTAAAAACTCTTTGGTTCAACAATTACAATGCACTCTATACCATAGGTTGGACTATTCTCAAGAATGGGCTTTCCGGCCCGTTTCACAAAGAGTTAACTTGCTTGGGATGGGCTCTTTTAACCCGCCCGTCAAAGGCTTATTGAAAATGGTGCAATATCTAATATCTATGTGACGGTGTTGGGAGCATCTCATCTTTGTAAAAACACTTCTTCTGGCTGCTTCCTTCTTCATTCTGACTCTTTCCTCCAGGCTTGCAGCAAGAGGGGTTCCCAACTCCAATTTCTAGCTGGGCTGCTTTCATTGAGATGCTCCCACTCTGTTTTTGCTCTAAATAGGCTAACGCAATCAGAGGGAAAATTTTTAAGGTTTTTAGAAGATCGGTTTCAGGGGGAAACTAAGCTGCTGGGTGTTTTTTTGGGCGATCGCCCCTGTGACCCGATTTGAGATTTTAGATTTAGTCCACAGATGAATCGGGCAGGTTGAACTAGAATCTCAAATTTTGGGCGACTCACGACTCCTGTCGGAAAGTAAGTATCGGTTTTGAGGCGGGTTCAGCCGATCGCGCGATCGAACCCCACCCTTTGTTGCCCTTGGATTCGGCTACCAACACAATCCGAGCGATCTCCCCGCACCAATGAGCGCTCCACGCAAAACAAGCGGTGGGAACTATCTTCGCTCTTCATATTTTTACCACTTCTTTGATAATACCTTACATAAACTCATTGCTGCAATTTCTTTACTTTTTGCAATCAAATCAAATATCTGTACAGGCCTTGCTATTTAGCCAAAAAGTGATAATCTTGAAATAGAGGCAATCGAAAACTCGGTTGATACAGCCTAGGAAAAAATTTGAGAATTTTTGTAACCAAATTAAAATTCCCAATAAACTGTCTTTTGTTGACTGTCATTTGACCGAAATGAGCTGAAGTGGAGAGGAAAAAAGCAATGCTCGACAATTTAGCAATTGAACAAAAATCCGGTTCGATTCCCAAAGAAAAAGCCTTAGTATTGTTGTTTGATGAAGTCGGCCTCGACGACATCGCATTAGTAGGCGGTAAAAATGCTTCTTTGGGCGAAATGATTCAACAGTTAAGCGCGCAAGGAGTCAGAGTTCCCAACGGATTTGCAACTACAGCACACGCTTACCGCTACTTCATCCAGTCAGCGGGTTTAGAAGCTAAATTGCGCGAAATTTTTGCCGATTTAGACGTAGAAGATCTGCAGAACCTGCGACAAAAAGGCAAGCAAGCGCGGGCACTGATTCTCGACACACCATTTCCGCGAGAACTCCAAGCGGCGATCGCGAATGCTTACGAAAAATTGTGCGATCGCTACGGCGACAGTACAGACGTAGCAGTGCGTTCCTCCGCCACCGCCGAAGACTTACCCGACGCCAGTTTCGCGGGACAGCAAGAAACCTACCTCAACGTCCAAGCTTGCGCTGGCGTCCTCGAATGCTGTCACAAATGCTTTGCTTCCATATTCACCGATCGCGCGATTTCCTACCGCCAACAGCGGGGTTTCGACCACTTTGAAGTCGCCCTATCAGTCGGCGTCCAAAAAATGGTGCGATCGGACTTAGCATCCTCCGGCGTCATGTTCAGCATCGACACCGAAACCGGATTCAAAAACGCCGTGTTAGTCACCGCCGCCTACGGATTAGGCGAAAACATCGTCCAAGGAACCATCAACCCCGACGAATACTTCGTCTTTAAACCAACATTAAAACAAGGTTTTCGCCCAATTTTAGAGAAACGGCTCGGCAGCAAAACCCTCAAAATGGTGTACGATATCGGCGGTTCTAAATACACCAAAAACGTCTCCGTCATCGCCGCCGAAAAAAATAAATTTGCCATCCAAGATGATGAAATTCTGCAACTAGCAAAATGGGCCGCAGTCATCGAAGAACACTACTCTAAAGTGCGCGGGACTTATACCCCGATGGACATTGAGTGGGCAAAAGACGGCAATACGGGCGAATTGTTTATTGTCCAAGCGCGACCCGAAACAGTACAATCTCAAAAGTCTGCTAAAGTTTTGCGAAACTACAAATTGCAAGGTAGCGGTGCAGTTTTAGCAAAAGGACGCGCCGTTGGCGAATCAATCGGACAAGGCAAAGCCCGCGTAATTTTAGATGTTCACAGAATCGCTGAATTTCAATCAGGAGAAGTTTTAGTTACCAACAAAACAGACCCGGATTGGGAACCAATTATGAAAAAAGCAAGTGCGATCGTCACCAATTCCGGCGGCCGCACTTGTCACGCCGCCATCATCGCCAGAGAAATGGGAATTCCCGCCATTGTCGGCACCGGCGATGCCACCCAAATCTTAAAAAACGGGCAAGAAATCACTGTTTCTTGTTCCGAAGGAGACGAAGGCAAAGTTTATGCCGGTTTGCTGCCTTTTGAAATTCAAGAAACTGCGATCGAGAATTTGCCCCGCACCCGCACTCAAATTTTAATGAATGTCGGGAACCCAGAAGAAGCCTTTGGTTTATCAGCAATTCCTTGCGACGGCGTAGGCTTAGCGCGGTTGGAATTCATCATTGCCAATCACATTAAAGCACACCCGCTGGCACTGATTCACTTTGACGAATTGGTAGATGAATCAGTCAAAGAAGAAATTGCAAACCTGACAGCACTTTACCAACACAAACCAGATTTCTTCACCGACAAACTAGCCCACGGAATTGCCACAATTGCCGCCGCATTTTATCCAAATCCAGTTATCGTGCGGATGAGCGATTTCAAGAGCAACGAATATGCTAATCTTTTGGGAGGGCGGCAGTTTGAACCCAAGGAAGAAAACCCGATGATCGGGTGGCGCGGAGCCTCTCGCTATTACGACCCAAATTACCGCGAAGCTTACGCTTTGGAATGCAAAGCATTAAAGCGAGTTCGCGACGAAATGGGCTTGACAAATGTGATTCCGATGATTCCATTTTGTCGCACCCCGGATGAAGGGCGAAAAGTGTTGGCCGAGATGGCAAAACACGGTTTAGTTAAGGGCGAGAACGGCTTGCAAGTGTATGTAATGTGCGAATTGCCGAGCAATGTCATATTTGCTGATGAATTCGCCCAAGTTTTTGACGGATTCTCGATCGGCTCTAACGATTTAACTCAGCTAACATTAGGATTAGACCGGGATTCTGCTTTAGTCGCACACATTTTTGACGAACGGAATGAAGCTGTCAAGCGAATGGTAGCAATTGCCATTAAAGCCGCCAAGAAGTACGATCGCAAAATTGGGATTTGCGGTCAAGCGCCCAGCGATTATCCTGAGTTTGCTCGTTTCTTAGTTGAGTTGGGAATTGATTCGATTAGTTTGAATCCAGATTCGGTTTTGAAGACTTTGTTAGATGTTGCTAAGGTGGAAGGTGCGGGTTCGTTGATGGATTTAGCGGGGGATGTTGCTAAGGTTTAACCGTTTTGGTTTTGAGAGCAACCGGGTTTCTCAAACAATAGCTGCCCCATGTTCTGACTTGGTTGTTTTTGAACTAGACCCGGTTTCTCATATCTAGTCCTGTAAAATAACCGATCTCGCGTTTGTAGTGATGAATCAAAGTCCTCTGCTTTTGATCGGGACTTGCATTCGTCACTACAAACCTATTTGATTGCTGGTAATTGACTTGACATAAGATCGCATCATATCTGCGCTTGTGGCTTTGTTGAACCCTGGCGCTGCGCGCGATCGCCCTCCTGATATCTAGTCCGATCGATGGACTATAATATCCCGGCAGGGCGGGTTTTTGAGATTGTTGATTGTTGGCAGGTATTGTTGGTGAGGGGAGCCCCTACCTGATTTCGGGCGAAGCGAAGCGGAGGGAATCGACCGGAGATGATATCACACGTCAGCTAACGGTTAATACAGGGGCGGGCTAGTTTGAGACTCGATCGGGAACTTTTCTTATTTAAAACCGTCTTTTCGGGGAGGATTTTCTGTTGCCATCGCCTAAATCAAAAAACATATTCTCCACAGAAGCTCTGAAAATGTGCTAACTGCTCTCCTGATTATTTTCATAGGTTTAGCTCCGTCGCTGCTGTCTTTGTGGGTGATGCGCTGGCAATCGAGCCAAGCCCGCGACAGAATTGCAGCGGCCAGACTTGCGGTAGCGAATAGACCCATGCGAACTCAACTACCAACTGCCGATCGCACTTACATACAAAGCCTCGGTTATTCGATCGGCGATATCACTTGCGAGTATAACGCCCGCTCTAATTACATTCGCTGCGCTGTCAATCCTTCTGGGCCCTGTCAAGATTGTCGGTACTACCAAGCCAAAACTCTTGACGTTCGAGATCAAAAGATATAGCTTGTATTGGTGCTTATATCTAGGTCTATTTGCGGATGTAGTAATCAATGAGTTAATATGTACTTACGTGTAATAATTATTGTTGAAGCTTGTTTTGGACGACCCACGCCCAAACTCAGCAATTAAAACCTAATCGAGCATTATTGCTTGGTTAGAGTTGCCATAACTGGTGGATTGCGTTCGGTGTTTTTCTAGTTGAGGAATTACGATCGGAAACGAAATTTAGATGGTAAATTTTGGTTGGGCGACGAGAAATCTAGGCATAAATTGGGTTTCTAGTCTCCTGGGCGTAACTCCTGCAGTTAAGAAAATTAGCGAACAAAAATCGTAAGTAGCTGAGGCACAAATCTGCCAATCAGTTTCTCCAAAACATCATGAAAAATTCTGCACGAAACATTGTCCCGAGCATTTATCTTAAACAGAAACCAGCTCGAAGACTCGCTTGTTGACAACTTGAGAAGTTGCTTGTGGGCGGCACTAATCTGTTGAGTGCGATCGTAGTGAAACAGTCTCAAACTTAGATTGCTATCTCCAGACTCAAAGTCATGAATTTTTAAGACGTTTCGTCGATACAGGGTATGCCGATTTCAATTGAATCTCATCTGTTCCACCATTCTCAAGAATAGGCTTTTCGCGCTGTTCCACAACAAGTGAATTTTCTTGTGGGCTGGGCAGGAGAGTCCGCCCATAAAAGGGTTATTGAGAATGCTACAAGATCTCAGTTGAATGACACTTCGGGCACGGTCGGCATAATTATGTGACGGCTATCACTCCCTAATTAATGTCTAGTTGCTATTGTCAACAGGGTTTACGCGCCAAAACAAAAGAAACCGAGTTTTTTACCGGGAGCGAAGGCTGCAACCAAGTCTTTTCGTCCATCAAACCCGTTTATCCGTCCAGAAATAGTGAAAATTATCTGCAAATGAAAGTGCATTAGACGAGCTACAGAAAACCTCATCAAGTAAATTTTTGAGAACTCCTGTTATTATCTACTGCGCCATGTAAGAGATAGGCGTGTAACAGATACACTCGCTAACAGAAAAGAAAAAAGCCGAAGGCAAAATATCACCCGATAGAGAGGTTATGGGGATTTAAACCCCCAATCCTCAGCGCTTCGGTCGGCGATCTTTGCAATGCTATTAAATATCAATATAGCACTGCTTTGTGCTGAGTAAAATTCGCTTTTGGCTCTTGCTCCAAGTCAAGCAGCAGAGCCTCTTAGTCTGCAATTAAACCTTTTCAATAGGTGATAATTATCATCTTGAAGTGGGTACATCATCTACAATCCGTGAGCCAATTTGACCATGCAAAGCATCTGCAACAAACCAATTTTTATCACCCCAAAAATATGTGACTCCACCGCAAGGATTGCTGGCACAAAGTCCCGAAAAACAGCTACTTATCATCATAAAAAACAAATAAAACAAGTAAAAACAGAGGAGTGTTTCCTGTCCCAGAAACAGCGTGGCGGCACGAGAATTGGGCATCCCCGCAGAGAATTTTTGCAAGCAACTGTAGGGGCAAACCCCCCGTGGTTGCCCCCTCGGACTTTAAAAAATGTACTGTTCCTCGATGCCAGAGTAGAGAACTGCGACAGCTTGGCAAGAGGAGCAACAGCCGATACAGAGGTATTTGTACTGGACTCGACGCGGGATGGAGTCGAGCAAATTACTAGAATTTTGGCTAATTGCAGCGATTTAGACAGCCTTCAGATAGTTTCTCACGGTCGAGAAGCTCTGGTGCAGCTAGGGTCGATCGAACTCTGCAACGACAACTTACAAACCTACAGCCATTTGTTACAGCAGTGGGGAAAAGCCCTCAGCGAGACAGGAGATATCTTGTTATTCGGGTGCAGCATCGCAGCGGGGGAAAGCGGCGAGGCCTTCGTGCGGCGGCTGAGCTTGATGGTCGGTGCAGATATTGCAGCTTCCGACAACTTGACGGGGAGTGCGGCACTCGGCGGCGACTGGCAATTAAAATTTGCGATCGGGGAAATAAAGGCGAGAATCGCCATTGAAAAAGAAGTGCTCGAAGCCTACCCTTACGCCCTCGGCACATTAGTTAACGAAACTTTCAAAAACTCCACAGTTAGGGGGCCTTGGATTTACGGGGGAAACAACGGGGCACTGTTCGATCCCAGCAGCGGGGTTCCAGCAGCCGAGCAACTTATCCCCGGCATTACCGGAGGCACAGTATCCGGGGTACTTCCGGCTTTGGGCGGTGCAACTCCCGGCGATGGCGCTCTGCTATTAACTCCAGCAGTAAACCTTCGGGAAGCCTTTGTCATCTACAACAACCCCATTCCTTCAACCGACGGTCTCAGAGTCCAGTTTGATTTTTATTCTTACGGTTCAAGCCAGCAATCTAATGCTCCGCAACCATTTATTAGCCCTCAGCCAGGGGACGGGCTGGGTTTCTTCTTGATTGACGGCACTGTTAGCCCAACAAGGACTGGGGGTTATGGCGGTTCTGTGGCTTACGCTCCACGAACGGGTATACCCGGTATTGAGGGAGGTTATTTAGGCATTGGGCTTGACGAGTTTGGCAATTTTTCAACATCCACAGAAGGGCGCTCTGGCCCTGAGCCACCTCCGATTCCCGGCTCCTCTATTGGTTCTTTCAGACCTGATTCAGTAACTGTTAGAGGAAATCAAGCAAACGGTTATCAGTTTTTAACAAATGCGATCGTTCCCTTCGGCATCGATAACATTCCTACGAGCATTGACTTTAGCGGCCCTGCACCGGGCAACAATTTTAACTTCAGCAATACGTTCACGAGCGATCGCAATTTAGCCAAAAGATCCGTTCAAATTACGCTGAATCCATCTAACGATCCGGTGGAACCCTCTCGCCTCACCGTCGCCTTCGATGAAAATTTCGACGGCATCTACGAAACTACATTGATCGACATCCCCAACTTAGCAACCGAAAACGGCCCAGTACCGCCAATTTTCAAATTTGGTTTTGGCAGTTCCACAGGAGACGCCAACAACATTCACGAACTTCAAAACCTGGTAGTTGAAACTATCAATCCTCCCACTCTCGCCGCAGAGGTTGCCACTATTAAGAGCGGCCCGCAGTTCGTCAAGCCCGGAAGCAGCATTACCTACACGATTACTACTGTAAACAGGGGGCCAGCGCCCGCTACAAATGTCCTGATTCAAGACGAAATACCTTTTGAACTGCTGCTTCCGGGCGGATTGCCGCCGGATCTGATTGCCTCCAACAACGGCACTTACGTGAACCAAACCAAGGCAGTCACCTGGCCGTTAATTCCCGTTCTCAATGCCGGCGAGACTCTCACTTACACCCTGACTATTGATTTGCCGCCCGGTTTAACCAGCGGTAGCAGTTTTGCCAACGTTGCATTCAGCACTAGCTCGACTTTCGACCCCGACCTCAGCAACAACAGCGGTGTAGTCGCGCCAGGGCAAATCGAGGGGCCTGGTGTAGTGTCTACCACAGTTGTCGATACAGTCGCGGATTTAGTTACTGCCAAAAGTGGCCCTGTGACTACCTCGGCCGGGTCAAGCGTCGCCTACACACTGACTACGACTAACATGGGCCCAGACCCCGCTGCCGATGTGACCATCACTGACAGCATTATTCCGGGTTTAACAGGAGTCAGCCTATCGGACGGGGGGAGTTACGACCCTGTTTCGGGCATTGTCACCTTCCCGGCACTGACCGCGCTGGCAAATGGGGCTACTGCGACCCGCACCGTCAGTTTCACTGCCCCAGCCACCCGTACCGCGATCAGCAACACGGCCCGGAGTAGCGCGGCGACTTTCGATCCGATCCTCACTAACAACAACGGCCAGGCGACCAACAAAGACGGCACTCCCACTAACTCTACGGTTACGACAAGTATTGCGCCCAACGCCGACCTCGCAACCACGAAAACGGGATCGACGAGTGCTACGCCCGGTAGTTCGGTCAGCTATACGATCGCCACAGTCAACTTAGGGCCGAGTCCTGCAGAAGCTGTAACCATTACTGACAGCATAGTTCCCGGGTTAAGCGGAGTCACGGCATCTAACGGCGGCGTTTACGATCCAGTGACAGGCATTGTCACCTTCGCGCCCGTGGCAATCGCCAATGCGGAGACAGTTACCCGGACGATCGGCTTCACAGTACCGCCCACCGTAACTTCCATCAGCAACACGGCAAGAAGTACCTCCATCACGCCCGACTCCAGTCCGGCCAACAACAACGGTACAAACCCCAACGCCACCGTCATTACCTCGATCGATGCTGTGGCCGATGTTGTCACCCAAAAAACGGCTCCGGCCAGCATCAAGGTGGGCGACACGCTACTTTATACAATCACTACTACCAACTTAGGGCCGAGTCCCGCGACCAACGTAGTCATCACCGACAGCTTGGTTCCCGGCTTAACTAATGTCAGCGTGTCGAATGGCGGAACCTACAATCCTGCCACAGGGGCGATCGAGTTCCCAGCGATCCCGACTTTAGCCAGCGGCAGCAGCGTCACCCGCAGGCTGATTTTTGTACCGCCGCCTACCCTGACAAGCATCACCAACATTGTATTGAGCCGATCGGACACTTTTGACCCGGACTTGACGAATAACAACGGCTCGACAGTCGCAGTCCCCGGTCAGGCGGGGGGTCGAGTCATTACCTCGATCAATGCTGTAGCCGACCTGGTTACGTCCAAGAGCGGTCTCACATCTGCTCCGGCTGGTAGTTCCGTGACTTATACTATAACTACCACAAACAATGGGCCGAGTGCTGCTGAAAACGTAGTGATTACAGACAGCATCATTCCCGGTTTAACGGGAGTCAGCGCATCCGATAACGGCACTTACGACCCAGTGACAGGGGTTGTCACCTTCCCAACAATTCCCAGCTTGACTAGCGGCAACAACATCAACCGCGAGGTAACTTTAGTCGTTCCAGCGACGGGTACTATTAGCAATACTTCCCAGAGCCGATCGAGCACTTTTGACCCAAAACCCAGCAATAACAACGGTTCCGAGTCCAGAGCCACTGTCACCACCGCCATTTTAAGCGCGCAGCCCACACCCAACCAACCTCCATCAGCCTACAGCAGCAACGCTGCGCTAGCACCCAACAGCGTTGTCCAAATTAGCGGACTCGGAGGCAGAGACTCAGACGGTACAGTCGTTACATTCACCATCAGCACCCTGCCGCCGCCAAATCAAGGCGTCCTGTTCTTGGGCGACCCCGCAACGGGGGGAGTCGCCGTCACGCCAGGTCAAACCCTGACACCCGAGCAAATGACGCAGTTATTCTTCCAGTCGGCCGGCAATTTCACAGGAGCTAATTTTACCTACAGCAGCAACGACAATCTCGGTGGCAGCAGTCCTGCCGCCACCGTTTCTCTGGTGTCGCTGGCGTTCAACTACCCGCCGGTACCCACAAACTTCAGCAAGACACTGGCGCCAAACAGCACCGTCAACCTCACAGGGCTGACGGCAAAAGACCCCGACGACTCGATCGAATTCTTCACTATCAACACCCTGCCGGCGGCAAATCAAGGCGTCCTGTTCTTGGGCGACCCAAGCCAGGGAATCCGGGTCACGGCAGGCCAAAGACTGAGCACAACTCAAATCAGCCAGTTATTCTTCCAAGCAACCAGCGAATTCGCCGCCACCAACTTTACCTACAGCGCCACAGACAGCCGCGGCGCCGTCAGTCCAGCCTCCGCTACAGCCTCCCTGCTAGCACTCTTACCTCCGACCGACCAGCCACCCGTCGCCAACAATTCCAGCCTAGCTGTGTTGCTGGGAAAAACCGCGAACATCCCCGGACTCGGAGGAACCGACCCCGACGGCACGGTGGTTGCCTTTACCGTAAACACATTGCCACCAGCCACTGAAGGCACGCTGTTCTTGGGCGACCCCAGCCAGGGAGTGCGAGTCACTGCAGGCCAAACCCTTACAGCCGAGCAAATTACCCAGTTGTTCTTCCAGGCGTCCGGCAATTTCACAGGGGCAAACTTCACCTACAGCGCTATAGATAACCTGGGCGTCAGCAGTGCGGCAGTCGCCACTGTCTCTCTCATTCCCCTTAAGGAACCGATACCGACGCCGACACCCGCGCCGATACCCGTGCCGACACCCGCGCCGATACCACCAACACCGGCACCAACTCCAACTCCAACACCAACGCCAACACCACCAACACCGGAACCAACACCAACACCCACACCCGCGCCGATACCAGCCCCGGAACCCACACCAACACCCACACCCGCGCCGATACCAGCCCCGGAACCCACACCAACACCCACACCCGCGCCGATACCAGACCCGGAACCCACACCAACACCCACACCCGCGCCGATACCAGCCCCGGAACCCACACCAACACCCACACCCACACCCGCGCCGATACCAGCCCCGGAACCCACACCAACACCAACACCCACACCCGCGCCGATACCAGCCCCGGAACCAACACCACCAACACCACCAACACCACCAACACCACCAACACCCACACCCACACCCACACCAACACCACCAACACCCACACCAACACCCGCGCCCACACCAACCCCCAGATTCAACCCAGTACCCGAACCCGATACCGGTTGCGGTTGTCAACCACTGCCCCAGCAGCCTGGGATCGCATTGATCCCCCCCCAGCCACAGCCCCTACTCAACTTCGACTCCAACGCCGCCCAACTCACCGACATCCAAAACACAATTCTCGGAACCGAGGCCAACGATTCCTTAACAGGAAACCAAACCAACCAACTGTTTCTCTCCCGACGCGGCGACGACACAGTGTTAGGCGAAGCAGGCAGCGATATCATATACGGCGAACAACAGCCAGATTACATAGCAGCCGGTAAGGGCAACGACATCGTTTACTCAGGCAAAGATCGCGATGTCGTATTCGGCGGCAAAGCAGGCGATCGCATTTTTGGCGATCGCAATGGAGACACCTTGTACGGCGATCGCGGTGGTCGACACCATAGTCGGCGACAACGGCAACAACATCGACTTGACCGGTCACGACGGCGACTTGATTTTCGGCGGTGATTCAGGCGATGCCATTGCAGGCAACCAAGGTTCCGACACCGTTTACTCCGGCAAAGCTGGCGACATCGCCTACGGTGGCAAACAAGACGACCTGATTTGGGGTGACAAAGGCCCAGACACCCTGACCGGCGACAGCGGAAACGATTCTGTGTTCGGCGGCGTTCACAACTCCCTCGATAGCGACCCCGACGGCTTCGATTTGCTGACAGGAGGCAATGGCAACGACTTACTTAACGGCCAAGAACAAGACGACACCTTGATTGGTGGCAGCGGACGGGATGTGGTGTTTGGAGGCAAAGCGGGCGATCGCATTTTTGGCGAAACTGACTCGGATACTCTCTACGGCAATCAAGGTTCCGACACCATCATCGGCGACTACGGCACTCAACCGGGCAGTACAGTTGCCACGGATGAAGGCGATTTAATTTTCGGCAACGACACCGGCGATCTCATCGGCGGTGGCAGCGGTAACGATAGCATTTTTGCCGGCAAAGCTAATGACTTAGTTTACGGTGGCAAAGACAGCGACAGGATTTGGGGCGAACTCGGTTCGGATACCATTGTCGGGGATGAGGGGGACGATTCGCTTTACGGTGGTTTGCAAAACCAGTTAGTGTCCGATGTGGATGGCCGCGACTTGCTATTTGGGGGAGAGGGGAATGATTTTCAGGGCGGGGGTGAGAGTTCCGATTCTCTCAGCGGGGGTTTGGGTAACGATACCCTTCGCGGTGGCAAGGATGACGACTTGGTACAGGGAGATGCGGGCAACGATTTGATGTACGGCGACTCGGGCAGCGATATTTTGTGCGGCGATGAGGGTAACGATACTATTTTTGGCGATCGCGGGGAAAATCTGCGAGGCGCTGTGGGTTTTGGCACTCAGCAAGACTGTATTAATGGTGGCAGCGGCGATGATTTGTTATACGGCAATGAGGGTCAAGATACTCTTAACGGCGATGAGGGTAATGACACCCTCAACGGCGGGAAAGATAGGGATATTCTCAACGGAGGTGTTGGGGATGACTGGCTGTTTGGCGATGGGGGAGATGATACTTTGATTGGGGGTATGGGGAACGATCGTTTGGTGTTAAGCGCTAATGGCGGTTTGGATACTGTGCTCAATTTTTCTGTAGGAAGTGATAAGTTTGTTCTGGCTGGTGGCTTGAGTTTTGACTCGTTGCAAATTCAGTCTACGGCGAATGCCACGCTGCTGCAAGTGGCGGCGACTGGTCAGGTTTTGGCTCAGGTTTTTGGGGCTGATAATTCTCTGACTTCTCTCGATTTTCTCACTCTTTCTTCTTGAGACCAAAGCGCATTGAATCCGCTGCATTTTTCCTAAAATTCTAGCAACTCGGTTTGTTTAACAAGCCGAGTTTTTAAATATGTAAAATTCCAAAAATTTCCGATGGTTAATTATTGGCTGATTTGACTTGCTGACGACCATCAAATTGGTTATCAGTGACTAATTTATTACCGATCAAAACAAAAAAGTGATAACTACAAAAGTTACAACCATTTTTTAAGTGTAAAAAAAATATATCTGAAGGTCGGTCAATTGATCCATCAAAATTGTTTTTGATAAGGACTTAAGTCTTAACAAAAATCTTGTAAATCAACCAGTGTTTACTACAAAAATGAACGATTATAAACTGCTTTTAGGCAAAAAATATCGCACAGCCAGGTATATTTTCGTACATCGTGTCATTTTTTTGTCGTAAAACAATTTAGTACCACGTCTGAATTGGCTAAAAAACCCCTGATCGATCGGGTAAATATAGCGAACTGCTACTTTCGGAAGATGTCGCTCAAAAAAAAATCGCAGTAAATAGAACTTGTTAATTATGCGAAGTCGAGAAATTAGCAATTAGAAATTTTCCATTAGCAATTAACAATAATATCTACCACTGAAGATTGACAATTGAGAAATCAAGGAGCTATGTAACTCATGAAAAATTTATGGTGCAACTACTCTTCGCCAATTCACAAATCAAGTTCCGATCGCCGCGACACCGACTGCCTAAAACCTTCTTTGATTGGGGCGTCCTTAGTCGGCGATCTGGCGAGCGATATTTCCTGTTTAACAAAAGCGAGTCGGAGCGTCAAGACTAAACATAAAAAACATTTAGTTTGCATCGACCCGAGGGTAGATAATTATCAGCATCTTGCCAACGGAGTCAAACCGGGGACAGAGATAATTGTCCTCGATAAAACTCTGGACGGAGTAGAACAAATTACCGAGATTCTAGCTAAACGCAGCTTAATTGCCAGCCTTCAGATAGTTGCTCACGGCAATGAAGCTTCCGTGCAACTGGGGTCAACTTTACTGAAGGATGAAAACTTACCAAAGTACGATCGGCATTTGCAGCAGTGGGGAAATGCCTTAAGCGAAAAAGCCGATATTTTATTATTAGCGTGCAGGGTTGGGGCGGGAAAATCAGGGATTGCTTTCGTGCAGAAGCTGAGAGAATTAACAGGCGCAAATATAGCGGCTTCCAACAATTTAATTGGCAGTGCAAAATTAGGAGGAAACTGGCAATTAAATGTTACAGCAGGACGAGTAAAAACCGCAATAGCCTTTGAAACAAAAACGCAGGAAACTTACAGCGCTGTCCTCATTACTTTAGTTGATGAAAGTTTTCAAGATGCAAGTCTAATAGGGCCTTGGATATCTGGGGTCAGCGGCACGACAGACGCTCCCGCTTTAACAGCAGGAACCGGAACGGAGAGTTTTCCGGGTTTGAACATCGACCCGATCGGCAGCGGGGCTTTGAGATTAACTTCAAGAAGTTTTGACCAATCTACTTTTGCCATCTATAACAGTCCAGTACCAGCCAGCAGCGGCCTTAAAATTGTCTTCGATATATTTGCCTACAACGGCACTGCACGTCCGAATTTACCCAGTAATTTGACAGGGGACGGCATAAATTTCTTTTTAATTGACGGTACTGTGACGCCAACAAAAGCTGGAGGCTATGGAGGTTCTCTCGGCTACGCCCAAAATACAGACGACAATCAGTCCGGTTTACTCGGAGGTTATTTAGGAATTGGATTTGATGAATTCGGAAATTTTTCAACTCAAAATGAAGGGCGTGTAGGTGGAATTCCGGGAGGGATTAGACCAGACTCGGTAACGCTTCGAGGTAGCGAAGCTAGGGAATATCAGTTTTTAACTTCTAACTTTGTGCCGGGGGGAATAGATAATATTCCCAATCCCGTAACTCCGCCGATCAACGCCATTACTACCACTCGCGAACCAGCCAGAAGAAGAGTTCAAGTTATTTTGGAACCTCCCACTTTTGAAACGCCCAACAGTCGTCAGCTTACTGTTAGCTTCGATCTCAACAATAATGGTTCGTTTACAGATGTGGGCGAGACTATTATCGACATTGGCGATTTAGAGGCAATAAACGGGCCCATCCCGCCAACATTCAAATTTGGTTTTGCTGGTTCAACGGGAGACGCAACAAATATTCACGACGTTCGCACTTTGTCGATCCAAACTATAGACGTGCCGCTTACTACAGCAGATGTTGCGACAACGAAAAAAGGCCCGCCCGCTGCGGCACCCGGCAGCCCCATTACTTACACAATTACGACAGTAAATAACGGCCCGAACCCGGCCGAAAACGTGCTGCTTGAAGACCAACTGCCCCGAGGGGCAGTATTTGGCAGTGCCGACGGCGGCGGCACTTTCAACGAGACAACGAGACTGGTAACCTGGCCAACTATTCCGAATTTACCTGTAGGGGCCAGCGCCACCCGTACCGTAACCGTTACCGCCCCAACTACACTCGGCGCTATTACAAACAGTGTATTCAGCAGCAGCAACACGATCGATCCCGTACCCGCCAACAACAGCGGCAGCAGTCCGGAGGCGCGAGTCACCACCACTATCACGAACGATAGCGCCGATGTAGTGACGGTGAAAACCGGGCCCGCTACTGCGGCGGCAGGCTCGACAGTCACCTACACAATTACGGCGGCTAACAGTGGGCCGAGTGCAGCAACCAATGTGGCGATCGCCGACAGCATTGTTCCGGGGTTAACAGGAGTCAGCGTGTCGGACGGCGGAAGTTACAACGGAACTACAGGTATTGTGACTTGGACGGCGATCCCATCCCTAGCCAGCGCCGCCAGCGCCAACAGAACCGTCAGTTTCGCAGTTCCCGTCACCGGCGGCACCGTCGCCAACACTGCTAGCAGCACCTCAACGAGTCCAGACCCCAATCCTGCCAACAACAACGGCAGCGAGCCCGGCGCAACTGTTACCACCAGCATCGCCGATAGCGCTGATGTAGTGACGGTGAAAACCGGGCCCGCTACTGCGGCGGCAGGCTCGACAGTCACCTACACAATTACGGCGGCTAACAGTGGGCCGAGTGCAGCAACCAATGTGGCGATCGCCGACAGCATTGTTCCGGGGTTAACAGGAGTCAGCGTGTCGGACGGCGGAAGTTACAACGGAACTACAGGTATTGTGACTTGGACGGCGATCCCATCCCTAGCCAGCGCCGCCAGCGCCAACAGAACCGTCAGTTTCGCAGTTCCCGTCACCGGCGGCACCGTCGCCAACACTGCTAGCAGCACCTCAACGAGTCCAGACCCCAATCCTGCCAACAACAACGGCAGCGAGCCCGGCGCAACTGTTACCACCAGCATCGCCGTTGCCCCGACTCCCCCACCCCCACCGACTCCGACTCCGACTCCCGCCAACCAACCACCGATAGCTAGCAACGTCAACCTCGAAATTGCCCCCAGCAGCACTTTGGCGATCGCAGGACTCGGAGGAAGCGACCCCGACGGGTCGATCGCATCCTTCACCATCAACACCCTCCCACCAGCAAATGAAGGGCTGATATTTTTAGGCAATCCCGATACTGGCGGCCGGATTGTCACCGCCGGTCAAATTCTGACACCTGCTGACATTAAGCAATTATTTTTCCAATCGACCGCCAACTTTACAACAGCAAATTTCACCTACAGCGCTACAGACAACCAGGGCGCTACCAGCCCCGCCAGCGCTACTGTGTCTGCCATTCTCCCGAACGAACCAACACCAACACCAACACCAACACCGGAACCAACACCCACACCACCCACACCACCAACACCAACACCAGCGCCGGAACCAACACCCACACCACCCACACCACCAACACCAACACCAGCGCCGGAACCAACACCCATACCACCCACACCGGCCCCAACACCAACACCAGCGCCGGAACCAACACCCATACCACCCACACCGGCCCCAACACCAACACCAGCGCCGGAACCAACACCCACACCACCCACACCAGCCCCAACACCACCAACACCCACACCCGCGCCGATACCAGCCCCGGAACCAACACCACCAACACCACCAACACCACCAACACCACCAACACCACCAACACCACCAACACCAACACCACCAACACCCACACCAACACCCGCGCCCACACCAACCCCCAGATTCAACCCAGTACCCGAACCCGATACCGGTTGCGGTTGTCAACCACTGCCCCAGCAGCCTGGGATCGCATTGATCCCCCCCCAGCCACAGCCCCTACTCAACTTCGACTCCAACGCCGCCCAACTCACCGACATCCAAAACACAATTCTCGGAACCGAGGCCAACGATTCCTTAACAGGAAACCAAACCAACCAACTGTTTCTCTCCCGACGCGGCGACGACACAGTGTTAGGTGAAGCAGGCAGCGATATCATATACGGCGAACAACAGCCAGATTACATAGCAGCCGGTAAGGGCAACGACATCGTTTACTCAGGCAAAGATCGCGATGTCGTATTCGGCGGCAAAGCAGGCGATCGCATTTTTGGCGATCGCAATGGAGACACCTTGTACGGCGATCGCGGTGGCGACACCATAGTCGGCGACAACGGCAACAACATCGACTTGACCGGTCACGACGGCGACTTGATTTTCGGCGGTGATTCAGGCGATGCCATTGCAGGCAACCAAGGTTCCGACACCGTTTACTCCGGCAAAGCTGGCGACATCGCCTACGGTGGCAAACAAGACGACCTGATTTGGGGTGACAAAGGCCCAGACACCCTGACCGGCGACAGCGGAAACGATTCTGTGTTCGGCGGCGTTCACAACTCCCTCGATAGCGACCCCGACGGCTTCGATTTGCTGACAGGAGGCAATGGCAACGACTTACTTAACGGCCAAGAACAAGACGACACCTTGATTGGTGGCAGCGGACGGGATGTGGTGTTTGGAGGCAAAGCGGGCGATCGCATTTTTGGCGAAACTGACTCGGATACTCTCTACGGCAATCAAGGTTCCGACACCATCATCGGCGACTACGGCACTCAACCGGGCAGTACAGTTGCCACGGATGAAGGCGATTTAATTTTCGGCAACGACACCGGCGATCTCATCGGCGGTGGCAGCGGTAACGATAGCATTTTTGCCGGCAAAGCTAATGACTTAGTTTACGGTGGCAAAGACAGCGACAGGATTTGGGGCGAACTCGGTTCGGATACCATTGTCGGGGATGAGGGGGACGATTCGCTTTACGGTGGTTTGCAAAACCAGTTAGTGTCCGATGTGGATGGCCGCGACTTGCTATTTGGGGGAGAGGGGAATGATTTTCAGGGCGGGGGTGAGAGTTCCGATTCTCTCAGCGGGGGTTTGGGTAACGATACCCTTCGCGGTGGCAAGGATGACGACTTGGTACAGGGAGATGCGGGCAACGATTTGATGTACGGCGACTCGGGCAGCGATATTTTGTGCGGCGATGAGGGTAACGATACTATTTTTGGCGATCGCGGGGAAAATCTGCGAGGCGCTGTGGGTTTTGGCACTCAGCAAGACTGTATTAATGGTGGCAGCGGCGATGATTTGTTATACGGCAATGAGGGTCAAGATACTCTTAACGGCGATGAGGGTAATGACACCCTCAACGGCGGGAAAGATAGGGATATTCTCAACGGAGGTGTTGGGGATGACTGGCTGTTTGGCGATGGGGGAGATGATACTTTGATTGGGGGTATGGGGAACGATCGTTTGGTGTTAAGCGCTAATGGCGGTTTGGATACTGTGCTCAATTTTTCTGTAGGAAGTGATAAGTTTGTTCTGGCTGGTGGCTTGAGTTTTGACTCGTTGCAAATTCAGTCTACGGCGAATGCCACGCTGCTGCAAGTGGCGGCGACTGGTCAGGTTTTGGCTCAGGTTTTTGGGGCCGATAATTCTCTGACTTCTCTCGATTTTCTCACTCTTTCTTCTTGAGAAAAGCATCACAAAAAACAGCGTGTAAGGTTCCATTCACACAGCACCTTACCGCTGTTTATTCAAAAATTCTAATCCTAAAAAAATAGCTGCGATGCTTCCTGATACACAAATTTCTCGCCTTTTTATTTTCACTAAAACTTCGGAAATGGGAACTAAAACTACTTCAATATCTTCTGTAATATCTAATTCTACTTTGCTGGCAAGCTTGACATTTTTAGCAAAGTATAGGTATATAGAATTGGTGTCTTTTACGGGGTTATCATATAAGGTTGCTAGTTCCAAAATTTCTTCAGCAACATATCCCGTTTCTTCGGCAAGTTCTCTGGCCGCTGCCGATTTCCCGCTTTCTTCAGCAGGATTGAAAGATCCGGCAGGCAGTTCCAGCAAAATTTCGCCGACTCCGTGCCTGTATTGGCGCACTAATACAAGTTCTTGCTGCTCTGTCGTGGCAAATACTAGGGCGATATTGGGTCGGACATTAACAAAAAAATCGTCTATAATTTGTCCGTTTGGCAATTCTATTTCATCTTGTCTAACCTGACACCACTTGTTGTTAATAACGAAGCGCGATCGCAATAATTTCCATTTAGTTAAATTTTTCATATCGCAATAATGCTAAACTTTCAGCGTCATCCGAAGGCAAAATTTTCCCATCCATAATCTATTTCAGATCGAAAATTTCACCCAGCAGCCATGCCATACAAAAAATTACCGCGAAAATTTTGGGCAGACTTACAAAAATTGACTGTTAATTCTCTACCAGCGGGATTGTTTGCGATCGAGTCACTGAGTCTGAGTCTAGCAGCCGTCGCCGCAGTTGCATCAGTGCCCGCAACACTGGAACGAGCAAATGCTTCTACAGTCACAAGTTGGCAATTCGATCCGGCGACAAATCAGCTAGAAATTACTCTCCCAGAGGGAACAACCCCCAAATATTCTCTACTCAACCCGTCTCAGATTGCTGTGGATTTACCCAATACTGAGATCGGAGTAGATGCAACTCAGCTATACCCGCAAGGCAGAGTGCGTTCTGTGGGGGTGACTCAACTTCAACCGGGGACGGCGAGAATTCTGGTCAATTTGGCTCCTGGAGTCGGTTTCAGGGCAGGGCAAGTTCAATTCCAAAGAAGCGGGGTAGAAAATCGCTGGGTGTTGCGTCCTTCGATCGAACCGACTCCAATTATGGAAACTTCCGAAACTCAACCCCAGCCTGCAAGAAAAGTACCGCAAAACCAGCCGCCGACAGATTCCAACTCAACTGCTGCCACAGAGGTCGATCGAGCTGAGCCTCCTACTTCCCTGAATCCCGCTACAAATTCTTCGCAGCCGCCAACTCCCAATGACCAAATCCAGCCGATAACAGTGCCTTTAGTCAATGTTCGCCTTGAGGAACGCCGTGGGGTACAAGCTGCTGCTCTACCCCACGGCGTTCCTCAAATAAGGGCTGCCGCAGCGCCGGAACAGCGGACGCTTACTTTTGGGGAACCGCTTCCTCGCGGACGATCTAATGCTCCTTTGCAGGCTGCGGCTGGGGCGAATGTTTTGTTGCCGGCGGGCACGGAGCTCAGTTTGCTATACCCCGGCGATCGGGCTTTGCGCCTTGCCCGTGCGAAGCCCAGCCGAGAGGAAGTGCTGCTGCTGCAAGGGGGAATTTTCGACAGTCGCGGCAATACGATCGTACCTGCTAATACGCCGGTCATCGGTCGGTTTGAAACAACGAACCTCGGCAGTCGATTTGTGGTCGAAGCTATTAGTCTCAACGGCCGCAATATCCCTCTCTTGGCTCGCTCAGAACCCGTGGGAGGCCGCCGGCAACAGCCTTCCGATCGCAGTTTGTTGCGAAATACTGGTATTGGTGGCTTAGCTTTGTTCTTGCTGAGCGGCTTTTCCGGTATCGGTTTGTTGGCGGGAGCAGCCGGTGGTGTTGCTACAACTTACGTCGCTGCTCCTCAACCTGCTACGATTCAACCCGGTCAAATTTTGCAAGTTCAGTTAACCGAAGATTTCCCCCAGTTAGGTTTTTGAAGCAGAAGGAGGAGGGAATAAGGAAGAAGGAAGTCTTCTCTCGAACCTCTTCGTTCAATATTTTCTTAGGGATGAGAATTAAATAAAATCCACTTTTCATGACTGTTGTGGGATGGGCCGATTCCGCCCGCCCGGAAAGGACGGGCGGAATCGGCCCATCCCACAAGAAAAAAGGGAAATTATTTAATAGACGCTCCTTAGAGGAGTTTTCCATTCTCTGAAATAAAGTAAGGACTCAGGCAAAGCCTAAGTCCTACCGCATATCTGTAAATTGACTCAACTGAAAACCGCTATATCGGGGATTTAGAAATTTTGACCTTCAGTAGTTGGAGCTATCGAACCCGGTTGGTTGAGGAACAGGTTTTTAGCGCCGTCGTTTTGGTAGATACAGTTAATTTCCGGTTGAGCTTCCAGGGGGCCGGTGAAGCCAAAGGTGTTCATGCGATTTTTGCACTCTCGCACTTGGTTTTGGCTGATGAGTTTTCTTTGTTCGAGAATTGCCCAGTTATTGGTTCGCAGCACGCATCCGGGGCGCATACTCGGCTGCGAGATGTAGACGTTGAAGGGGTTGAGGGTGACGTAGAGGCGCATATCTGTCACCATCGCGCTTGCTCCAAACTGCACGCAAAGTTCTGGGTTCGGGGCGCTGCGATCGATAAATTCGCGGGAGGCTACGTTCTCTGGGCTAATTGTAGCTGTGGAGCTAAAGGCAATGCCAATCCCAATTCCCAGAATAAAGACGGCTGTTAAAATCCCTAGGGTGGCGGAATTGAGGAAAGAGGGTTTGCCGGACTGAGGTTGACGCCGCGACTGTCCGCCAAAGGAGCCGGAGTAGTCGGAGTCTTCATCTCCTCGGGATGGGTCGCCGCTGAATCTGTCGTTGTAGGATTTAGGTTTGCGTTTCATATAAGGTTCCCTCAGTTCTGGAGACTCAACAGGTAGTAGTTTGTTATTTTTAATCGATCTCGCCTTTCTAATATTATGGCGCTAGGAAGGTGGTTGCCCAGGGCCCAGGACACCCCCTGCGGGTTTGGTTTTGGGTTCACAGCTTGCGATCGAGCAAGGGGCTGCCTTGTCTGAATTTTCAGATTTCAATAAAATAGCTGAAAGTGACATACTCTTGCACAGCGGAGGAATCCGGCTCAAGATTGTTGACAAATTTTAACATTTTACAAGTCAGGAGGTATAGATTAGTGTCTGTCGAAATTATTCAAAAGCCTTCCACAGTCCGCAAGCTTGCACCGCGCTACCGCGTTCTGCTGCACAATGATGATTTCAATCCTATGGAGTACGTGGTGCAGACATTGATGGCGACGGTACCGAGTCTGACTCAGCCACAGGCGGTAAATGTGATGATGGAAGCCCATACTAACGGGATGGGATTGGTGATTGTTTGCGCTCTCGAACACGCTGAGTTTTACGCTGAAACGCTCAACAATCACGGATTGAGCAGCAGCATCGAACCTGACGATTAGAAACTGACGGTACTGCAACGGATTCGCCCAACCGGTTTGAGACTCATACCGTCAACTTTCATACCAAAAAGCCAAGGGTTAGGCCCTTGGCTTTTTGGTATATTTAATCCGGTAGATATGGAAACTTGAAGAGCATAGGTTTTTCGGAACGGCCGGAAGTGGTTCGGAGCTAGGTGAGCTCTCGCGCCAATTTCAACTCTCCAATCTCAAATCTCGATCGGAGGAAATTAATAACGTCCTCCGCCGCCGCCTCCTGCGCGACCAAATTTTCCAGGGCCGCCGCCCCGGTTGCCACCCCGGCCGCCTTCATCTTCGCGGGGCTTAGCTTTGTTAACTTTGAGGTCGCGACCCATCCACTCTGCTCCGTCGAGAGCACTAATGGCTGCATCTTCTTCTGCATCTGTGGACATTTCTACAAAACCGAAGCCGCGGGGGCGACTGGTTTCTCTGTCGGTAGGTAGATGTACTCGCTTAACGGTTCCGTATTCGGCGAAGACGGTGGTGATGTCTTCTTGGGTAACTTGGTAGGATAAGTTACCGACGTATATCGACATGAGGAATAACTCCAAAATTTAGACAGTGCGAAGATTTCAGTTTCGGAGAGTCCCCTGCCGATACAGAAGGGCAAGTTTTTAGACAATTCTGTAGCAATGAACAAAGCCTGCAACTGAATCTGATTCACACTTGGTACTTTAACATAGAATAGCGTCTTTTGAGTAGGTTTGAGGAGTTAATTAAGTCGTTCTAATTAAAGGTAAAACTTTTAGGGTATTCAGAAACCTGGTCGATCGGTGCGATGTTTTGCCTGCATTGGAAGCAGAGAAAGTTATGCCGCGCCCTCTCACCGCAGGAAAGATACATCCACCTTGCCAAAGTTGGTACTCAAAGCTAGGTTCACGTTTTCCAGGGCTTTGACTAACCACACCACGCCTTCTCGGGTACTGCCTTCGTAGTGACCGAACAAAATTGCCAGCCGCTTTTCTAGGTAGGGCTTGACTTTGCCGCAAATTAGTACGATTTTCAGTAGCAAACCAGTGGTTTGGGTGGGTCCGAGGTTTGAGATCAGGTCGATGAAGACAAAGTGGTTGGGGCGCACAGGACTCTCTACTACTAAAAAGTTCAATAACTGGCTGCAAGTTCTAATCATTAAAAATTCGTTAAACTTCTGATCGTCGCTGTGGGGCAGGGTATTTTGTAGTTGCTTATACAACTTTTCGTTAAAGAGACGTTTGCCGTAGCGCTCATCGGTGACAGAAGAAATCAGGTATTCGTACAAGTCGTCTTTAAAGGAGCGGTAGGACTGATGTGTGCTGGCGTTCGCCGTGAAACGGCCCGCTAGCTCTCTGTAGGTATCGGCTCCTTGTACTTTTCCGACAAATTGCTTGAGGGCAAAGAATAGTTCCGGGTCGGTCAACAGGGTCGGATTTTTTATAAGCTGTATATTTCTGCCGAAGGAAAGGGAGGTTTCCCGACGCGCTATGTGGGCTTTCCTCACTTGGTGAGCGACATATTGTGAGAGCTCGATCTCAAATTGCTGCTGCTTTTGAGCTTGGATTTTTTTAATGATTTTTTGCTGTTCGTAGGTGCTGTCGTCGCTGAGGAGGCAGTGTTTGTAGAGGTAAGGGTAGCGGGGAATTAAGGTTCCGAGGGCAAGGGTAGCAGGGGTTTTGCTGTTGCTGCTATCTTCATTGCCGTGAGTTATGACTTTGGCTAAGCGTTGGAGGGTGAGGTACTGTTCGCTTTCGGTAAATAGATTTACTAATTTGGGGATGGAGCCTCCCCTCCGCGATCGATTGTATCCAAATAATATTTTGGGCGCTTCTTCAAACAGAGCGATCAATTCAGGGATGGCTGCTTGCTTGCTGGGGTAAGTTTGCCAGCGGTTGATCAGGATGTGGCAGCAGCGGTTGAGGATGTATTTGAATTCTTGTTCCGCGTGTTCTGAGGCTGCTATTTTTTCGAGTGCGTCGGCGACGGAGCGATCGGGATATCCGGTACCCTGGATAAACAAAGTGCGAAAGCGGCTGATGAGTTCGGCCGGCTGCTCTCGCTGTACCAACTCCAGCCAGTGCTTGTAAAGTAGCTGTTCTTCTTCGTAACTCTGTCTGTTGTAGTCGTTCACTGTGGTTAACCCTCCGAGGCTGGGGCAGTAGCTTTCAGCGCTATGAGCTGGATAAATTGGCCGATGAAGCGCAACAATTGAGTCAACCGAGCTTCTCGCCGGATGAGGCTTAGGGGTAGAAGCTGTCAGCAGCTTAAGCCGATCGATATTTTTTGCTTAGTTAAACTATTTATCAACACCAGCATTACATGAATTGTTGGTAATTAGCAAGGCCTTAAATCACCATCGACTTTGTAAAGTATTGGTAAAGATTGTAGGTGGGTACGGGATAATTTATTGGTGGGCGGACGATTTAGTATTAGGACGATCGAGGTCAATCCCGATTCGCAGCCCGCTGTCAGTTAAATTTGAGGTTGAGCGGGGTAGAATTAGCTGTGAAAATAATTATTTGAACTGTGAGTGCTGGTTATGGTTTGTCGCGTAAGTATGGCCCAACTTGCTGAAATTTTAACTGTACCTTTGCCTGCTGTGTCTGAGGGCGTTTTGACAGATTTAGGGACAGGTATTGCCACAGATACGCGCACTCTTGAGGGGGGTGAAGTATTTTTGGCGCTGCGGGGAGAGAATTTTGACGGCCATCAATTTGTAGCAAAAGCCCGGGATTTGGGGGCGATTGCGGCGATTGTCGATCGACATTGGCAAGAGGAATTGCCTAATTTTCCGCTGTTGCGCGTTGACGATACTTTAAAAGCTTATCAGTCGATCGCCCGTTGGTGGCGCGACCAATTCAGTATACCTATAGTTGCTGTTACTGGTTCTGTAGGTAAAACTACTGTTAAAGAGTTAATTGCGGCGGTTTTGTCAACGAAGGGAAATGTTCTTAAAACTCAATATAACTACAACAATGAAATTGGCGTACCAAAAACTTTGTTGGAGCTTTCGCCGGCACACAATTATGCTGTGATTGAAATGGGAATGCGCGGCAGTGGCGAAATTGCGCTGCTGTCGCAAATGGCGCGTCCTACTGTGGCGGTAATTACTAATGTAGGAACGGCGCATATCGGGCGATTGGGTTCGGAAGAGGCGATCGCCCAAGCAAAGTGCGAACTGTTAGCCGAAATGCCTGCTGATAGCGTTGCTATTCTCAATCACGATTGTGACAGATTAATCGCAACTGCGGCCAAAGTTTGGCAGGGAAAAACTTTAACTTACGGTTTAGAAGGCGGGGATTTGTGCGGACAATTGCTTAACCATGATACCATGTTAGTAGAAGGTGTAGAATTGCCGCTGCCGCTGCCTGGACGCCACAATGCTGTAAATTATTTGGCGGCTTTGGCGGTAGGAAAAGTTTTAGGTATTGATTGGGAAGTTTTAAAGCAAGGTTTGTCTGTGCAGTTACCGGATGGACGGGCGCGCCGCTACGATTTGCCGCAGGATATTGTAATTTTGGATGAGACTTACAATGCTGGTTTGGAGTCGATGTTGGCGGCCCTGAGACTGTTAGCAGATACTCCTGGAAAGCGCCGGATTGCGGTGTTGGGGACGATGAAGGAATTGGGCGACAGGGCGATCGAATTTCACCGACAAGTGGGAAGGGCGGCGCGAGATTTGCATCTGGATGCTTTGTTTGTTTTTGCTGATTTTGAGGAAGCGGCGGCGATGGCTGCGGGTGCGGCGGGTTTGCCTCTTGTGGAGGTAGAAGATATTGCGAGGGAGAATTCCCACGAAGATTTAGCAAGGCATTTAATGGAGTTTGTCGGACCGGGCGATCTGATTTTATTTAAGGCTTCTCATTCGGTTGAGTTGAATCGAGTTGTTGAGAAATTTAGAGCTGATTTGGCGGGGGAATAGACAGAAACTCGGCGATTGAAATCGCTTCTTGTCAAACAAAGTCCGCCTGCACGGACTGAGGAGAAATAGGGGCGATCGATCTTAATTGATATACTAGCAACTTGCTCTGCTTCCGCAGCTACTTCGATCGCCACTCTCGCCCTTACCGACTTACTCCGGCAAGCATTCGCTTCAGCACTCGCTGCATCACCTGAAGTTCTCGATCGTCCAGGTGACAGCCAAAGTATTCTGCAATTCCCTCAGCATAAACCGTCCACATTTGCTGTTGGATTGCCAATCATGCCTCAGTCAGCACGGCATAGGTGCCCCGCCGATCGCTCGGACAGGGTTCTCGATATAGCAGTCCGGCTTTTTCCAGGCGATCGGGATTTATTGTAGTGAAATTCGATTTTCTTTAAAGGGCGATCGCAGCTATCCTTCTTGTGGGTTTTTCAAGCGCGTTCTCAGGCGTTGCAGCACATCCATCCGCTCGTGATAAATAGCAACAACCACCATCAGACTTCCCGATCTCATGATGCCAAAAATATAATGGTGCTGACATCGGGTTACGCGCAAACGGGGATGAATGTTTTTCAGATCCCGATAGAAGCCCTGGCTACCCGCAAGGTTTTCAGCACAGGTTTCCAGCGCAGCAACGTAATCTCGCGCCTGGGCTATGCCGTAATTGTTAACGGTGTACTCGATAATATCTGCTAAATCCTCTTCTGCGTAGGAGGTGAGTTCGTAGGATGGCATTACACTTTTCCCATCGCCGCCAGCTTCTCTTCCAAAACCTGGCTGAATGTCTTAGCCGATACTTCGCCGCGTTCGGCTTCCGCTATGCGCTCCCTCAGCAGTTCTTTGAGTTCCTGCCAAGCCTGTTCTTCCTCTCGATCGTTAGAAGGAAACAGCCTTTCGAGTACAAACTCTTTAATAGATTTGCCCAGCACAGCCGCCATTGCCTTAATTTGCTGGTGCTGTTCGTCTGTTACATCGATCGTTATCCTGCTCATAACGCCACATTGACGGAGTACCTTTCTAAGATATCCTAAAATGTAAAAAATTACAATTGTGATTTTTAGACTCTTCCTGGTGTCCCCAATGCGATCGAGCAGCTTAACTGGCAATTGTTATCATAAGTTTATGGATCGAGAGGTTATCTAATGGTAGAAACCACCATCCTAGAAAGTCTAGTCAAGTTGCCAGATTCTCTGAAACAGGAAGTGCTGCACTATATAGAATTCTTAGTTTTAGTCAGCCGCAACGAAGTGTTGGATGCTTATGTTGTTCGTGGATTTTCGACACAGATCGTGTTTCTCTGGTGTTGCAGGGTAATCCCAAAGTAATCGCGCAACTAGGAAAAGCCTCTGCACAGACTTTGGTATCATACTGCAAATGTGATATAGTTACTAGATATCTCCGGAAATTCGCTCTCAGCCCAGACAGGGCAAGGGTTGAAGGTATTCTTTCGGGGATGTCTACTAGCTATGCGGAACTTACGAGTTGTCTTTGATTCGCCGTATAGGTATTTTGTCAGCTACTACCTGAATACTTACCAAAGAACTTTCCCAAAGCTTATGTATATCTATATTACACAGCAGTGCCAGGATAACGCTGAAAAGTATTATATTAAACCTAAAATCACTGAACTTTATGATAACTCCGAAGTGTTAGATCTCTTCGATCCAATTTATCCTTACTGGAAGCGAAGAATAGGGAAATACAGGTTATTAGCAAAGATCGAAGAGGTAGATAATGAGAAGATTCTCTGCTTACTAAATATTCTGGAGCGAAAAAGTCAAGAGTATGAAGAATTTACAGACAAAAATAAACGTCAAAAATTTGGTCAAGACAAGTTAGAGCCATTACTGAATGATGATGAGATTAAGGAATGGCTAAATAAACAAAAAGAATCGGTTTGTCAACAGCCAAACAAACGCGAGCCTCTTCCAAACGATCTGTTAGTCTGGCTAGAGCTACCTAGCTGGAGTAAAGACTCTCAAGACTTGGTGATTTACGAAAGCGGACAATGGTTGAAAAAGTGCGGACAAGAGAAAATCAAAGACCGACGGGAAACTTTCAAAAATATTATTCTCGAGATTATTAGTCAAAATGATGTGGAAGATGAAAGCACAAGTTGCTCTCGTGTAAAGTTATATAGCAACAGGGAAGGGTTATCGATTTTGTTTAGTAGGATCGAAACTATTGCTACTGAAGATACGTCCTCTAGAAAAATTTTATTTTTGCTTGCTCCTTTTCTTGAAAAACCATCGGATGACCCTATAAGAGAAGTAGTAGAGGCGATCGATCTTCCCGACTTTGGTGAAAATGTTAATAATCTTCCGGCTCAATTGAGTATGGATGAGCTAACTTGCCTAGCACGACGTTCTTATCCAGCATACCTACTATTAGATTTTGAAAGTTGGCTAGCTATTGAAAAAGATGACGAATCAAATCTAGCTCTCTCAGTGGAAGAAGAACAAATTTTAGAATCTATTTCAACTCCACAAAAACCCTCCCTACCGATGTTTATCAATGGACGAGCTGGGAGTGGTAAATCTACAATGTTATTCCACCTTTTTGCTGATTACTGCGATCGCCACTGGAACTCTTGTCAAGCAGGAGGATATGATTTTTATGAAAAGCCACACCCTCTTTTTCTAACTTACAGCGAGAGTTTGCTCAAGGTAGCTAAAGATTCAGTGCAAAGCCTTTTAAAATCTCATCATAAATTTTTATTAGAGAGAGGAAAGCCAGAAGCAGAAATACCAGATGTAGAACCCTTTTTTCAACCATTCCAGAAATTTTTATTAAATTTTTTACCATCTACAGAATACGACAGATTTAAACCAGAAAAATACATTTCTTATAACCAGTTTCGACAGCTTTATAAAGATTCTCCACTGCCAGAAGCAAGAAATAAACGCTACTCAGCAGGGCGATGCTGGTACATTATTAGAACTTTGATTAAAGGCTACTCTCTTGATGGATATATAAACGAAGACGATTATAAGGAATTACCGCGCGAGGAACAACGCAAGATTCCAGAAGATACATTCAAAGGAATTTATGAAACGGTTTGGAAATGGTATGAAAGGCTAATTGAAGATAAGGGCTACTGGGACGATCAAGACTTAATTAGAATAGTTCTCGAACGGAAATATTTCTCTTCTGAATACACTGCAATTTTTTGCGATGAATCTCAAGATTTTACGAGACTAGAACTGCAACTCATCGTCAAGCTTTCTGTTTTTTCTAAATATGATTTTGGATTTAACTATGTTTCTGTCCTACCCTTTACCTTTGCTGGCGATCCTTTTCAAACCTTAAACCCTACTGGATTTCGTTGGGATAGCGTCGGGGCATTGTTTTACAACGAAGTTGTAATGAGGCTCGATCCAGCAAGTAAACTTAATCTAAAGATGAATTTTAAGGAGCTACAAGTTAATTATCGCTCTAGCTCATCTATCGTTAAAGTGACCAATTTAATCCAATTGTGGCGCTGTGTTCGTTTCGAGCTACCTGACATTAAGCCACAAACTCCGTGGCAAAAAAAAGACAGTTTTTCTAAACCGCAAAAGTTTATTTTTGGTCAGAATCTCTCGTTAGACGATTTAAAAAGCCATATCGACAATAAGCCGATTTTTATCCTACCCTGTGAAGCTGGCGGGGAAATTGACTATATCAAAAGTGATGAAATTCTTTTGGAATTATTTCCACAAGCCAACGAGGGAAAAACGCCAGAGAACGTATACAGTGCCATCAAAGCAAAGGGCCTGGAGTTCCCGCTGGTCATCCTATACAAATTTGGGCATGAGTTGGCTCAAGAAAACAATGCGAACTTTGTATGGAACTTTGACGCTAATAGTCAAAGAGATTCAGTAGAGTTAGAATACTACTTTAACAAGCTTTACGTTGCGGCTAGCCGAGCGATGTCTGATTTGGTTGTCATTGACTCAAAAGAAGGAGATGAATTGCTGTGGCAGCAGGCTAGTGACGATCGGATCGATGGATTCCTTGAGCGGTTGGAAGCTGATAAACGCCACGATTGGACAGATTTACTCGGAACTATCAGCACAGGGCAAAGTCTAGAAGTGCTGGATCAAGACAACCGAGAACTCCAAGCAAAGCAGATGAAGAAGCAAGGATTGG